>JAGWPE010000166.1 GCA_028870635.1 Gammaproteobacteria bacterium | reverse complement strand
CGGAGATGTTCTGCACCAGGCTCGCGATCTGGTTGGACACCTGCTCGATCTCCTCGAGCGCCGCGCCGGCGTTCTCCGCGAGCAGTGCGCCGCCGACGACGTCGGTGGTGCTGCGCTCCATGGAGACGACCGCCTCGTTGGTGTCGGTCTGGATGGTGCGCACCAGCACCTCGATCTGCTTGGTCGCATTGGCCGCGCGCTCGGCGAGCCGCTGCACCTCATCGGCGACGACGGCGAAGCCGCGGCCGGCCTCACCGGCCATGGAGGCCTGGATCGAGGCGTTCAGCGCGAGGATGTTGGTCTGCTCGGCGATGTCGTTGATGAGCTCGACGATGTTGCCGATCTCCTGCGAGCTCTCGCCGAGGCGCTTGATGCGCTTGGAAGTCTCCTGGATGGTCTCGCGGATGGTGTTCATGCCATCGATGGTGCGGCGCACCGCATCGCCGCCCTTGTGGGCGACCTCCACCGAGTGGCGCGCGACGTCCGCGGCGCGCTCCGCGTTGCCCGAGACCTCGGCCACGGAGCTCGCCATGCCGGCGGCGGATTCGGTGGCGGAGGAGATCTGCTTCGACTGCGCGCCGCTCGCCTTGGCGAGGTGCTGCGAGAGCGCCTGCGTCTGCCGCGTGGCGCTGTCGAGTTGGATGGCCGACTGGTTGATGGTCGTCACCAGTCCCCGCAGGGCGTCGACGGCGTAGTTGATCGAGTCGGCAATGGCGCCGGTGATGTCCTCGGTGACGGTCGCCTGCACCGTGAGGTCGCCGTCCGCGAGGCTCGAGAGCTCATCGAGGAGGCGCAGGATCGCCTGCTGATTGCGGTCGTTCTCCTGCCGCTGCGTGTCGGCGGCGAGGCGTTGGTCCGCGACGGTCCGGTGCAGCCGCGCGGCCATGAGCGCCCCGACGGCGAGGAGCAGCGCGGCGAGAACGCCGAGAGCCGCCGGGCCGAAAACTACAGCCGCGGACGGCAGAGCCGCCGTCACCGCGGGACGGGTGGCCAGGAGGTAGTAGGCGAGCGCCGCCAGCAGCGCGACGGCGGCTGCGGCGGCCAGCAACCCGGTGAGGGCGGAGCCCGGGCGCGGGGAGTTGGGAGTGCGTGCGTTGCTCATGCCGCGGCTTCCGCGAACGCCGGGCTCTCCAGCACCGAGCGCAGATTCAGCACCGGCCATTGCTCGCTCGCGCGCCGGAACGCGCCGGCGAGATAGCGCTCGCAGCGGGCGACGGTCGGCGGCGCATCGCCGCTGAACTCGCCTTCCGCGAAGCGCCGGAAGCCCAACACCTCGTCCACCAGCAGGCCGGCGGGGATGTCGCGATGGTTGACCACCATGACGCGCGTGTTGCGCGTGATGGGAGTCGTGCCGCTGCCGAGAAACTGGCGCAGGTCGATGATCGGGAGAAGCTGGCCACGCACGTTAGCGAGCCCTTTGATCCAAGGCTTGGCGCCCGGCACGCGCGTCATGCCAGCCGGTACACCGAATACTTCGCGCGTTTCCTCCCGCGCGACCAGATAGAGATCTCCCGCCATTCGCAGCGCCACGCCCACCCACTCGCGTCCGGCGGCGCCTTCCTGCGCCACCTGCGCCGATACCGCGCGCGCGCGGCGCTCGAGCTCCGCCAGCAGCTCGAAGGGGCGATCCCTGAGAGACCTGAGCGCGACTTCTTCCTCACTCATGTGGGCGCCGCGCGGCTCAGGGCGCCAGAGTCGCCTGGGCCTTGGCGACGAGCTGGTCCGGCGACACGGGCTTGACCATGTAGTCGACCGCCCCCTGGCGCAGGCCCCAGATGCGGTCGGTCTCCTGTCCCTTGGAGGTCACCATGATGATCGGAATCGTGCGCGTCTTCGGATCGTTGGCGAGCGCGCGGGTCGCCTGGTAGCCGTTCATGCCGGGCATGACGATGTCCATGAAGATCAGGTCCGGGCTCATCTCACGCGCGAGCCGGACTCCCTCGGCACCGTCCGCGGCGGCTGCAGTACGGTAGCCGTGCTTCTCGAGCGCCTTCTGCATCACGTGCACTTCGGTCGGCGAGTCGTCCACGATGAGAATCAGCGGCATGGCCTTCATCTCCCGATGTGCGTCTCGATCGCGCTCAGGAGCTCGTCCTTGGTGAAGGGCTTGGTGAGGTAGTGCTCCGAGCCCACGATGCGGCCGCGCGCGCGATCGAACAGGCCGTCCTTGGAGGACAGCATGATCACGGGAATCGAGCGAAACACCTTGTTGTGCTTGATGAGCGAGCACGTCTGATAGCCGTCGAGGCGCGGCATCATGATGTCCACGAACACGATGTCGGGCTGGTGGTCGGCGATCTTCGCGAGCGCGTCGAAGCCGTCGATAGCCGTGAAGACCTCGCACCCCTCCTTGGCGAGGAGGGTCTCGGCCGTGCGGCGGATCGTTTTACTGTCATCGATCACCAGGACCTTCAGGCCCTGGAGCTTCGTGTTGCTGCCGGTCACGGTCAGGCAACTCCTGCAACTAGATTTGAGGCTCGAGCTCGCCGCCCCGGAGAGACGCCCAGGCCCGCAACGGGCCGCGAGGCCAGGCGGCTAGCGTCTGGCGGGCCGGAGACTACACGCAATGTCCGCCGGTTCGCCATCGACCCCTTCACCTCCGGAACGAGGCGCTGCCGGTTTTAACATATCGGCCCACCCCCCGCCATGCCGTGCGCGTCACGTTTTCGGAGACTTTTCGCCCGCACCCGACGGCGCCGGACATAATCAGGCGATCCTGGCATCATCTCCCTCATGCCTAAGCCGATCCGTCTCGGGGTCGTCATGGACCCCATCGCCGCCATTCACTACGCCAAGGACTCGACGCTAGCCATGCTGCTGGCGGCCCAGGCGCGCGGCTGGACGCTCTTCTACATGGAGCAGCGCGACCTTTCCCTGCGCGACGGCATTGCCCGCGCGTGCCTTCGGCCGCTCACCGTCAAGGCCGATCCGAAGCGCTGGTTCGAGCTCGGCGAGCCGCGGGTCGAGCCGCTGGGCGACCTCGACTGCATCCTGATGCGCAAGGATCCGCCGTTCGACACGGAGTACATCTACACCACTTACGTCCTGGAGAGAGCTGAGGCGCAGGGCGCGCTGGTCGTCAACCGCCCGCAGGGGCTCCGCGACGTCAACGAGAAGGTCTATACCGCGTGGTTCCCGCAATGCTGCGCCCCGACGCTCATCACGCGGGACATGGCGGACATGGAGGCCTTCCTGCGCGAGCACGGCAAGATCGTCTGCAAGCCCCTGCACGGGATGGGCGGCCGCTCGATCTTCGTCCTGGAGCAGGGCGACAAGAACATGAGCGTGGTGTTCGAGACGCTCACCGACTATGGCCAGCGCTTCGCCATCGTCCAGCGCTACCTGCCGCAGATCGTGGAGTCCGGCGACTCGCGCGTGCTCCTCATCGACGGGGAGCCCATACCGTACGCCCTGGCGCGTATTCCGCAACCGCACGACAACCGCGGTAACCTCGCCGCGGGAGCGCGCGGCGTGGGCCGCCCGCTCGAGGAGCGCGACCGCTGGCTCGCGGGCCAGATCGGACCGGCGCTCGCCGCCAAGGGGATGCTCTTCGTCGGGCTCGATGTGATCGGAGGCTTCGTGACGGAGATCAACGTCACGAGCCCCACCGGCATCCGTGAGCTCGAGAAGCAGTTTCACATCGACATCGCCGGCCAGCTCATGAGCGCAATCGAGCGGCGGCTCGCGGCGGAGTAGCTCCAGGTGGCGGCACGGCGCGCACTGATGCTGCGGGAAGGGAGGGCCCCTGTCTGGGACCGCCTGCTGGCGATGCTTTTCTTCGTGGCGCTGCTGCACGGGGTCATCATCCTGGGACTGACGTTCAAATCCCCGATTGCCGCCAACGACGGCGCCCCCGGGCTGCAGGTGCTGCTGGTCTCGGACGAAGTGCCGGCGGCGGATCGCAACGACCATGCGACCTACCTCGCGCAGCGGACGCAGCTCGGCTCCGGCAATACGCGCGATGACGTCACCCCACGCAATCCCGCTCAGGCTCCGGTCCTTCCGGCACAGCAAGGGACACCGGACGGCAACGCCTTGTCGGCCGACGCTCGGGCGGCCGGCTCCCTCGACCGCCGCATACTCACTACCTCCGGCTGGAGCGCGGTCGTTCAGTACATGACCGACGAAGGCAGCACCGGGACGTCCGCGCAGCAGCCCGTGCTGCTCGACAACCAATCTTCCGCCCAGCCAGGGCCAGACGATGAGTCGGGACCGGTGCAGCTGCGCGGGCCGAAACGCGATGAGCTCTGGGTCACCCCGGACACGCGCGCCTCCATCGTGGCGCCGTACCTCGTCGCCTGGCGGGCCAAGGTGGAGCGCATCGGCACTTTGAACTTCCCTGCCGCGGCACGGCACGCCGGCAGCAACGCGAGCCCTGTCATCGAGGTGGCCATAGATGCGAGCGGGCGCCTCGAGACCGCGGCGATCCGCCGCTCGAGCGGCGATCCGGAGCTCGATCAGGCCGCACTCACGATCCTGAAGCTCGCCAGCCCCTTCGACCCCTTCCCGCCGGAGCTCGCCCATCGCTACCGGGTGCTGCGCTTCGTCTACGAGTGGCAGTTCGTCGGCGGCCGGCTGGCCACCGGATCGGTCAGCGCGGCGCCTTGAGCGCCGTTCCTTGAGCCCGCGCCGTTCCGTCCCCATACTTGCATCTTATGAGCGAGCACAGCAGCGAGAGCGCGGCAGGCGGCTTCGGGTCGCTCGCGGGGTCTTCCGAGGCCGGCGGTATCTGGAAGGGCGGCGGCGGCCTCACCAACCACCTGCTGATCGCCATGCCTTCCCTCCTCGATCCGAACTTCTCGCAGACGGTGGCGCTGATCTGCGAGCACACCGATCGCGGCGCGCTCGGCATCGTTCTCAACAAGCCGCTGCCCATGCGCCTCTCGGACGTGCTCTCGCAGATGAAGCTCGAGCCCTCGACGGAGGACATCGCCGCTCAGCCGGTACTGCGGGGCGGCCCGGTGCACACCGACCGGGGCTTCGTGCTGCATCGGCCGGGCGGACAGTGGGACCACACGCACAAGGTGTCCGAGACGATTCAGGTGACGACCTCGCGCGACGTGCTCGCCGCGATGGCCCGCGGCGAAGGTCCGGGCGATGCCTTCATCGCTCTCGGCTATGCAGGCTGGGAGTCCGGCCAGCTCGAGCGCGAGATGCGCGAGAACGCCTGGACATCGATGCCCGTCGATGCGCGCGTGGTCTTCGAGCTGCCGTACGAGGAGCGCTGGACCGGCGCCTGGCGGCTCCTCGGCATCGATGTCGACCGGCTGAGTCTGGTCGCCGGGCATGCCTGAGAAGCCGGTCGAGGCCGTTCTCGCCTTCGACTTCGGGCTCAGACGCATCGGCATCGCATCAGGGGATACGCTGACCGGCACGGCAGCGCCCCGTCCCGCAGCATTCGTGGGGCGAGCCGGCCCCGACTGGCCGGCGATTGCGCGTGAGATCGATGCGCTCAAGCCCCGGCGTCTCGTCGTCGGAGCACCGTATAATGCCGACGGCACGCCGGGAGCGCTCGCCCCGGCTGCCCGCCGGTTCGCCACCGAGCTCGAGCACCGCTTCAAGCTTCCCGTCAGCATGGTCGATGAGCGCTGGTCCTCGCTGGAAGCGGGCGCTGCACTCAAGGCGCGGCGCGCGGACGGCGGCCGGCGGCGGATCCGGCGCGAGGATGTCGACAGCGCGGCGGCCGCGGTCATTCTCGAGCGCTGGCTCGCGGGAGAGAGCGGAGAAAGTCAGAAGTGATAGAGCAACTACGCGCCGACGGCACCCTGCGGCATCTGATCACCCTCGAGGGCCTGTCGCGCGAGATCATCGAGCGGCTGCTCGAGCGCGCCCAGGGCTTCGTCAGGCCGCTCGGCGCGCGGCCGCCCGCCAGCCAGGCACTCACCGGGCGTACGGTCGCCAACCTCTTCACGGAGCCCTCGACCCGCACCCGCGTCTCCTTCGAGCTCGCCGCAAAGCGCCTGGGGGCCGATGTCGTCAACCTCGAAGTCCAGCTCTCCTCCCGCGTCAAGGGCGAGAGCATGCTCGACACGGTGTACACGCTTCAGTCGCTGCACGTCGATGCGATGGTCATCCGCGACGCGGAAGCCGGAGTGCCCGCAGCGGTAGCCGCAAACGTCGCTCCACACGTCAGCGTGCTCTCCGCCGGTGAAGCGCACGTTGCTCATCCTACTCAAGGCCTGCTGGACGCGTTGACGGTACGGCAACACAAGAAGCGACTCGAGGGCCTGAGCATCGCCATCGTGGGCGACATCCGGCACTCGCGCGTGGCGCGCTCCGACTACCACGTGTTCAGCGCCCTTGGCTGCTCGGACCTGCGGATCGTCGCCCCGCCCGCCCTGATGCCTGCGCCCGAGGAATTCGCCGGCTGCTCCCGCCACACCTCTCTCAAGACAGGTTTGAAGGACGCTGACGTCGTGATGATGCTGCGCATCCAGAAAGAGCGCATGGGCCAGGCCGACCTCCCCGACGCGGACCGCTACTTCGCCAAATATGGCCTCACGCTCGAGCGTCTGTCGGGTGCGCGCCCCGACGCAATCGTCATGCACCCGCAGCCCATGAACCGCGGCATCGAGATTTCTTCCGACGTGGCCGACGGCCCACAATCCGCCATCCGCGACCAGGTCCGCAACGGAGTAGCCGTCCGCATGGCGGTACTCGAGGAAGTGTTGACTACCGCCGCAGGCGCGGCATGACCCGCGAGACCCGCGGTACGCTGCACCTCGAAGACGCACGCGTAATCAAACAGACGGCACACGACGGCGAGCAGTTCGTGCTGCGCCTGGCAGCACCCATCTGCGCCGCCCACGCGCAGCCCGGCAGCTTCGTGCACCTGACCTGCGACCCGGCGATCCCCATGCGCCGGCCGCTCTCCATCATGCGCGCCGATCCCGCCCAAGGCTGGATCGAAGTCCTCTACAAAGTAGTCGGCCCCGGCCTGCACTCCCTGGCCGCCCGCAAGCCCGGCGACACCCTCAGCATCATCGGCCCCATCGGCAAGCCCTTCACCCTGCATCCGGAGCGCCCCCGCCCCGTCCTCATCGGCGGCGGTGTCGGCATCCCGCCCATGGTCTTCATCGCCGACCGCCTGCGCAGCGAGCCACCGCCGAGGCCCGCTTCCGCGAGCGCGAGTGTCCCGGAAAACGGCTGCTACAAGCCCATCGTCTTCATGGGCTCCGAGATCCCCTTCCCCTTCCGCACCCGCCCCTCCGCCATCGTCGTAGCCGGCATCCCCACCGGCGCCATCGCCTGCATGCCCCTGCTGGACGAATGGGGCATCGCCAGCCGCCTGGCCAGCCGCGCCGGCTACCCCGGCTGCTACGAGGGTTTCGTCACTGAGCTAGCCGACGAGTGGCTGCAAACCCTAGCACCTGCCCAACTCTCCGAGGTCGAGCTCTTCGCCTGCGGCCCCACCCCCATGCTGGCCGCCGCTGCCGCCGTGGCACGTCGCCACGGCGTGCCTTGTCAAGCATCTCTCGAGGAATTCATGGCATGCGCCGTCGGCGGCTGCGCGGGCTGCACCGTCCTGGTGCGCACTCCCGAAGGTCCGGCCATGAAACGCGTCTGCGTAGATGG
>JAGWPE010000165.1 GCA_028870635.1 Gammaproteobacteria bacterium | reverse complement strand
CGGCGCGCATCCGCATGGAGATCGACTCCAAGCCCGAAGTGCTCGATCGCCTGGAGCGGCGCATCATTCAGCTCAAGATCGAGCAGGAGGCGATGAAGAAGGAGCAGGACGAGGCCTCGCGCAAGCGCCTGACGGCGCTGCAGGAGACCCTGCACGGCCTGGAACAGGAATACGCCGACCTGGAGGAAGTCTGGAAGTCGGAGAAGGCGACGCTGCAGGGCGCGGCGCAGATCCGCGAGGAGCTGGACCGCGTGCGCCTGGAGCTCGATGCCGCCCGCCGCGCCGGCAACCTGGGGCGCATGGCGGAGCTGCAGTACGGGCGCATTCCCGAGCTCGAGAAGCGGCTCGCCGCGGCCGCGGCGGCCGAAGGCAAGGCCCCGCAGCTGGTGCGCAACAAGGTGACGGAGGAGGAGATCGCGGAGGTCGTCTCCAAGTGGACCGGCATCCCGGTCTCGAAGATGTTGGAGGGCGAGAAGGAGAAGCTGCTGCGCATGGAGGAAGCCCTGGGCCGGCGCGTGGTGGGACAGGACGAGGCGCTCAGGATCGTCTCCAACGCCATCCGCCGCTCCCGCGCGGGGCTGGCCGATCCGCACCGTCCCAACGGCTCGTTCCTCTTCCTCGGGCCGACAGGCGTGGGCAAGACCGAGCTCTGCAAGGCGCTCGCCGAGTTCCTTTTCGACACGCAGGATGCGCTGGTGCGCATCGATATGTCGGAGTTCATGGAGAAGCACTCCGTGGCGCGGCTCATCGGCGCCCCGCCGGGCTATGTCGGCTATGAGGAAGGCGGCTATCTCACCGAGGCGATCCGGCGCCGCCCGTACGCGGTGATCCTGCTGGATGAGGTCGAGAAGGCACATCCCGACGTCTTCAACGTGCTGCTGCAGGTGCTCGACGACGGCCGCCTGACCGATGGCCAGGGCCGCACCGTGGACTTCCGCAACACGGTGATCATCATGACCTCGAACCTCGGCTCGCAGGTGATCCAGGAGTATGCCGGCGAGAAGAACTACGCCCGCATGAAGAGCGCGGTGATGGAGATCGTGCAGCAGAGCTTCCGGCCGGAGTTCATCAACCGGATCGACGATATCGTCGTGTTCCATCCGCTGGGCACGGACCAGATCCGCGCAATCGTCGACATCCAGCTCGTCTACCTCAGGAAGCGCCTGCAGGAGCGGGACATGGATCTGATGCTGGACGATGCCGCGCGGGATCTGCTCGGCGAGGCGGGCTTCGACCCGGTGTACGGGGCGCGGCCGCTGAAGCGCGCCATCCAGCAGCAGATCGAGAACCCGCTGGCGCAACGGATCCTCAAGGGCGAGTTCGTCCCCGGGGACCGTATCGGCGCCACGGCGCGTGACGGACAGGTCGTTTTCAACAAGGCTGCCTGAGGCCGGATGATCGTTGGCTATAATGCCGGCCGCGGGGAGTCTCCGAGTCATCCACCCATAGATCCATAACTCAAAGCCATGCCGTTCTACGAATACGAGTGCCAGAGCTGCAAGTTCTACACCGAGGTGATGCAGAAGATCAGCGATCCGCCGCTCGTGAAGTGTCCCTCGTGCGGCAAGCGGACACTGCAGAAGCTCGTGTCCGCGCCCGTCTTTCGCCTCAAGGGCAGCGGCTGGTACGAGACCGACTTCAAGTCCGACAAGGAGGGCAAGCGCAATCTCGCCGTCGAGCGCGAGGAGTCGAAACCCGCCGCGGAGGAGTCGAAGGCCGAGACCAAGGCTCCCGCCGCCGAGGGTGCCGCGAAGCCGTCGGAGCCCAAGACCCCGAGTGTGACCACAGCCGCCGCGGCGTCCAAGCATCCTGCCGCTGCGGGGAAGCATCCCGTTGCCGCCTCCCGCAAGCGTCCGGCCGCCGCAAAGGCGAGCACGCGGGCCAGCTCCCCGCGACCGAAAGCGAAGCCCGCGGTACGCGCGAAGGCCGCCAAGCGCGGCGGGAAGCGGTGAGGCATTGAGTACGCCCGTCATCCAGAGGTCGGGCCCGGCGCTGCAGCCCGGGCAGACGGCTCCGAAAAAGAAGGGGTCGCCGCTGCGGCGCTACCTCGTCGCGGGCGTGCTCGTCTGGCTGCCGATCATCGCGACCCTCTGGGTGGTGACCTTCCTGTTCCATCTGGCCGACAGGACGCTGCTGCTCTTCCCCTTGCCACCCGGGTTTCAGCCGCAGGGGCTGATGGCGCTGGCGCTGCCCGCGCTCGGCGCTGTCTTCGTCATCCTCGTGCTGTTGCTGACCGGTCTGCTGGGCACCAACCTCATCGGCCGGCGGCTGCTGGTGTGGGGTGAGGAGCTGCTGCACCACATTCCCATCGTCGGCAGCATCTATGGCGGCGTGAAGAGCTTCGCCGAGAGTGTCTTTTCCCAGTCGAACTCCTTCCGCAAAGTGGTGATGGTCGAGTATCCCCGCGAAGGCGTCTGGAGCCTCGGATTCCTCACGGCGGAGAACGTCCCGGAGATCACTGCGAAAACGGGCGAGCCCCACGCCTGCGTCTACATCTCGGCCGCACTGAACGCCACCGGCGGCTGGCTCGCCATCCTGCCGCGCCGGCAAATCGTCGAGCTCGACATGAGCGTCGATGCCGCAATGAAGATGATCATCACCTGCGGCGTCGTCGTGCCTCCCGCCCCCGAGCGCAAGCCCGAGCTGGCAAAGCCCGCCGCCTGAATCTGAAGCGGGCCCTCGGGTGCAAAGGGATTTCCCGGGGGCTTCTGGAGTCAGGGACGACGGAAGAGAGCCTCCAGGGATGAGGCGAGCGGGCGCGAGCCCGGATTCACGGCGTCCCCCGGGAACTCCCTTTGCATTCGAGGGCCCGGGGTCGAGGTTGTCACAGGAGCGCCAATGAAAGCGATGCGCCTTTGCGCCCCCGGCTCTCCCCTCCGTCTGGAGGAAGTCGCGCCGCCGCCCGCCGGCGAGCACCAGGTGCGCATCGCCGTCGAAGCCTGCGGCGTCTGTCGCACGGACCTGCACCTTCTGGACGGGGAACTGCCCCACATCCACTACCCCGTCACGCCCGGCCACGAGATCGTGGGTCGCGTCATCGAGGCCGGTCCGTCGGTCGCGCGCGTTCGCCTGGGCGACCGCATAGGCGTTCCGTGGCTCGCGCAGGCCTGCGGGGTCTGCCGCTACTGCCGCGCCGGCCAGGAAAATCTCTGCGAGTCCGCACTCTTCACGGGCTATTCGGTGGATGGCGGCTATGCCGAGGAAGTCCTTGCCGACGCGCGCTTCTGCCTGCCCCTGCCTGGCGATGCTCCCGCCGCGCGGCTCGCGCCGCTCCTCTGCGCAGGGCTCATCGGCTATCGCGCCTACCGCGCCGCCGGCAGCGGCACGAATCTCGGCCTCTACGGTTTCGGCGCCGCCGCGCACCTGCTGGCGCAGGTTGCCCGTGCGCAGGGCCGGCGGGTGTTCGCCTTTACCCGGCCCGGGGACCTGGAGTCGCAGGCGTTCGCCCGCAAGCTGGGCGCGGTCTGGGCCGGCAGCTCCGATGAGGCACCCCCGGAGCCGCTGGACGCTGCCATTCTTTTTGCGCCCGTGGGCGCCCTGGTGCCTGCGGCACTGGCCGCAGTCCGCCCGGGCGGCCGGGTGGTCTGCGCCGGCATCCACATGAGCGACGTTCCCCGCTTTCCCTATGAGCTCCTCTGGGGCGAGCGCTCCGTCAGCTCCGTCGCCAATCTCACCCGGGCCGACGGCGAGGAATTCCTGGCGATTGCCGGGCAATTGCAGCTGCAGCCGACCGTGGAGCCTTTCCCGCTGAGCGAGGCGAATGTGGCGCTGGAGCGGCTGCGCAAAGGCGAGCTGCAGGGCGCGGCGGTTCTGGTTGCGGCACCTCCGGGCGCTCCGTAACATCGCGGCCCCTATGCGCACTCATTATTGCGGACAGGTCGACGAGAAGCTGATCGGCCAGATGGTCGAGGTGGCCGGCTGGGTGCACCGGCGGCGGGATCACGGTGGGATCATCTTCGTGGACCTGCGCGATCGCGAAGGCCTGCTGCAGGTGGTCTTCGATCCCGATGCGGCGGAGGTCTTCCGCGAGGCGGAGCGGCTGCGCAACGAGTTCGTCATTCGCGTCAAGGGAAGGGTCCGCGAGCGGCCGGCCGGGACGGTCAACGCCCATCTCGCTTCCGGCCGCGTCGAGCTGCTGGCAGGGGAGCTCGAGCTGCTCAACCGCTCGGAGCCGCTGCCTTTCCAGCTGGATGAGCAGGTCGGCGAGGAAGTTCGCCTCAAGTATCGCTACCTCGACCTCCGTCGCGAGGTGATGAGCCAGCGTTTGCGTCTGCGGCATCGGATCACCCGCGCGATGCGCAGCTTTCTCGACGGGCACGGCTTCATAGACCTCGAGACGCCGATGCTGACCAAGGCGACTCCCGAGGGAGCTCGCGACTATCTGGTCCCGAGCCGCACGCATCCGGGCAAGTTCTTCGCTCTGCCTCAGTCGCCGCAGATCTTCAAGCAGCTGCTCATGATCGCCGGCTTCGACCGTTACTATCAGATCGTGCGCTGCTTCCGCGACGAGGACCTGCGCGCCGACCGGCAGCCGGAGTTCACGCAGCTCGACATCGAGACCTCCTTCCTCACTCAGGCGCAGATCATGGAGCTGATGGAGGGACTCACGCGGTACTTCTTCCAGGAAGTACTGGGCGAGGCGCTGCCCGATCCCTTCCCGCGGATGACCTTCGCCGAGGTGATGCGCCGCTACGGCTCCGACAAGCCGGATCTGCGCAATCCGCTGGAGCTCACCGACGTCGCCGATCTCGTCAGGGATTGTGACTTCAAGGTGTTCGCAGGTCCGGCCAAGGACGCGAAGGGCAGGGTCACGGCACTGCGCGTGCCGGGCGGCGGCGCGATGCCGCGGTCGCAGATCGACGGCTACACGGAGTTCGTGGGGCGCTACGGCGCCAAGGGGCTCGCCTACATCAAAGTCAACGAGCGCGCGCGCGGCCGGGACGGGCTGCAGTCGCCCATCATCAAGTTCCTGAGCGATGCCGCGCTCGCCGGAATCCTCGAGCGCACGGGGGCGGCGGACAACGATCTCGTCTTCTTCGGCGCCGATTCCGCCAAGGTGGTGAGCGATGCGCTCGGCGCGCTGCGCCTGAAGATCGGCCACGACCTGAAGCTCGTGCAGCCGGGCTGGCGGCCGCTGTGGGTCGTCGACTTTCCGATGTTCGAGTGGGACGCGGACGAGCGGCGCTGGGTGGCCATGCACCATCCCTTCACCTCGCCGAAGATCGACGATCCGGCGGCACTGCGCGCCGACCCGGAGAAGGCGCTCGCCAAGGCCTACGACCTGGTGTTGAACGGCTCGGAGATCGGCGGCGGCTCGGTGCGTATCCACCGGCAGGAGATGCAGTCGACGGTGTTCGATCTGCTGGGCATCGGGGCGGAGGAGGCGGTGCGCAAGTTCGGCTTCCTCCTCGATGCGCTCAAGTTCGGTGCGCCGCCGCACGGCGGCATCGCCTTCGGGCTCGACCGGCTGGCGATGCTGATGACGGGCGCGGACAGCATCCGCGAGGTCATCGCCTTCCCGAAGACGCAGACCGCGGCGGATCCGCTCACCGATGCTCCGACGGAAATCGGCGAGGCGCAGCTTCGCGAGCTGCACATCCGCGTGCGCACGCCGCCGCCGGCATAGCTTGCCGGCCACGCCGCGCGGCCCATTTTCCTGTAGTGTCGGCGAGGCGGACCGGGCCGCGATGACCGCGCCCGCTCCCGCGCCATGACAGAGGCAGCTGCGCAACACGTGATCTACGTGCACGGGCTATGGATGCCCGGCGGCGAATCGCTGCTGCTCGCCCATCGGCTGCTGCGCGAGTTCGGCCTGCAGGTGCATGCGTTCCCCTACTCCGCGGCCACGTGGGGCATGGAGGAGATCACCGCGCATCTGCAGGACTTCGTGCGCTCCCTCGAGGTGCCGGCGGTGCATTTCGTGGGCCACAGTCTCGGCGGCCTCATCATCTACCGCTTCTTCGAGCGCTACCCGCAGCAGCCTCCCGGCCGGGTGGTCTTCCTCGGCTCGCCCTGCCTCGAGAGCCGCGCGGCGGTGCAGGCCGCGCGGCTGCGGTTCGTGAGCGCGCTCATGGGGCCCTCGGTGGCCGATGAGCTGCTGCGCCCGCGGGAGCGGCGCTGGACCTTCGGTCGCGCGCTCGGAATCATTGCCGGCAGCCAGTCGATCGGCCTGGGACAGTTCCTCGCGGGATTCGAGGAGGAGTGCGACGGCACCGTCGGGGTCAGCGAGACGCGCCTGCCGGGTGCGACGGATCACATCGTGCTGCCCGTCAGCCACATGGGGATGCTGGTATCGCCGCGGGTGGCGCGCGAGACGGGACTGTTCCTCAGGGACGGGCGCTTCTCGCTCACGTGAGAGTCCGGCTGAGCCCGCCTCACTGCTTTTTGCTCGGACCGTATTTTGCGAGCCAGTCCTCTACGGCGCGGTGACGCATCTCCTCCATAGCGATCGGCGGCTCCTGTTCGCGGAGCTTGCGCCACGCTTCCACGGCGGCGCGCCGGCGCTCTTCGAACGACATTGTCGAGGGCGAGTGAATTGAGCGGCCGCCTCCGAATGTTCTCTTGCGCAGGGGGGGCGGCGGGAATCGCCCCATTTTGAGGTTCCAGTAAGCCCATGAGCGTGGATCGATTATCCCCGGTGGCGCGGTATCGAGCGCCTGTCTAATCTCATCGTCGGAAACAAACTGTCGAACCACCCGCATGTCCTTGTGGTGCGCGTAAGTCATCGCGTAGGCCATGAACCTGACCGGGTCTGCAAGTGCCTTTTCTGGCTCCTCGAACCAGATGATTCGTCGTGCCACTTCTACAGTTTGAGGCGTAACCGGTATGGGTCTCATAAGCCAAGCTCTTGGTCTCGTTTTCTATCCGGCTTGAAGTCTTCCACATTCGGCAGATGGGCCAGGTCCACCTTGTTTACGGCGTCCGCGAGGCGGAATTTCATGTCGGCCGGCAGCTCGCGCAGATTTCCATCGTCGAAGTAAGACAAAGCCTTGAGGGTGATTTCTGGGTTGAAAGAGGTTCCGTACAGCCTCTCGGCCGCAGCCAGTGCAAACGGTAGGCTCACTCCTCCTCTGCGGATAAGAGCGTCGATATCGATGTAGTCTTTGGCCTCGGCCCGTACCTGGAGAACCGATGCCTTGGTACCTGCCAAGTCAAGAAGCGAGGCGACCTGCAGGCCGTTGTCCTTCGCGGTCAGGGGCGGAGCCAAACGCGGCAGCTTTGGTACACCAAAGAAAGACACCTTCACGGGTGCGCCCCGATCCACGATGGCCGACAGTGTGTTCTTCTCACGCTGAATGACCGTTGCGCCTGCCAAGAACGGGACTTCGGACTCAAGGGAAGAAACGTCAATGGCGCGGCTGCCAAAGAGGTCAAAGTCGACTGACTTGCGATGGCCGAGATGCAATGCAAGAGCAGTTCCGCCATAGAGCGTGAACTCATTGGGTACAGCGGACAGCTCCCCCCAAAGCCGACGCTGCGCATCAGGCAGCACGTCCAGACGAGGCGAAAAATTCGGCATGTGCAACACCCGCTGAAGCGCGGCGATCACCGTCCATTCGAAGCATACAGCGAACGAGGGAAGCGAGAAATAGCCGGCTTCCTGCGGTCAGATTCCCAACTGGAATCATTTCAGGAACCTTGATCGAGCAATCTTCTCAGCCGGTAGATGGCTTCGAGCGCAGCCTTGGGGGTCATATCGTCGGGAGTGAGCGCGCTCAGCGCTTCGTGCACCGCGTCTGGGGGCGCCTCGGGTACCGCCGGGAAAGGGAACAGAGGCAGCTCCTTCTGCGCGTGCGTGCCATCGCGCCCGCCGCCGGAGGCGCCATCCCGCCGATCCCTCTGCGACTCCAGCGCCTCGAGATAGCGTCGTGCCTGTCCGATGACATCGCGCGGCACCCCGGCGAGCTGCGCAACCTGCAGTCCGTAGCTGCGGCTCGCGGGTCCTTCCTTCACCGCGTGCAGGAATACGATGCCATCGCCATGCTCGGTGGCATCGAGATGTACGTTCGCGCAGCCTTCCACTTCCGCGGCGAGGCCGGTCAGCTCGAAGTAGTGTGTGGCGAACAACGTGAACGCTTTGACGCGTGCCGCGATGTGGTGCGCCATCGCCCATGCGAGCGAGAGTCCGTCGAAAGTGCTGGTTCCGCGTCCGATCTCGTCCATCAGGATGAGGCTGCGGGGGGTGGCGTTGTGCAGGATGTTGGCGGCCTCGGTCATTTCGACCATGAAGGTGGAGCGTCCGCTGGCGAGGTCGTCCGATGCGCCGATGCGGGTGAAGATATGGTCGATTTCGCCGAGCATGGCTTGCTGCG
>JAGWPE010000164.1 GCA_028870635.1 Gammaproteobacteria bacterium | reverse complement strand
CGCCATGTCGCGAGTATCCCCCGAGTGCCCGGCAGGCCCCGCAATACTCGTGCCTGATCGCGATCCGGCCCGTGGTTGGTTGGCGCCCCGAGGGGTCAACTTCGACTGTCATCCCAGGTGCCGGTGCGTAGCGTGACGGGGGAGTAGTCGATGAAGGCTCCGCGCAGGGCAGCGGCGCGCGGGCGGTACCAGCCGCGCGCAACCCGGAACTGCCAGATGCGCTCCGCGCCCTGCACGAGGTCCGGGGCCGCGGGATCCCAGTCCATGCTCGCAAGGCCTTGTAGTTGCAGCAGATCGCCTGTCTCGAAGTCCAGGAAAAGGAGCGATGACCTCGGCTCGCCGATCAGGTTTCCGAGTGTGTTGAAGTAGCGGTTGCCGCGGAAGTCGGGAATGGAGAGCGTGCCGCCCTCGACGCGCACGAAACCCGGGCGTCCGCCGCGATGGGAGATGTCGGCGCCTCCGGCCGGCCCGGCATTCGCACGCGATCTGCTCGCCACGAAGAGGGTATCGGCCCGCCGTATCAACGAGTGCGCTTCGGAGTCGAGGGATGCGAGCTCGCGGACTCGGGCTTCGGCGGTGTTTGCCGGTGTCACGGAGCGACGCTGAATGTATTGTGGGCAGTTGCCGAAGCTCTGCCTCACGGCCACCGTGAATCCCCTCGCATCGAGGCCTGAGACGATCCCGTTCGCGCGGTTGCGCCGGCGGCTCCCGAAATCGATGCCCAGAATTGCGATTTCATCGCCTACGCGGATCATCCCGGCGGCAGGATCGCTCGTGCCAGGCAAAGCATCGATGCGAAGCGTTGCCGCGTCCGGCGAAGTCACAAACCCCGTGCTGCCCTCGAGCAGGGTTGCAAGCGGCCAGCCGCCGGCATCGCTCGTCGCGACGAGAAGACCTGGCCGCGGGGCGGCTGGTCAGGTTGCTGCGGGCGTTCGAGCCGCCGCCGCTTCCCGTGCACCTGGTGGCCGCAAGCCACGCTCACATGCCGCCGAAGATCAGGGCATTTCTCGACCTTGCCGCGGAGCAGTTCGCCGCGCTGCCCGTCATACATTGATCGCCGTGTAACCTCTCAGGGCTTGCGCTGCAGGAACTGCCTGTCGAAGAACGCGGCGGTCGCCTCGTCGGCCTGCAGCCAGGAGTGGTACCGCAGGAAGCCGTGAATCTCGTCCGCAATCACGATCTCCTGGTAGGGCACGTGTTGCAGCTGCAGGCGGCGCACCAGGTCCACCATCTGGTGGAAGTGCACGTTGCGGTCGTCATCGCCCTGGATGAGCAGGACGGGAGACTTCCAGGTCCCGATGGCCGAATCCGGCGAGGAGAGCCAGAAGATTCTCCTCAGCGCCGTCATGTCCGGCATCTGGTAGCGATCGAGCGGCTTGCCGAACCAGTCGCCGGCGAACATCGACCAGTCGTGCACGCCGTGCATGTCGACGCCCGCCTTGAAGACGTCGGAATTGCGGGCCAGCGCGAGCGCGGTCAGGTAGCCGCCGTACGATCCTCCCCAGATGCCGATGCGATTCGGATCGACGCGCGGGTCGTGCTGCAGCCACCTGGCGCCGGCCAGCACATCCTGGTATTCGGCGGCACCCGTCGGCCCCCAGTGCTCGGGATAGTGAAAATCATGTCCGTAGCCGATGCCCAGCCGATAGTTGACCGACAGCACGACGAAGCCGCGGCTCGCCAGATACTGGTTCACGGCGTAGGAGTTGCTGTAGTAGTCCATGTTGTGCCACGTGAGCAGCATCTGCCGCGGCGGTCCGCCGTGCACGAATATTATTCCCGGCTTGCGCGCTGCGCCTCCCGGGGTGGCGAAGAGCTGTCCTTGGACGGCCAGTCCATCCGGCGCGCGGAAGTTGACGAGCTTCGGCACTACCAGATGATGGGTCGGAAAATCGGCCGGCAGGGGATCGCCGCCGGCGCTTTGCCAGCTCGCACCGGCGAGGGCTCCCCACATGACCTCGGGGGGCTGTCTAGGTCCGGCGTCGATGAACGCAAGGGTCTCGCCATTGCCGGTCGATACAGGCGCCCAAGCGCTGTGGTCCCCGCGAGTGATGGCGACGGGCGTACCCCCGTCGGCTGACACGCGATAGAGGTGGCGACGGTCGTCATCACCGGGTGTGGCTCCGGTGTTGGCGTTGTATATCAGGTAGTGCCTGTCCGGTGTCATGGTGACGTTCTCGACCATGAAATGGCCGGGAGTCAGCAGCGTCGGCTTACCGCCGGTCGCCGATACCGTGTAGAGATGCGGCCAGTTGTCCATTTCGGACAGGAATGCGAGCCGGTTGCCCGCCGCCCAGCGCAGGTCCGGATCGCCGCCCTCCTGAGGAAACGAGCCCCGCAGGGTGTCGGGGCTCTGCCAGACCCGCTCGCCTTGGTTCTGTTGCAGGCTCGCGATCCAAATGGACCACGGAACCGGGTGCCACTTCAGAGCCGATTGCGGCGGGCCGCCGTCGCCCGGGGTGCGCACGAAGGCGATCCGAGTGCCGTCGGGCGACCAGCGGGGCTCCAGGTCTTTCGAGGTGGAGGGAAGAAGGTACTCGATCGGCGTGTTGGCATCACGATAAACGCCGATGAACCCGTGGTCGCCGCGATCGGAGACGAAGGCGAGTGACTTCCCGTCCGGCGACCAACGCAAGTCGGAATCCCTGCCGAGATCGAAAAAGAGCCGCTGGGCCTTGCCGCCGCCGTCGATCCGAGCCGTCCAGACGCTCTCCTCGGGCAGATGGATGAAAGAGACGTGTTGGCTGTCAGGCGATATGACGGGTGCGTCGCCCTGGCCCAGCGCGCGCGGCGCGCGGCCGCTCAGCGACACAACCCAGACCTGCATCTGCGGCTGCTGCGGGCCGGCCGCCGGGTCAGGCTCGGCCGGCTCGGGCCAGTTGGCGTCGTGGTCGCCGCCCCGCACGTAGACGAGGTACTTGCCGTCATGAGAGAAGTGCAGATGCGTGATTTCCTGTCCGACATCGCCTGTGTAGTCAGTGACGCGGTGCGCTCGGTAGTCAGGACCCGCGGCCACCCAGATGTTGCGTACTCCCCGCGCATCCGAAGTCCACGCGAATGCATTGCCGG
>JAGWPE010000163.1 GCA_028870635.1 Gammaproteobacteria bacterium | reverse complement strand
GTGCCGCGCCAGAAGCGCCGACATGCGGCTTGCGAGCTCGCGATCGTGCGGCAGCGTGTAATCGAGGGTCTGGAACTGGGCGCTGCGCCCCGCGCCCAGCATCGCCATGCCGCCTGCGACCGCGACTCCCTGGGAAACGAAGAACCGTTTCACCCGCGAGATGCTCGCATCGTCGGCGCTCAGTCCGGACCGATAGTCCTCGATGAATACCTGATCGACGTGCAGGCGGCTGCTGATCGTGCGCCAGCTCGAGCGCATCCAGGCGGGGTCGTGCGCCATGCGCTCCACCACCTGCACAGGAATGTAGACGGTCACCCTGAAGGTGTGGAACGGCTGCGGCGCCTCACTCGCCGGTGCGGCCCGGCAGGGCTCGGAGGCGCCGGCGGCGGCAGCGAGGAGGAGGAGCACAGCCGGCATCAGCCACTCTCTGCGTAGCGTCATTCTTCTCTCCCCGGGGAGCCCGGATTGCGGTCCCATGAAAATAGGTAGCGCTACCAAGATACACCCGCCGGTTTCCCGAGGGAACAGGCAGGCTCAACGCTGCAGCGCGCGCGCCATTACCGGCAATTCGCCGAAATCATCGAGCGCGGCGCGACAGGGAATCTCCGCCACCGGCCCACGGTGATAGCCGTGTTTCATGAGCACGAACGGCACGCCCGCCGATCGCGCCGTCGCCGCATCGATCTCGCTGTCGCCTACGAGGAGAGAGGTATCCGGCCTGGCGGCGAATGTCTCGAGCAGCGCCTGCAGCACCCGCGGATCGGGCTTGCGGAACGGCAGCGAGTCTCCTCCGATCACGCGCGCGAAGTACCGTGCCAATCCGAGGCTGCCGAGGATGTCGGCGCTGATCCGCGCCGGTTTGTTCGTACATACGGCCAGCGGTATGCCCTCATCCCTCAGCGCCCGCAGCGCATCCTCGACACCGGGAAAGGCGGCCGTCCGCAACGTCGCACCGGTTTCGTAATGCCGCATGAAGACCCGGGCGGCCGCCGTCGCGTCGGCTTGCCGGCAGTCCCGCGCGGCGAGCGCCCGCGCGACCAGCATCGCCACCCCATCCCCGATCATGCGCCGCACCTCCGGGACCGGAAGCGGCTGGCAGGCGAAATCCGCCAGCATGGCGTTGACGGCCGCCGCCAGGTCCGCGGCGCTGTCGACCAGCGTGCCATCGAGATCGAACACGATTAGCGAGAGCGGCATTCACCTACTTTAGCATCCCGGCCACCGCGGCCTGCGGCTGCGCCGGGCACCGGGCCGGTGTGAAAATTGCTGGCGCACTCTCCCATGAGCGAGCGCACACACAAGGACCGCACGACTCTCGATTACGTGCGTCCTGGCACCGAGGAGCGCGGGCGGCTGCGCGAGACCTTCGATTTCAACGACCTCAACAGGGACGGCCGGCTGACGCTCGGGGAATTCATCCGCTTCATGGAGTCGGTGGATGAGAATCTCACGGCCGCCGAGTGCGAGATCGGCTTCGACGAGGTCGACACCAATCGCGACGGAGCGATCGGATTCGACGAGTTCTACGCGTGGTGGACGCGAGCCTGAGCGTCGGCCTACGCCGGCCGGTCCGGCTGGCCGAAATACACCAACGTCCGATAGGGAAAGACCACCTTGTCCTCCCGTTGGTGGCGGTCGAAGACTTCCCTGAGACCTTCCATCAGCGGCGCGTGCTCCGGACGGTCCGGCATCGGAGCGTAGGAGGAGGACATGACTCTTCCCGCCAGGCCGTCGAAATCGAGCACCTGCTCGTTGGCAAACGTCTCGAGCTCCGGCGCGTGCCCGAAGAACTGATGAATCCCGTCCTCCTGCGCGCGCAGTCGCGTCACGGCGTCGTACTCCGGCGCATACCGGCGCAGTAGCGCCTCGTAGTCCTCCAGGAAGGGCACGAGGCCTTTCGGCCTCTCGTTCCAGAGCAGCGCCGCCCAGGCGCCCGGCTTCAGGATGCGCAGCGCCTCCACTCGCGTCCTCTGCGGATCGAACCAGTGGAAGGCCTGCCCGGAAACCAGGAGGTCGAAGAACCTGTCCGGCATGTGGGTGCGCTCCGCGGTACCGGAGTCGCTGTGAAACTCCCCGCTGACGGCGAGGTCGGAGTAATAACGCATTTCCCTGTTCGGCTCGATGCCGAACACCCTCGCGCCGCGCTTGATGAGGAGGGCCGAGAGGATGCCCGTCCCCGATCCAAGGTCGACGGCGTCGGCGCCGTGCCTGAGGCCGCAACGGGCCTCCAACAGGTCGATGGCGGCGGCCGGATAGCTCGGCCGGTACTTCGCGTAGGCCTCGACACGGCCCAGGAATCGATCGCTGGAGCTGAGCT
>JAGWPE010000162.1 GCA_028870635.1 Gammaproteobacteria bacterium | reverse complement strand
TCGAGCTTTGCCGCTGCCACCCATGCCCGGCCGGATGCTAGCACTTTGCGCACCACCTCGCGCACCGGCGCGCAGCCCGCGGGCGGCAGCACGCACAGCACCGCGAGGCGCGAGTCGTTGGCTACGCTCCAGCCCTTTGCCAGCAGGCGCGCCTTGGCGCAATCGGTCACCTGCACGGCCCGCTCCACGTGCGCGCCATAGCCCTGCCACCCCGCCGCGGCGAGCGACAGGAAGAGCCTGAGGCCCATGAAGCGGCGCGACCACTGCACGCTGTTGAGATAGGGATCGATGCTGGTCGCGCTCGACGGCATGAACTCCGCGCCCACGCGAAACGCCTCGCTCAGCACCGCAGGGTCGCGGGCGATGAACATGCCGCAGCCCATCGTCGTGGCAAGCCACTTGTGCGCATCGATGGTCAGCGAGTCCGCAAGCTCGATGCCCGAAAGCTGCGCGCGCAGCCGCTCGGAGCACAGCGCCGCCCCGCCCCACGCCGCATCCACGTGGTACCAGATGTTGTTCTCGCGCGCCACCGCCGCGCAGGGCTCCAGCGGATCGACCA
This sequence comes from Gammaproteobacteria bacterium, assembly GCA_028870635.1. GTDB lineage: Bacteria > Pseudomonadota > Gammaproteobacteria > Steroidobacterales > Steroidobacteraceae > 13-2-20CM-66-19. The sequence continues at coordinate 5,633 of JAGWPE010000162.1, read as the reverse complement.
TCCCCGCGCCCGTCGTGCCGGCCGTCGCGGAAATCAGCACCGGCACGGCGCCCCGGCGCCGATCCTCGCGAACCGCATCGGCCAGCGCCCGCGCGTCCATGCGCCCCCTGCCGTCGGTGGCGATGAGCTTCAGGGCCGAGCGGCCGATGCCGGCCTGGTGCGCGATCTTGTGCCAGGCGGGCTGGCACTCGCGCGAGGTATACATCGCCACGGGCCCGCTGAAGGCGCGCACGCCCTCATCGGCGAATCGCGCATCCGCCCGCGTCAGCGCACAGATGAGCGCCGTGTAGTTGGCTTCCGAGCCGCTCGTCGTGAAGTGTCCGCCGCTATCCGCCGGCAGTCCCGCGCGCAGCGCCAGCGCGCGGATCACGTGCTGCTCGATCGCAACCGGCGCCGGCGAGGAGCCTGAGCTTGCGAGCTGCGGATTGAAGGAGCCGGAGATACGATCCGCGCATTGCGACGGGAAGTTGGACGGCGGATTGAACAGGCCAAAATAGCGCGGGTGCGTCATGTGCACCGTGCCGTGCTCGAGGCGTCCGATCGCCCAGTCGATCAGCTCCTCGAGCGGCCGGGGCTGCGCGAAGTCGAAGGCGGCGAGCTCGCGGCGCAGCTGCGCCATGTCGATGTCCGGCATGACCGGGCCGCGCAGCACCCGCTCGGCGGCCGCGGCGAGCGAGCGCGTCAGGCCGTCCTCCACCTTCTCGCGGGTCCCCTGGTCGGGGAACAGGGCCGGCACGGGCGGCGCTATACGGTCGGCTGCCATGGCGGGAAGCTCTCAGCCGCGCGCCGCGGCCGCGAGGGCCTGGTCGAGGTCGGCGAGGATGTCGTCGATGTGCTCGATGCCGATGCTCAGCCGCAGCGTCTCGGGCCCGATGCCCGCGAGCCGCTGCTGCTGCGGCGACATCTGCCGGTGCGTGCTCGAGGCTGGATGGCACGCGAGCGATTTGGCATCGCCCAAGTTGACGAGGCGCTTGAAGAGCTTCAGCGCATCAAAGAACCGCGTTCCGGCATCGTAGCCGCCGCGGACCGCGAAGGTCAGCAGCGAGCAGGTCTTGCCCCTGAGGTATTTCTGCACCAGCGGATAGTGCGGGCTGTCGGGAAAGCCGGCATAGCTCACCGAGGCCACGCGCGGGTCGGCGCGCAGGAACTCGGCCACGCGGCGGGCATTCTCGACGTGCCGCTCCACACGCAGCGCCACGGTCTCGATGCCTTGCAGCAGAAGGAAGGCGCTCAGGGGCGAGAGCACAGAGCCCATGGCTCGCTGGAAGACGCTGCGACAGCGTCCAACGTAGGCGGTAGGGCCGTAGTGATCCGTATAGACCAGCCCGTGGTAGGACTCGTCTGGCTGCGTCAGCATCGGGAAGCGCGCGGCGTGCCGAGTCCACGGAAACCTGCCGCTGTCGATGATGATGCCGCCCATGGTCGTCCCATGGCCGCCCAGGAACTTGGTCAGGGAGTGCACGATGACGTCGGCGCCGTAGTCGATGGGCCGGATGAGAATCGGCGTCGGCACCGTGTTGTCGACGATCAGCGGCACGCCGGCACGATGCGCCACTTCCGCCAGCGCCTCGATGTCACACACATTGCCGGCCGGGTTGCCGACCATCTCGCAGAACACTGCGCGCGTATTCTCGTCGATGAGGGCCGCGAGCGCCTCCGGCCGGTCGGACTCGGCGAACTTCGTCTGGATCCCGAGCTTCGGCAGGATGTGGCCGAGAAGGGTATGTGTCGTGCCGTAGAGCTGCGGCACGGAGACGATGTTGCGGCCGGCCTCCGTCACGGCGAGCACCGAGTAGTGCAGCGCCGCCTGCCCGGAGCTGACGCAAAGCGCGGCCATCCCGCCCTCGAGCTGCGCCATGCGATCCTCGAGCACGTCGGTCGTCGGGTTCGAGATGCGCGAGTAGCGGTAGCCCTCGACCTCCAGGTTGAAGAGCGCAGCGCCGTGCTCGGCGCTGTCGAAGGAGTACGCCACGGTCTGATAGATCGGCACCGCCACCGCTTTGGTGGTCGGGTCGCCGTCGAAGCCCCCGTGCAGGGCTATGGTCTCGGGTCGCATCGATTGCCTCAAGCCGTGTTACCGGCGTCCACCGTCAGAATGATGCCTGTGATGTTGCGTGCCTTCTCGCCGAGGAGGTACTCGACGGCACCGGCCACATCATCCGGCTCCGCCATGCGCCGAAGCGCGCTGCGGCGTGCGATCTGCTCGCGCTCCGCCTCGCCCAGCGTATGCGTCATGGCCGTGTCCACGAACCCCGGCGCGACGGCATTCACCGTGATCCCGAGCTGGCCGACCTCGCGCGCCAGCGAGCGGGTGAAGCCTTCGAGCGAAGCCTTGGTGGCCGAATAGGCCGAGAGCGCCTTGTAGCCGCTCGCGGCGACGATGCTCGAGATGTTGACGATGCGCCCCTGGCGCTCGGCCATCATCGAGCGCACGACGTATTTCGTGAGGATGAGCGGCGATACGGTATTCAGGCGCACCAGCGCCTCGATGTCCGCATCGCGCATCATCGAGAGGAGCCCCGCGGTGCCGAGGCCCGCATTGTTGACGAGGCCATAAAGAGGCCCCAGCTCGCGGCGCAGCTCGCTCACCATGGCGCCGATGGCACCGATGTCGGCGAGATCGAACGCGCGGAAGCGCAGCTCGCCGCTGCCGGTACCGCTCGTCTCTCGCCCCGAGAGAGCCGCCGTGCGCTCCATTTCCGCGCGCAATTCCTTCGTCTCGCTGCGCGCAAGCGCGATGACGCGATACCCGCACGAGGCCAGCCGCGAGGCGATCGCGAGTCCGAGCCCCCTGCTGCCGCCGGTGACGAGCACGTTACGCACTTGGGCGCACCAGCTTTCCGGAAGGCGACATCTCGAGCGAGGGCACGAAGCGGATGAGCGCCGGCACTTTGTGGGCGGCGAGCGTCGTGCGGCAGGCGTCGAGGATCTCCTTGCGGATCCGCTCGTCAGCCGTGGACCCTGCGCCCGCCCCCTCGACGAGCACCACGTCCGCGGCGACGACCGCGCCCGTAATTGGGTTGCGCCGCGGTCTCACCAGCGACATCCTGACGCCAGGGTGGGAGTTGATCACCGCCTCGACCTCCTCCGGATGCACCTTGAGCCCGCCGACGTTGATGATGCCGCCGCTGCGGCCAGCGAAGTAATAGCGCCCTTCGCGCAGCTCCAGCCGGTCTCCGAGATCGACGAAGCCTTCAGAGTCCTCGAGCGGCGGAGCACCGTCACCGAGATAAGCCGATGCGTTCCCGGGCGATCTGACCCGCAGCGTGCCGCGGCTGACATCGAGCTCGACGCCTCGCTCGGACGTACCAACCAGAGTTGCCGGGAAGCCCGCGCGGCCGTCGCGGACCTCGAATGCGACACCCGCCTCCGTCGAAGCGAAGGCATGAGCCACCACTGCGCGCGGAAACGCCGCCCGCAGCGCATCGAGGATGCCTTGATCGGCAATCTCACCGGAGAGCCGCACATAGGCGGGTGAGAAGCGCTCCGCGGCTCCGCTCATCAGCGCCTTGCGCCAGTGCGAAGGCGTGCCGGAGATGTGAGTGACGCCGGCGGCCGACGCTCGGGCCAGATAGTCGGTGATCGTCTCGCCGGCGCTCGCGAGCAGCAGCGAGCCGGCGTGCAGCGCGCGCAGATAGATCTGCAGTCCCCCATAGCGGCGGATGTCGTAGAAGGTGCTCCAGACCGGAGCGGCGCCTTGCGCCCGTTCCCCTGCAAAGGCGCTCGTGAGACTCGCCAAGGTATGCGCGACGAGCTTCGGGGCACCGGTGGTTCCGGAGGTGAGGAGCACCCATTCGGTAGCCGCCTGGCAGTCGGCCCTGTGGAAAGGCCGCTGCAGGCCAGGAGGCAGTGGCACGGGCTGCGCGTCGGCCTCGACGGCGAAGTCGAGCTCGACGCCGGCCGGTGGCCCGTTCTGCGGCGAGTCGCTCAGCCATACGTCCGCCTGCGCGCAGCGGACGACGTGCGGCAGATGCTCCCGCTGCAAGTCCGGTGTGCACAGCACCATCCGGCGCGCGACCCCGTCGAGCTCCAACAGCAAGATTGCGGCCGTGAAAGCATCGCGCACGGCGATGAGCACGCAGCGGCCACGCAATGCCTCGAGGCGGCCGGCGAGGCAGGATACCTGGGCGAGCGCGGCCAGCGGCACGGCCCGGCCGGCGCCGATCAGCGCGCCCCCGCGCTTCGCGGCGGCTCCGATAACGGAGTCCCAGAGCGCCATGGGCCTACACCGCGCGGGCCTCGTACAGTTTCACGAAATCGCCGAACGTGACGGGGAAGCTCTCTGCCGTGTCGAACGGATCGTATCCCAGCGCGTCCTCGAGGCGCGCCACGATGAGCGCGAAGCTCAGCGAGTCGAGCCCGCATTTCAGCAGTTTCAGATCATCCGTGAGCGGCGCGAGCTGGCGCTGCTGCTCGCGCGCGACTTCCTGAAAGAGATTCGTGATAGTGGCTCTCACCGGCATGGTTGTGACCTTGTAGTGGTTATAAAGAAGCTTCAAAGAGCCCCCGGAGAGGCCGGCGGCGCGGCTTCGGGAGCCGCCTCATCGGCCGCGCCGTGCGGCCGATACCCCAACATCACGAATACCCGGTTCTCATCGTAGCCGGCACCGCCGACGGCCGCTCGCGGCCCTCCGGGCCGGCGAAACGAATGGTCGTACCGTGCGTACACCTCCACCCAGCGGCCCGGTCGCCAGGTGAGGCCGGCACCGACCGTGCCGTACTGGTCCATGAATTGCTGATTCGCATATTGCGTGCGAGCGTAGGATCCCACGACGTCCGCGACGAGGCGTCTCGTGAGGTTTCGTCCCAGACTCAACTCCACGTCCGTACGGGTCACGTCGTAGATGACGTCAGATGTCCGGTCGTAAGTGTCCCGCTCCCAGCGGGCCGTGAGCCCGGCCTCAGTGCGCAGGCGCGAGAATGTCCAACCCGCGGAGGCGTAGTTGCGCAGGTAGTTGGCCGTGGTCTGGGTCACCCCGCCAACGACGATGCCGCCCGCGGCACCCGTGGTCAGATCGCTGAACGCGCCTGCGGCATCGGTATATTCCCGTCCGCCGCCGAGGTTGACGGTCGAGAACGGCGAGACCTTGCGCGACAGCGACAGACGGGCGAGCGGACTCGTCGTCCACGAGCCGGTGTCGTCCGCCTGGGTCGCGCCGAGCTGGACATCGAAAGCGGTGCGCGCGCCGATGATGTCGTAGTCGCCGTAGAGCTCGCGCCGGGCGAAATTCTTGTTGCGGGTCGTGTTGTCGAAGCGCAGCTGCTGCTCCTGCCCCACCAGGGAGATCTTCGACAGAGCCGAGATCCGTCTGCCCACCGCCGCGGAACCGGTAAGGGACTCCCCGTCGAAGGGGCTCGTCTGGTACGTGATGCGCTGGTAAAGGGCCTCGAGCTCCACGAAGCTCGCATCGGTCGGGCGCAGCGTGAGATCGGGTCCCGTGGTAAGAACATTCTCCCGCTCGAGATTCGTCGGCGTCACCGCCGCAAAGGGATCGAGCTGCGCCTGGCCGTAGTCATCGCGCACGATCCAGTTGAGGTGATCGGTCCAGAGCTTCAGGGTCGCGAGGCCATCGAAGCGGCCGAACACCTGGTTGCCGTAGGCATGCTGCAGGTAATCGATGTCCGAGAAGTTG
>JAGWPE010000161.1 GCA_028870635.1 Gammaproteobacteria bacterium | reverse complement strand
TTGTAGCCGCCGGCCTTGAAGCCGTGCGCATACGTGCCGTAGCCGAAGATGTCCGGCGTGAACTGGTGCGAGAGCGTCAGGCGGTAAGTCGGCTCGGTCCAGGTGTGGCTGTCCGAGACCACCCCGAACGGATACGCCGCGAAGTTCGCCGCGTTCATGAGATTGCCGAGCTGCTGCCAGGTGAAGGCGGGATCGAACGCCCCGGTGGGCGAGGGCAGCTGCTGCACGAAGACCTGCTGCCGGCCGATCCAGTCCTTGCTGTCGCGCGTCATGCGCGCGCCGAGAGTGAGCGTCGTCTTGGAGGTGAGCTTCCAGTTGGCCTCGCCGAATGCGGCGGCGGACCTCTCCAGCTGGGCGTTGCAGAGAACCTGCGGGTTGTTGTTGTAGCCGCCCGCCTGGGCGCCCGGCGGGGTCGGGACGCCGAAAAGATCGTAGATGCCGAGGATCTGCGCCACGCAGAACTTGGTGTCATCGTGCTGGTAGAAGAGGCCGGCCACGTAGTTGAAGGGGCCCATCTGCTTCGAGGCGAACCGAACCTCCTCCTGCCAGGTCTTGCGCAGATCCGAGCGGTTGGCGTCGAACACCGAGAGCGGCCCGACGACGCCGGTGTAGTTGGACGGCAGGCTCGAGTTCTGCGAGCGATAGCCCTGCACCCAGGTGATGGTGCCCGGCTCCAGGTAGATGTCGGTGTTGAGGTGGTAGCCCTCGGCCGTGACGTGGTGGCCGTTCTGCGCGTCGATGAGATAGCCGGCACGATCGGTGATGCCCGCCTGATCGAGCGGATTGCCGGTCAGGTGGCCGGGCAGCCCGAGGAGGGCGAACACGAAATAGGGCGTGCCGGTGCCCGGGGTGGGGTTCGTGGGCGTGACGTTGACCGAGGCGGGCATGGGTGAGCGGTCATCGAGCTCCTCGTACATGAACTGCGAGCGCAGCATGTCCGAGGGCTGCCAGAGGAGCTTGGCGCGGAAGGTGAGCACGTCCGTTCCGCCCACGCGCCGCCCGTCGCCGGTGTAGGTGACGCCGCCGATGCTGTCGCTCGCGCCGTTGCGCATCCAGCCTTCCTCGCGCTCGCGGCTCGCGACGAGCCGCAGGGCGAGCTGGTGGCTGATGAGCGGCACGTTGAGCGCAGCCTGGGCGTTGAAGGTGTTGTAGCTGCCCGTCTCTCCCTGCACCTGGAAGCTGGTCTCATCGAGGACGGGCGGCTTGGTGCGCACGATCACCGCGCCGCCGGTCGTGTTCTTGCCGAAGAGGGTGCCCTGCGGGCCGCGCAGCACCTCGACGGATTGCACGTCGAAGGGATCCAGCAGCTGCGTCTGCACGCTCGGCATCACGAAATCATCGATCAGCACCGCCACCGGCGGCTCGTTGTAGACGATGATGTCCGTGTTGCCCACGCCGCGCATGGCGAAGGAGGCGGCATTGAAGCCGTTGATCTTGTTGACGGAGAAGTTCGGCACGAGCTGCGCGAGGTCCGCGAGCGTGCGCGGGGCGACGTCCTGGATCGCCTGCGCATCGAGCGCGGTCACGGCGATCGGCGTGCTCTGCAGGTTGGATTTGCGCCGCTCGGCCGTGACGATGACCTCGCTCAGCGTGGCGGCGGCGGTGCTCTGATCGGCCGCCGGGGCCGGCTGCGCGTAGCCTGCCGCGGGCAGGAGCGATGCGAGCACGGCCGCGGCAATTGCGCTCCGAACCCCGGTCTCGTGGCGGGCTTGGCGCCCGGTGAAGGTCATCTCAGTCATACGCGTAGAACCCCCCCAATTGGAACTCCGCACACCAGTGGACGCCTCGGTCGTCGCAGGCGCATCAGGGGCGAGAAGCTACGCGCGCGCGCGACAAAAAACAAGCATGACGGTTTTTTTCAGGACTGGGTGATTGGAATGGGAGCCGGCCGGGGCCTCGGCCGAAGCACATTAAAAAAACAGTCACGCCTGTTTCTTTTGCAAGGTGGGCTCTCTATAATGGATCGGCCCGGCGAACATCCGGCCGGGCATGAGCCAAAGGGGGATTCCCGTGGACGCGGCTACGGTGCAGCGATTTTTGGACGGAATGAAGTACGAGGCGGAGCGCACCGCCCCGCCCGATGGCTTCCCGCGCCTGCCGGACATCCCTGCCGGCCGGTACGTCGATCCCGCCTTCCTGGCTCTCGAGCGGCAGCACCTGTGGCGGCGCAGCTGGCTCTATGCGTGTCACCTGGATGAGCTGCCCACCCCGGGCTCCTTCCTGCTGCTGCGCAAGACCGGCTCGCCCATCCTCGTGGTGCGGGGCAAGGACGATGTCGTGCGCGCGTTCTACAACACCTGCCGGCATCGCGGCGGACCGGTGGTCCGCTCGGACAAGGGCTGCGTGCAGGGCTTCGTGTGCGGCTATCACGGCTGGAGCTACTCGCTCGACGGCAAGCTGCTCAACCTGCGCGACAAGCGCGACTTCGTCGGGCTGGAGGCCACCGAGCGCAGCCTGAATCAGATTCGCTGCGAGCGGTTCTACAACTGGATCTTCATCAACGAGGATCCGCAGGCCGAGCCCCTGCTCGAGCACTTCGCGCCCTTCGCGGAGTACTTCCGCCAGTTCCAGCCCGAGGAGTGGCGCCTCGTGGCGCAGGAATCGCGCGAAGTGCAATGCAACATCAAGGTGCTGCTCGATGCCTTCCTCGAGGTCTATCACCTCAAGTCCATTCATCAGAACACGGTGGACCGGTTCCTCGACCATCGCGGCACCACCATTGCGCTCTATCGCCGCGGCCACTCGCTGATGGTGACGCCCAACCGCCGTCCGGACTGGGTGGATCCGGGCACCGTCGGCATGCGCCGCATCGAGACCGCGACCGCGATCTCTGCGCGCAACAACGCCTCGTTCAACTTCTTTCCCAACCTCGTGGTCCCGGTCGACCCGAGCGGCTGCCCATTCCTTCTTTTCTGGCCGCTCTCCGACACCACGATGCGCATCGAGTGCCACTGGTTCGCGCCGGACTGGGGCGGCGGCCCGCCGGCGGACCTCTGGAAGGTGCGCATTGCCAACTTCGACCGGATCCTCGATGAGGATCTGCAATTCGCCGGCGCCATCCAGGAGTCGGTGATGTCGCGCGGCTTCACCGGCATTCCGCTCAACTATCAGGAGCGGCGGATCTATCACTGGCACACCGAGCTCGATCGGCGCATCGGCGCGGAGCGCATCCCGGAGACTCTGCGCGTGCCGCCGGTGCTCGATGCGCACGTGGAGAACTGACTGACATGACCGGCGCGGCAAGCATCGTCTCCTGCGGCCTGTACCTGCCGCAATGGAGAATCGAGCGCGCGCGGATCGCGCAGGCGCTTGCCTGGCTCGAGCCCCCTGGCGGCAGGGCCGTGTCGGGAGAGCGCGCGGTGTGCAACTGGGACGAGGATGCGCTCACCATGGCGGTGGAGGCCGCCAGGCGCTGCATGGCGCAGGCGAAGAAGAGCCTGCCGGCGGCGCTCGACCTCGCCTCGACGACGCTGCCCTTCGCGGACCGCAGCAACGCGACTCTCGCGGCGGAGGCGCTCGATCTGCCTGAGAGCCTGCGCACCGCCGATCACACCGGCAGCCTCAGGGCCGGCACCACGGCTCTCGCGCAGGCCGCGCACTGCGGCGAGGAGGCGGCCACACTCCTCATTGCGAGCGATGCCAGGCTGGCGCGTCCCGGCAGCGCCGCGGAGATGGAGTACGGCGCCGGTGCGGTAGCCTTGCTCGTCACGCGCGATCCGCGGCCGGGCGGGTGCGAGCCGCTCGCAACCCTGAGCGCGGCCGCGCATGTCTCGGCCGACTTCGTCGATCACTACCGGATGAGCGGCGAGGACTTCGACTACTCGCTGGAGGAGCGTTGGGTGCGCGACGAGGGGGCCGGGAAACTCATCCCGGCGGCCATCGGGAGGGCGCTTGCCCTCGCCGACACGACAGCTGCGGCCATCGCCCACTTCGCCATGCCCGGGCCGCTCGGCACCGCGAGGCGCGTGGCGCAGGCGGCGGGCCTGGGTCACGCGCGCCTGCAGGAGGGGCTGCGCGGGGATTGCGGCGATCTCGGAGCGGCGCAGCCCCTGCTGCTGCTGCTTGCCATGTTGGCGGCCGCCGCGCCGGGAGAGCGTCTCCTCCTCGTCGGCTTCGGCCAGGGCGTGGATGCGCTCGTGCTCATCGCCGGCGAGGGAGCTGCCGCGCTCGCGCAGCGGGAGCTCGCGGCGGCGCTCTCGCGGCGCAGGCCCGAGCCTCACTACACGCGCTATCTCGCGCACCGCGGCTTGCTCGCTCCCGACTTCGGCATGCGCGCGGAGCGCGATCAGCGCACGGCCCACAGCGTGGCCTGGCGCAAGCATCGCGAGCTGACGGCGTTCGTCGGCGGCCGCTGCGCCGCCTGCGGCGCCGTCCAGTTCCCCAAGAGCCGCGTGTGCGTCAACCCCGAGTGCCGCCGCACCGACACTCAGGTCGGCCATCCTCTGGCGGAGACTGCCGGGCGCGTGCGCTCGTTCACCGAGGACTGGCAGGCCTATACGCCGCATCCGCCCTGCGTTTACGGCAACATCGGGCTCGAGGGGGGAGGGAATCTCCTGATGGAGCTCACCGACGTCGAGCCGGGAGAGCTCGAGGTGGGCGCCCCGGTGAGGTTCGTCTTTCGCATCAAGGATTTCGATCGGCAGCGGGCGTACCGCCGTTATTTCTGGAAGGCCACGGGAGCTTGAGGCGAACGATGTCGGACGGTATCCGCGACAAGGTGGCGATCCTCGGCATGGGCTGCTCGAAGTTCGGCGAGCGCTGGAGCTGCGGCGCGGACGATCTGATGGTGGAGGCGTTCGCGGAGGCCCTGGCGGATGCGCGCATCGAGCGCGACCGCATCGAGGCCGCGTGGCTCGGGATCTTCTTCGACGAGCAGAGCACGGGGAAGTCGCCCCTGCCGCTCGCGATGACGCTGCGTCTGCCGGGCATTCCGGTCACGCGGGTGGAGAATCTCTGCGCGACGGGCACGGAGGCGCTGCGCGGAGCCGCCTATGCGGTCGCCGCGGGCGTCTGCGACATCGCCCTCGCGATGGGAGTCGAGAAGCTCAAGGACACCGGCTACGCCGGCCTGCCCGAGCGCACCAAAGGGACGTTCGAGGACCTGTACCTGCCGTCGAGCACGGCGCCGGGAGCATTCGCACAGCTCGCGAGCGCCTATGCGGCGCGCCACGGCTACTCCATGGAGGAGCTGCGCCGCGCAATGGCCCACATCTCGCGCAAGAGCCACGACAACGGGGCGCGCAATCCCAAGGCACACCTGCGCAACCGCATCACCGAGGAGCAGGTGCTGGCCGCGCCGATGATCTCCTACCCGCTCGGTGTGCTCGACTGCTGCGGTGTGAGCGATGGGGCCGCCTGCGCGATCGTGACGACGCCCGAGATCGCCCGCGCGTCGGGCAAAAGGGACTTCGTCACCCTGAAGGCACTGCAGCTCTCAGCCAGCAACGGCGTCGAGATGGGGCATCAGTCCTGGGACGGCAGCAGCACGCTCACGACGCGCGCTGCTGCCGAGCGAGCGTACCGTGAGGCCGGACTCGAGCGTCCGCGCGAGCAGGTCGATCTGATGGAAGTCCACGATTGCTTCTCCATCACCGAGCTCGTGCTGATGGAGGACCTCGGCTTCTCCGACGAGGGACGAGCGCCGCACGACGTGCTGGCGGGCCGATACGACCGTGATGGCGCCATCCCGTGTCAGAGCGACGGGGGGCTGAAGTGCTTCGGACACCCGATCGGCGCCACGGGATTGCGCATGGCGTATGAGATCTATCTGCAGCTGCTCGGGCGCGCGGGGGACCGGCAGCTCGGCTCGCCGGCGGTCGGCCTGACTCACAACCTGGGCGGCATACCCAACCGTAACGTGGCGAGCGTCGCGCTCTTCGGACTCGCAACCTGACGGACACCGAGAAGAACTGCGAAACAACGATGTCAAAAGCAAAAGTACCCGCAAAAGCAGCCGAAGATTGCAGCGATTCGTGGGGAGTCAGCGACGAGGAGCTGGCCACCCGCCCGCTGGTGTATCGCGATGACGTGCTGGCGGGCCAGACGTTCCTCGTCTCAGGCGGCGGCAGCGGCATCGGGCGGGCGATTGCGTACGTCTGCGCGCGCCTGGGCGCCAATGTGCTGGTCTGCGGGCGGCGCAAGGAGAAGCTCCACGAGACGACCGACGGGATACGCCGGCGTCTGGGGCGCGAAGCGCTCGCGGTGCCGATGACCATCCGCGATCCGGATGCCGTGAGCCGCTTGCTCGATGAGGCGTTCTCGCGCTTCGGCCGGCTCGATACCCTGGTCAACAACGGCGGCGGCCAGTTCCCGCAGGCCGCCATCGACTTCAGCGTCAAGGGCTGGCTCGCCGTCATCGACACCAACCTCAACGGCAGCTGGTACATGATGCAGGCGGCGGCGCAGCGCTGGCGCGAGCGCGGCCAGCCGGGCAACATCGTCAATATCGTCGCGAACGTCTGGCGGGGCATGCCGCAGGTGGCTCATACCTGCGCCGCGCGCGCGGGCGTGATCTACCTCTCGAAGACGCTGTCGACGGAGTGGGCGCCGCTCAAGATCAGGGTCAACTGCCTCTCCCCGGGCTCGATCAACACCGAGGGCCTGAACGCCTACGAGCGGCGCGACGCCGACATGTTCCGCTATTCGAACCCGCTGCACGAGCTCGGCGATCCGATCGACATCGCGCAGGCGGCCGTCTACCTCTCGACTCCCGCCGCGCGCTTCGTCACCGGCGAGGTGATGGTCGTCGATGGCGGCAACAACCAGCACGGGGACGTCTGGCCCGCCGGCATGCCCGATTACTTCAAGATTCCCGGGCGCTGAGCACCGGGAAGGAGCACGAGCGATGGCTGTCAACTACAAGGCCGAATGGCCGATGAATCTCGGCGCGCCGCGGGAATCGCTCGAGGCGAAGCAGCCGCCGGTGGACGACGGGCTCGACGTCCCGGATCCGGCGCGCTACTACTCGCGCGACTTCATGGAGCTCGAATGGCAGCGCCTCTGGCCGCGCGTCTGGCTGCTCGCGGGCGTGACGAGCGATATCCCCGAGGAAGGCGATTACTTCGTCTTCGAGGTCGGCCGGGAAGAGTTCGTCGTCGTGCGGCAGGCTGATGGCGGCATCAAGGCGTTCTACAACGTCTGTCCGCACCGCGGTAACCGCGTATGCCTGAACGAGCGGGGCAGCGTCCCGCGCTTCACTTGCTCATTCCACGGCTGGCAGTTCGGCTGCGGCGGGGCTCTCGAGCGCATCACCGATGAGGAGACGTTCGACCGGCGTCTGATCGCGCATCGGCCCGGCCTCACCCAGGTGCGGTGCGAGGCGCATGGCGGCATCATCTTCATCAACATGGACGGCAATGCGCCGCCGCTCGCGGAATATCTCGGCCTCCCGCAAGGGTACATCGAGAATTACCAGATCGACCGCATGCACGTCGTTCATCACGTGCGCAGCACCTGGCGTGCCAACTGGAAGACCGGCGTCGATGCATTCTACGAGACCTATCATCTACCCTGGGTTCACCCGCAGACCCAGACGGTGATGGAGGACTTCAGCCAGTACGATCTCTATCCCAACGGGGCGAGCCGCATGATCGTCCCCATATGCGTCAAGTCGCATCGGGTGTCGGACCAGAACAGCCTGGATCCGTATCTGAAGTTCATGCTGAAGGAAGGCGGCATCGATCCGGAGGGCTTCCGGGGCGGCGCGCGCGAGGTGCGCGCGGCGGTCCAGCGCGCCAAGCGCGAGCGGGCCCGCCGGGTGGGCCTCGATCACTATGAGCGCTTCACCGACGGCCAGCTCACCGACAGCTGGGCCACGGGGCTCTTTCCGAACGTGCAGATGGGGATGCATCCGGAGGGCGTGTTCATCATGCGCTTCCTGCCTCACCCGCAGGATCCGGAGATCTTCGTCTACGACACAATGATCCTCTACCGGCACGTCGACGATCCCGACTACACGGTGCCGGCCTGGATGGGGCTTCCCGCCGGCATCGATGTCACCGGCGCGACCCGCCCGCAGATCGTGCACGTGCCGATCGGAGAGAAGCCGAATCTCGGCGACGTGCTCGATCAGGACTCGGAGCTCCTGCCCATCCAGCAGCGCGGCATCCGCTCGCGCGCCTTCCGCGGTCCGCTCTGGGGGGAGCAGGAGCAGCGCGTGCGCCATTTTCACCGCGAGCTCGACCGGTACGTCGGGGGCGGGAAGTAGCGGGCGCGAGCGGGGACGGGAAGTGGCCGCCGGGAGAATCAATGTCTATTTCGTCGTCGGCGGCCGCTACCACGACTTCGACTTCGCGCGGCTCGAGATCCTGAAGCTCCTGGGAGAGCACGACCGGATCCGGGCTCGCGTGGGAGAGAGCTATGCCGACCTCGCCGCCATCGCGGCGGCGGATGCGCTCATCACCTACACCTGCGATGTGCGCCCGGACGAAGACCAGCAGCAGGCGCTCGTCGATTTCGTCGCTTGCGGGCGGCGCTGGCTCGCGCTGCACGGCACCAACTCGCTCCTCGAGTGGACGCGCGAGGGCAAGGTCGATGCGCCCGATACGATGCCGCTCGTCACGCGCCTGCTCGGCAGCCGCTTCATCGCCCATCCGCCGCTCGGGGAATTCGCGGTGCGGGTGACCGAGCCTGAGCATCCGCTGGTGCGGGGCATCGACACGTTCAAAGTGACCGACGAGCTCTATCTCGCGGAGCTCTACGGGCCGAACCGCGTGCTGCTCGAGACCCGCTACAACGGCAAGGCGTCGCGGGAGTTCGTACGCCGGGAGTGGCTCTCCGACGAGCCGCGCCCGGTGCTCTATCTGCGCGAGCACGGCGCCGGCGAGGTGTTGTATCTCACCCTCGGGCACTGCCGCGGCCGCTATGACATGCAGCCGCTGATGGAGGAGTACCCGCGGGTCGAGCGCTGCAGCTGGGAATCGCCGGTCTACTACGAGCTGCTGCGGCGCGGGATCCGCTGGATGGCGCGGCTGTGAGGCGCATCCTCGGGCCCGTCATGCAGAATGCGTTCGTGGTCTCGGACCTCGAGCGTGCGATCGGGCACTGGACGCAGGTCATGGGAGTGGGGCCGTTCTTCCTCTTCGAGAACATCGCCTTCACCGAATATTTCTTTCGCGGGCGCGCCGTGCCGCCCATCAGCCTGAGCATCGCCATCGCGTACTGGGGTGACCTTCAGATCGAGCTCATCCGGCAGCTCGATGACTCACCTTCCATCTACACCGAGTTCGCGGCGGCCCACGGGACCGGCATGCACCACATGGGTGTCATGAGCCAGGCGCTCGATGCGGATCTCGCCGAGCTCGCGCGGCGGGGCGTGCAGGCGGTGCAGCAGGGGAGCCTGCCGGGAATGCGCTTCGCCTATATCGCCACCGATCACCATCCGGGCGGGATGATCGAGCTCATCGAGGCGACGAAGGGGGCGCGTGCCTTGTTCGAGCGCATGCGCGAGGCTGCCGAGTTCTGGGACGGGCGCGACCCGATCCGCCGCGTCGGCAGCTGATTTTGGCGTGGCCGGCGGGCGCTTGCTACCATGCGCGACCCGCGAGAACGACCTGCCGTGCCTGCCCCATGACCGTAGTCACCCGATTTGCTCCGAGCCCCACCGGCATGCTCCACGTGGGAGGCGTGCGGACCGCGCTCTACAGCTGGCTCTACGCCCGCAGGACCCGCGGCAAGTTCGTGCTGCGTGTCGAGGACACGGACCGCGAGCGGTCGACGGACGAGGCGGTGCGGGTGATCCTCGAGGGCATGGCCTGGCTCGGACTCGATGCCGATGAGGGTCCGTACTACCAGTCGCACCGCTTCGACCGCTATCGGGCGGTGATCGGCGAGATGCTCGCCGCGGGCAATGCCTATCACTGTTACTGCACCAAGGAGGAGCTCGATGCGATGCGCGAGGAGCAGATCGCGCGCAAGGAGAAGCCGCGGTACAACGGCCGCTGCCGCGAGCGCCGGGAGCCGCGCCCGGGAGTGGCGCCGGTGGTGCGCTTTCGCAACCCGCTCGAGGGCGCCGTCATCGTCGATGACCTGATCCACGGACCGGTCACGTTCCAGAACGCCGAGCTGGATGACCTCATCATCGCCCGCTCCGATGGCACACCGACGTACAACTTCTGCGTGGTCGTGGACGATCGCGACATGGGGATCACGCATGTCATCCGCGGCGATGACCACCTCAACAACACGCCGCGGCAGATGAACATGCTGCTGGCGCTCGACGCGACGCCGCCCGCCTATGCCCACGTGCCGATGATCCTCGGGCCCGATGGCGCGAAGCTGTCGAAGCGCCACGGCGCGGTGAGCGTCCTGCAGTACGATGAGGAGGGCTATCTGCCGGATGCGCTCCTCAATTACCTGGTGCGCCTCGGCTGGTCGCACGGCGATCAGGAAGTGTTCACGCGCGAGGAGATGATCGCCAAGTTCGACATCCGCGACGTCAACAAGGCGGCCTCGGCGTTCAACCCCGAGAAGCTGCTGTGGCTCAACCAACAGCACATGATGCGGGCGCAGCCCGCGGCCATCGTGCCTTACCTGCGCTCGCAGCTGCGCCGGCTCGGGCTCGAGAGCGGCGATCAGCGCCTGCTCGAGGGGGTGATCCTCGCCCAGCGCGAGCGGGCGAAGACCCTGAAGGAGATGGCGCAGAACAGCCGGTTCTTCTTCACGGACACGGTGGAGATCGACCCCAAGGCGGCAGCCAAGCATCTGGCGGGCGCCGGGCGCGAGATGCTGGCCAACGTGCGCGAGCGGCTCGCCGCACTGCCCGAGTGGACCGCCGCGGCCATACATGGCGCGCTGGACGATCTGGCTACCTCGCTCGGAGCCGGCCTCGGCAAGATCGCCCAGCCGGTCCGGGTCGCCGTCACCGGCACGGCGGTATCCCCGCCGATCGATGCCACGCTGGAGCTCTTGGGCCGGCAGCGCTCGCTTGCGCGCATCGAGGCGGCACTCGGCCGGGCGCCGGCGGCCTGAGGGCCGCCGCCGGCGCCGGCGGATGCCTCAAGGCACGGTCTTGCTCACGATGGCCGAAATGGCGCTCTCGGCGCCGCTCGTGGTGTATGCGGTGACGCCGAAATACCAGGTGGCGCTCGCGAGACTGCTGATCGTGTAGCTCGTCGATCCGGCGCTGGCCACGTCGATGACGCTCGTCAGGCTGGAAGGCGAAGTGCCGTAGTAGACGTGATAGCCCGCCAAGTCCGTCAGGGCCGAGCCGTCG
Source organism: Gammaproteobacteria bacterium (assembly GCA_028870635.1). Classification (GTDB taxonomy): domain Bacteria; phylum Pseudomonadota; class Gammaproteobacteria; order Steroidobacterales; family Steroidobacteraceae; genus 13-2-20CM-66-19. The sequence goes on along the minus strand of JAGWPE010000161.1, from coordinate 1,384 downwards.
GAATTAGTCGTCGGCGCCGTCCAGCTGACCGCCGCGGTGCCGGTGCTCCCCGAGCCGGAAGACGAGGACGGATTGACGGTGATCGAGAACGGGGCGAGCGAGGCGCTGGTATGGCCGTCGCTCACCGAAATCACGATGTTGGCGTAGGTCCCCACGCTGGCGGCGGGCGGCGTTCCCGACAGCATTCCGGTGGTGGCGCTGAAGGAGGCCCAGGAGGGCTGGTTCTGCACGGTGAAGGACAGGATGTCTCCGTCGGTGTCGCTCGCGTTCGGCGTGAAGGTGTAAGGGGTTGCGACTGTCGCGGAGGTGGACGGCTGGCCGGAGATGGTGGGCGCGGTGTTGGACGGACCCGAAACCGTGATGGCGAACGCGGCGAGCGATGCCTTCGCCACGCCGTCACTCACGCTGATCACGATATTCGAGAAGGTGCCGACGTTGGCGGTCGTTGGTGTGCCGGATAGCGTGCCGGTGGCCGTGCTGAAGGACGCCCATGCCGGTTTACCGGAGATGGCGAACTTGAGCGTGTAGCCTCTCGGTCCGCTGGCGGTGGGCGTGAAGCTGTACGCCTGCCCGGCCGCATCGGTGGTCGCGGGCGTGCCTGAGATGTGCGGTCTGAGCCGCCACCAGCGGGTTCCGGCGTGCGCCGCGGTGCCTGTTAATAGCGCCGCGAGCGCGCAGATGGCGACCTGACGCACTCGCGCCGGCCGATTGAGCTTGGAATATTGCATACGCTTGACCTTCCCCAACTATGGTTTGACGATTGTCAGGGCGGCGAAGCGCGACGTGCGTGCGGCGCACCTCCCGCGCCGATCGCAGATCGGATGACGGCCCTCGCTCTCTCCTGCGCTCGGCCGGCAACCCCGCTGTCTCATCTGGCCGTCGTGCAGCCCGCTGAGACCGGTAGCTTTGCGCCCCCGCCTCGCGGCGGGTTAGCCCTTGGACCTAAGTTAGATTGCTTTGGGTGCCGCGCGCAATGTCTCGGGCGGCAGACGTACGAAGTTGGAGACAGCGTGCGCGTCCGGCGACAACGGCAGGAGTTGGGATTGCCGGTGTCTCGCGGCGACGGCGGCCGGCTCGTCGCTGCCCGCGGCGCGCGAGGCCGCGGATGAGCCGGGCGCCGGGGACGCTCGGGGCAACGCGCAACGCCCGGACCGGAACACAATCCGGCAGGCAGTCCTCGGCCGGTAGAGCCGCCCTCCGAGCCGGTCCCGCCGGGCCTGATTTTCCTTGACAGTCCGGCCGCCCTTTCGTACCTTCGCCGGCCTCCCGTGGGGCCATAGCTCAGCTGGGAGAGCGCTTGCATGGCATGCAAGAGGTCGGCGGTTCGATCCCGCCTGGCTCCACCACCCCCAAGCTGCGCCACCGGGCCGGCCGCTTTGGCCTC
>JAGWPE010000160.1 GCA_028870635.1 Gammaproteobacteria bacterium | reverse complement strand
GTCGAGCCGATGCGGCAGGGCGTGCACTTGCCGCAGGACTCGATCGCGCAGAACTCCATCGCGTAGCGCGCCATCCGCGCCATGTCGACGGTGTCGTCGAAGGCGACTATGCCGCCATGGCCGAGCAGCGCGCCGATGCCGCCGAGCGCCTCGTAGTCCACCAGCGTGTCGAACCGCGAGGCCGGGATGTAGGCGCCGAGCGGGCCACCGACCTGGACGGCACGCAGCGGACGGCCTGAGGCCGAGCCGCCGCCATAGTCGTACAGCAGCTCGCGCAGCGTCAGGCCGAAGGCCCGCTCGACGAGGCCGCCGCGCCTGATGTTGCCGGCGAGTTGTATGGGCAGCGTGCCGCGCGACTTGCCCATTCCGTAGCCGGCGTAGAACTCCGCCCCCCGGTGAAGAATGGTCGGCACCGTCGCCAGCGTGATCACGTTGTTGACAATGGTCGGCCGGCCGAACAGCCCCTTGATGGCAGGCAGCGGCGGGCGCACGCGCACCTCCCCGCGCTTGCCCTCGAGGCTCTCGAGCATCGAGGTCTCCTCGCCGCAGATGTACGCGCCGGCTCCGAGCCGCACCTCGAGATCGAAGCGCCTGCCGCTGCCCATCACGTCCGCGCCGAGATAACGCGCCTGGTAGGCGGCCGCGATCGCCTGACTCAATGCGCGATGCGCGTGCGGATACTCGGCGCGCAGGTAGATGTATCCCTGGGTAGCTCCGACGGCGAGCCCGGCGATCGTCATGCCCTCGATGAGGCTCAGAGGATCGCCCTCCATCAGCATCCGATCCGAGAACGTGCCCGAGTCTCCCTCGTCGGCGTTGCACGTGACGTACTTCTGGCCCGCGGGCTGATCCAGCACCGTCTTCCACTTGATGCCGGTCGGAAAGGCCGCTCCGCCCCGCCCGCGCAGGCCGGAGCCGGTGATCGCCTCCACCACCGCCTCCGGGCTCATCGCCAGCGCGCGGCGCAGGCCCTGATAGCCGCCGTGGATCACGTAGTCCGCCACGCTGGCCGGATCGACGATACCGACGCGCGCAAAGGTCAGCCGCTGTTGGCTCGCAAGCCACGGGATGGCATCCGTGGGACCCAACGACAGAGGGTGAGCGCCGCCGTTCTGGAAGTCGGCATCGAAAAGCTCCGGTACGGTGCGGACGCCAACGGGCCCGTACGCGACTCGTCCGCGCGGGGTTGCCACCTCCACCAGCGGCTCCAGCCAGTACGCCCCGCGTGAGCCGTTGCGGATGAGCTGCAGCTCGAGTCCGCGCGCAGTTGCCTCGCGCGCGATCGCGTGCGCGACCTCCCCCGCGCCGAGCGAAAGAGCGCCGGCATCGCGGGGAACATATGCAGTGAAAGTCATGCGGTAAAAATCACCTCTTGCGATCGGCTTCCGACAGCAGCGCATCCAGGCGCTCGGGAGTCACCCTGCCGTGCAGCCGGCCGTCGATCATGACCGCCGGCGAGCACGCACAGTTACCCAGGCAATAGACCGGCTCCAGCGAGAAACGCCCGTCGGGCGTCGTCTGATGAAAGTCTACGCCCAGCCGCTGCCGCGCGTGCGCGGCCAGCGCCTCTCCCCCGACGGCCTGACATGACTCCGCCCGGCATACGCTCACGGTGTGTGTCCCCGGGGGGGCACTGCGGAAGTAGTGATAAAACGAAACGACGCCGTGGACTTCAGCGCGCGACAGGTTGAGCTCCGAGGCGACCAGCGGGACGGCCGCCGGCGGGACATACCCGAGCTCCGCCTGGATCGCGTGCAGCACCTCGATCAGCGGCCCCGGCCGCCCCTTGAGGTCCGCAACGATCCGCCGCACGGTCTCCTCGTGCCCAGAAGCCAGTGTTTCCATGCATCAGAGTATACGTCCGCCGCCGCCGCCGTCTCCTCTTTGTACCCCGGGGCGCTCACGGCCGGGCGGCGAGTGTTCGATTTCCGGGACGCAGCAATTCGGGCTGCGCAGTCCAATGAGACCGGCGTCACACCCCGAGCTGCCGCGCGTGATGCCGCAGATGGTCCTCGATGAAGCTCGAGATGAAGTAATACCCGTGGTCGTACCCCTCGTGCCGCCGCAGGGTGAGCCTGAGCCCGGATTTGCGGCAGGCCTCCTCCAGGAAATGCGGATGCAGCTGCGCCCGGAGAAATTGATCCCCCAAGCCCTGATCCACCAGGATGGGCGGCCTCTGCAGTCCGTCCGTCACCTTGGCGGCCAACTCCGAGGCGTCGTAGGCGGCCCACTGGCCTTCGTCCGCGCCCAGGTAGCCGCTGAATGCCTTCTGTCCCCACGGGCAGCGGCGCGGCGCGCTGATGGGCGCGAACGCCGACACCGACCGGTACCGGCCCGGATTGCGCAGCGCAATGGTGAGCGCCCCGTGCCCGCCCATCGAATGGCCGAAGATCCCCGTGCGGTCCACCGCCGCCGGGAAGTGCCCCTCGATCAGCGCGCGCAGCTCCTGCGTGACGTAGGTGTACATGCGGTAGTGCTGCGACCACGGCTGCAAAGTGGCGTCGAGATAAAAGCCTGCGCCTACGCCGAAGTCCCACGAGTCGCTGTCGCCCGGCAGCTTGATACCGCGCGGGCTGGTATCGGGCGCCACGAGCATGAGCCCGAGCTCGGCTGCGACGCGTTGCGCGCCCGCCTTGATCATGAACGTCTCTTCCGTGCAGGTGAGTCCCGCGAGGTAATAGAGCACCGGCACCGGCCCGGATTTCGCCTGCTCGGGTGTGAAGACCGCAAAGCGCATGGCGCAGGCGGTGCTCGCCGCCTCGTGGCGATAGAACCCTACCGTGCCGCCGAAGCAGCGATGCTGACTGATGACTTCGAAAGGCTGGCCGGCCATGGGCTCTCTCCTGTGAAGGCGCGCTGGCTGGCCCAACTTATACCGGGCGACGGCCGGTGAGTCACCGCGCGCCGGCGGCGCGAGGCGCGGGTGTCACGTGGCTGGAACAGGGGATTGCGCCCTCGGCATTGCGGCGGCTCGCCCCTGCCCTTGCCACCCGCCGCCGAGTGCCCGGTACAGCTGGACCAGATCGGCAGAAACAGCCGTCCTCACCTCCGCGAGCGACAGCTCGGCCTGCTCCTCGGTTCGCTCCGCATCGAGGACATCGATGAAGCTCGCGACGCCGCTTTGATACCTCTGGCGCGCGAGCAGGCGAGCGTTGCGGCTCGCCGTCGCCGCCGTCTCGAGCGAGGCCTGCCGCGCCTGATCGGAGCCATAGGCCGCCAGCGCGTCCTCGACCTGATTCAGCGCCGCAAGCACGGTCTGCGCGTAGACCACCGCCGCCTCCTTCGCCTTGAGGCGCCGCAGCCGCACCGTCGCGCGCAGCCGGCCGCCCTCGAAGATCGGCAGCTCGATCGCCGGCCCGAGCGAGGCGAAGCGGCTCGCGGTCGCGATGAGTTGCGACAGTCCTTCCGACTGGAACCCGCCCGCGGCGGTGAGCGTCAGCTGCGGGAAGTAGTTGGATATGGCCACGCCGATCTCCGCCGTGGCGGTGTGCAGGCTGGCCTCGGCCTGGCGGATGTCCGGCCGGCGGCGCGCCAGGTCAGCGGGCAGGCCGATGGGCACGGCGGGCGGGACGGGAGGGACCGGCTGCGCCTGCCCGAGCTCGGCGCGCAGCGCCTCCGGCGGTCTCGCCATGAGCTGACTCAGCTCGTTGATGTCGACCGTGATCTCCCGATCCGCGAGCGGGACCTGCGCCTGGGTCGTACCCACCTGCGCCGTCGCGTTCTGAACGTCCAGGTCGGACGTCAATCCCGCATTGCGGCGATCGCGCGTGAGCTGCAGAAGATCCCGTTGTGTTGCGAGGCTGCGCTCGAGGATGGCGCGGCGAGCCTGCGCGCCGCGCAGGTCGATGTAGGTCGCCGCGACATCGCTCACCATCGAGAGCAGCGCCGCGTGCTCGCCCTCGACGGCCGCCTGCATCTCGGCGCCCGCGGCCTCGAGCGAGCGCCGCTCGGTGCCGAAGAGATCGAGCTTCCAGGAGGCGCCGAGGCCGAGCTGATACTGATCGTAGGGATTGACCAGGGTGGGCGGCAGCCCGGGGAAATGCAGGCCGAAGATCGCCCCGTTGGGAGTGTTGGTACTGAGACGCTGGCGCGACCAGGAGGCGTTCGCCGACAGGCTGGGCCAGAGACCGCCGGCCACGACGGCGGCCTGCGCCTGCGCCTCCTGGATGCGCAGCACCGACTGCTCGACGTTCAGGTTCTGCGCCGCCGACTGTCGAACCAGCGAGGTCAGCGTCGGATCATTGAAGCCCGACCACCATGCAACCGTCCGGGCACCCTCCGAATTGACGTGCGCGGCCCCTTCGGCGCCGTTGCCCGTCGCGGTTGCCGACCATTGCGCCGGCACGTCCGGCTTCGGCTTGACGAAGTTCGGGCCCAGGGCGCAGCCGGCCAGCGTGCAGCCGAGCGCGGCGAGCGCGAGAGAGCGCAGCGTGAGTTGAGTGCCCATTACCATTTGCATCCTCCGGCGCGCTTCGCGCCGCCATTGTCGGGGTTCGCCTCGAGCCCCGTTAAGACCCGCGCGCAGCGCGTCAAAACCGCCTGAAGAGCCAGGAGGCGGCGGTCAGCGTGGCGGCGGAGATCGCCGCGAGCGGCCACAGGTCGGGCAGCAGGATGCCGATCCCGGCTCCCTCCAGATAAACCCGCTGCGCGATGTCGATCGCATAGCGCAGCGGGTTGATGAACGTGAAGTATTGCAGAGACAGCGGCATGTTGCGCAGCGGCGTGGTCAGGCCGGAGAGCAGCGCGAAAGGCATGATCAGCACGAACGAGAACAACATCGCCTGCTGCATGGTATGGGTGAGCGCGGAGACCACCAGGCCGATCCCCACCGCCGCCAGCACGAACAGTACCAGGCCCGCGTAAAGCGTCAGGAACGACCCCTGGAAGGGAATGCGAAACCAGAGCTGCGCCACCAGCAGCACACCGGTCGCCTGCACGATGCCGACCAGCATCGACGGCAGGGCCTTGCCGGCCATGATCTCTGCCGGCCTGAACGGAGTCACCAGCAGCTGATCGAAGGTGCCCTGCTCGCGCTCGCGCGCGACCGACATCGCCGCCAGCATCAGCGTCTGGATCATGGTCAATGTCCCGATCAGGCCCGGGATCATGTTCCAGCGCGTCATCAGGTTGGGGTTGTACCACGCCCTGGCTTCGACCGTGATGGGCGGGGGCGGCAGCCCGTGATCGGCGCGCCAGTCGGCGTTGAAGCCCGCGATCGCCGACTGCACGTAGCCGAGAGCGGTCCCCGCGGTGTTGGAGTTGCGTCCGTCGGCGATGACCTGCACTTCCGCGCTCCGGCCCGATCGCAGGCGGCGCGAGAAATCGCTGGGGATCTGCACTGCGAGCAGCGCGCGGCGGTCGTCGATGTAGGAGCGGATGTCGCTCTGGCGTTGCAGATTTGCCACGCGCTCGAAGATCCCCGTGCCATCGAGCTTCGCGAGCAGCTCCTGCGATGCCGAGCCGCGGTCCTGATCGAGCAGGGCATAGGGCACGTGATTGAGGTCGTAAGTCGCGGCGTAACCGAAGAGCAGGCACTGAAGGATGGGCGGCAGCAGCAAGCTGTTGCGCGCGCGGCGGTCCTTCAGCACCGCGAGGAGCTCTTTGCGGGTGAGAGCGATGATGCGCAGCAGCGACGCCAACATTGCTTCAGCCCAGCCTCTTGTGCGTGACCGCGCGGCTGGCATAGCCGAGCAGTGCGGCCGTGACGGCAAGCACCGCAGCGTCCGGCAGGATCACCGTCCAGATATCGCCGGCGAGAAACGTCGTCTGCAAAAGCCCCACGTAATACCGCGCCGGCAGGACGTAGGTGATCGCCCGGACCGCCAAGGGCATGCTGCGCAGGTCGAACAGGAAGCCCGACAACATCAGCGCCGGCATGAAGGTTGCGAGCATGGTGAGCTGACTCGCCACCAGCTGGTTCCTGAAGTACGAGGAGATCAGCAAGCCGACGCCGACGGCGACCAGCACGTAGAGCATCGAGCCGCCCACCAGGACCGCGAGGGAGCCCACGATCGGCACGTGGAACAGGAATCTCCCGGAGACGATGCACAGCAGGAGCCCGAGCAATCCGAGGCCGAAATACGGAATCGTCTTGCCGAGCAGGATCTCGCCGCTGCGCACGGGCGTGACGAACAGCGCCTCGAAAGTGCCCCGCTCCCATTCCCTGGCGACGACCATGGCCGTCAGGAAGGCGCCGATCAGCGTCATGACGAGCACGATGAGCCCCGGGACCAGGAAGTAATGGCTGTCATTGGCGGAGTTGAACCACATGCGGCTCTCCATGGAGACCGGACCGCCGCTCGCCGCCGACACTCCCTCGGCGTCCTGACGCGTGCTCCAGGCGCCTATGGCTCCTTCCACGTACGACTCGATGATGCGCGCGCGATTCGCGTCGCTGCCGTGAACTATCACCTGCACGCGCGCGTCGCCCGCGGCGATGCGCCGCGCGAAATTCATCGGGATAGTGACGATTCCGTCAATGGCGCCACTGGCCATCAAGCGGTCTGCCGCCTGCTGCGTGTGGACGATTTGCGGGTGGAAATAAGGCGAGAGCTGGAATCCCGCGACGAGGCCGAGCGCCTGAGGTGAGCTGTCCTCGAGCACCACGGCGACCGGCACGTCCTTGACATCGAGCGAGAGGCCGAAGCCGAACAGCAGGATGAGAATGGCCGGCAGCACGACCCCGACCGCGATGGTCGAGGGATCGCGGATCATCTGCCGGGTCTCCTTCCTGATGAGGGAGAGGACACGGCGCAGCTTGAATCCCACCTCACTCCGGGTCATGCGGCGTGCTCTGCGGATTTCTCCCGCCGGCGCGCAGCCTCGACTACTGCGATGAAGGCGTCCTCCATGGAGGGCTCGCGGCCGGCCACCGACGGTGCCAAATGGCGAATCTCCCCGGGGGTGCCCTGCGCGAGCACTTCGCCGCCATCCATGATGGCGATCCGGTCGCAGTACTCCGCCTCCTGCATGAAGTGGGTCGTCACGATCACCGTGACGCCCTGCTCGGCCAGCGCGGTGATGCGCCGCCAGAACGCGCGCCGCGCCAGCGGGTCGGCGCCGCTCGTCGGCTCGTCGAGAAAGAGAATGTCAGGCTCGTGAAGCAATGCCGCGCTCATGGCGAGCCGCTGCTTGAATCCGCCCGGCAGCTCACTGCTGGCAGCGTGCGCGTGCCGGGTCAGATCGAACTGCTGCATGGCCCAATCGATGCGCTCACGGCGCTCGCGGCCGCGCATCCCGTAGGCGCTGGCGAAGAACTCCAGATTCTCGGTGACGGTCAGGGCTCCATAAAGGGAGAATTTCTGTGCCACGTAGCCGAGGCGCTGCCGCGCCGCCGCACCCGCGCGGCCCACGTCCACGCCCGCCACCCGCAACACTCCCCCGCTCGGGACCAGCAGGCCGCAAAGCATGCGGAACGTGGTCGTCTTGCCCGCGCCGTTCGGCCCGAGCAGGCCGAAAATCTCCCCGCGCCCGACCTGGAAGCTGATGCGGTTGACGGCCGTGAAGGCGCCGAACCGCTTGAGGAGGTCGCGGACCTCGACGGCCACGCGATCACCGCCGGCAGCGAGGGGCCTCTGCAGGGTGATGCTCGCGACCGATTCGCGGGTGGCCGTTCGCCGCAGAAGAATCATGAAGCCGTCCTCGAAGCGGGGCTCCACGGGCGATTCGTCCGCTGCAGCACCGCTGGCGCGGGCCTCGGAGTGAACGACCCTGACACGTCCGCCGTCGGGGACGGCATCCACCGTCTCTGGCTCATCGAGCAAGCGCGCCTGCAGAGTCCTTGCATTGTCGCCGGCCGCCGGTGTCAGCACGAAGGTCCGCCCTGCCGCCATGCGGGTAACCGCCGCCGGCCGGCTCTGTGCGAGCACACGGCCTTCGTGCAGCACGAGCACATGATTGGCCCGCTCGGCCTCATCGAGGTAGGACGTGCTCATCAACACCGTCAGCCCCTGCTCATCGACCAGGTGATGCACGATGTCCCACAGCTCCCTGCGAGAGAGTGGGTCGACTCCTACCGTCGGCTCATCGAGAAGCAGCAGCTCCGGCGAGCGCACCAGCGCGCAGGCGAGCCCCAGCTTCTGCTTCATGCCGCCGGAGAGCCGGCCGGCGAGCCGCGCCGTGAAGCGTCCGAGATCGGTCATCTCCATCAGCTGCGGATAGCGCTG
>JAGWPE010000159.1 GCA_028870635.1 Gammaproteobacteria bacterium | reverse complement strand
GCCGCAGGATCTCGGCGGTGATGCAGCCGACCCCGGGCCCGTACTCGACGATCACTCGCGCCGCGCTCCAGTCGATGGGGGCGAGCAGCTGCCGGATGAGGAACCGCGAGCTCGGAACGATGGAGCCGAGCATGCGCGGGTGGCGGAAGAAATTGCGGGCGAACAGCAGGGCGTCCCCGGTTCGTGTCCGGCTTGGTATTGGCTGCTTTTTCGACACGTTGTGCTCTGCCTGGGTGATGCTCATTGCAAACTCCTACATTATGCGCAGGTTCCGGCTCTCCGTCACCGTGGCCTCAGCCGCCCGACCGCTTGGCGTCGTAGCCTAGCCGGCAAAGCTCCGCGACCAGCCGGTCGCGGTGCTCGCCCTGGATCTCGATGACCCGGTCCCGGACGGCGCCTCCCGCGCCGCAGAGTCTCTTCAGCCGGCTGGCCAGCGCCTCGAGGTCCGCGGCGGCAAGCGGCAGGCCCGAGATCACGGAGACGCCCTTGCCGCCCCGCCCCGCCACCTCGCGGCCGACACGCACGCGCGCCGGTCCGGCCGGCCGGGTGTTCCTGGGAGCGCTCATGGGCGTACTTTAAACCTTATGCGTTGCTGTGGCGCAGAACTTGTCGACCTCGGGTATGGCGGCGCGATCGATCAGCATCCCTCACCATCGCTTTCGGCCTGGTGGCGATGCCGGTGAAGCTTTACTCGGCGGCCGTCAGCTCCGAACGGCTGCGCTTTCACCTGCTCCATGCGAAGGACGGCTCGCGCCTGAAGCAGCAGCATGTTTGCCTCGAGGAGCAGAAGGTGGTGCACCGTGAGGAGATCGTCAAGGGTTATGAGTTCGCCAAAGACCGGTACGTGATGTTCGATCCGCAGGAGTTGCAGGCGTTGGAGGAAGCCGGTACCCACAGTATCGATGTCTCGAAGTTCGTGCCGCTCGCCGCCGTCGATCCGGTGTACTTCGAGAGGACATGCTATCTCGCGCCGGACCAGGGCGGCGCCAAGCCTTTCACTCTCTTCGTCACCGCGCTGCGCGAGAGCGCGAAGGTGCGCGATGCGGAGCTGAAGCTGGCGCGCCAGCTCATCGAGCAGCAGAGCGCCGAGACGTTCGATCCGACGGCATTCCCGGATGAGGTCAAGGCACGGGTGGAGGAGGCGATTCAACGCAAGGTGCAAAACCGCCCATTCCTGACCATCGCGGGCAGCCGACGCTCAGCAAGCGTCCGGCAGGGTGTTTGCGTGTTGATATTCCCGCGCAATCCCAAGGGCCTCCCCGGTCGCGAGGTCGGCTCCGGGCTCGAGCCAGTCCCGGTTCGAGCAGGCTCCGGCCAGCCTGATAGGTATGGGGGGCGGGGGATCCCACACCCCTTCGGGCCCGCCCCGACCCCTCCTCTGGCATCTTCATTGCGGCATCTCCCTGAATTGCGAACCGATTGGAACGCGCATTGCGCCTTCGGGGCTGTAAAATTCCCACCGCGCCAGACTCTGGCGGTGGCGAAAAGGCTCGTTCCCGATGGCCCAACGGTCGCGTCTGCACGTCCCCCATCCACCGGCCCGCCCGGGTGAGAAGCCGGATTTCTCCTATGTGACCCTCACGCCGGCCGGTACCGTAGCCCGCCCGGATGCCAAGGCTCCCGCTCGCGAGCTAGAGAATCTCGGCCGCGAGATGGTGCGCGTGCTCGATGACGACGGGCGCGCCCAGGGGCCGTGGAACCCGCACCTCGAGCCGGAGGAGCTGCAGGTCGCCCTGCGGCACATGCTGCTCACGCGCATCTTCGACGACCGCATGCAGCGGATGCAGCGGCAGGGGCGGATTTCCTTCTACATGAAATCGACCGGCGAGGAAGCCGTATCGGTCGCCCAAGGGATGGCGCTGCAACCGGGCGACATGCTCTTTCCGTCGTACCGCAACCAGGGGCTGTTCATCGTCCGGGGGCGGAGCCTCGTCGATCTGATGTGCCAGTGCCTGTCGAACACCCGCGACACCTGCCGCGGGCGGCAGATGCCCATCATGTATCACTGGGGGGCAGGCAACATCTTCTCGATCTCGGGGAATCTCGCCACGCAGTTCCCACAGGCGGTGGGCTGGGCGATGGCCGCGGCCATCAAGGGCGAGGATCGCATCGCCGCGGCGTGGATCGGCGAGGGCGCGAGCGCGGAGGCGGACTTCCACCACGGCATGACGTTCGCGTCCGTCTACCAGGCGCCGGTGATCCTCAACATCGTCAACAATCAATGGGCGATCTCGACTTTCCAGGGATTCGCGGGCGGGGAGCGCCGTACCTTCGCGGAGTACGGGCCGGGATACGGCATTCCCGGGGTGCGCGTCGACGGCAATGATTTTCTCGCGGTCTATGGCGTTACCCGGTGGGCCGCGGAGCGCGCGCGCCAGAGCGGCGGTCCGACGCTCATCGAGCACGTCACCTACCGCGCGGGGGCGCACTCGACCAGCGATGACCCTTCGCGTTACCGGCCGAAGGAGGAATGGACCGCCTGGCCGCTCGGCGATCCCATCTCCCGTCTGAAGCAACACCTGATCGGCCTCGGCGAATGGTCGGAAGAGCGCCACACGGCGCTCGAGAAGCAGCTCGAGGCGCACGTGATCGCCTGTTGGAAGGAGGCCGCGGGCTTCGGCACTCTGACGGAAGGGCCGAGGCTCGATCCGGCCACGATGTTCGAGGACGTCTTCCACGAGATGCCACCGCACCTGGTGCGCCAGCGCGAGGAGCTCAGGGCGCTGGCGGCGATGCAGCCGGCCAAGGGATCCGGGGAGGAGAAGAGCCTCGAGGCCCGCTCCGCCGCCGTGGCCAAGGAGGGCTGAGCCATGGCGCACATGAACATGGTCCAGGCCCTCAACTCCGCGATGGACATCATGATGGAGCGTGATCCGCGCGTGGTGGTATTGGGGGAGGATGTCGGATATTTCGGCGGCGTGTTCCGCTGCACCGACGGACTGCAGCGCAAGTACGGCGAGCAACGGGTGCTCGATACCCCGATTGCGGAGGGGGGCATCGTCGCGGCGGCCATCGGCATGGGTGTGAATGGGCTGAAGCCGGTCGCCGAGATTCAGTTCGCCGATTACATCTATCCGGCTTTCGATCAGATCGTGAGCGAGCTCGCGCGGCTGCGGTATCGCACTGCCGGCGAATTCTCCGCGCCGGTGACCATCCGCACGCCGTGTGGCGGGGGTATCCGCGGCGGGCAGACGCACTCGCAAAGCCCGGAAGGCGTCTTCACGCACGTCTGCGGGATCAAGGTGGTGATGCCCTCCAATCCGTACGACGCGAAAGGGCTGCTCATCAGCTCCATCGAGGACGAGGATCCGGTCGTCTTCTTCGAGCCGAAGCGGCTCTACAACGGGCCTTTTGACGGCGACCCGCACAAACCGGCGGTGCCCTGGAGCACCCATCCCAAGGGGGCGGTGCCGGAAGGCTACTACAAGGTTTCCCTGTCCAAGGCAGAGGTCGTCCGCCCCGGCAAGGATGTGACCATACTCGCCTATGGCACGATGGTGCATGTCGCGGAGGCGGCTGTCAGGCTGGCCAAGGTCGATGCGGAGATCGTCGACGTGCGGGCGCTCGCGCCTCTCGACACCGATACGCTCTGCAGCTCGGTGTGCAAGACAGGACGCTGCGTCATCGTTCATGAGGCCACGCGCTACAGCGGCTTCGGCGCGGAGCTCGCCGCCACGGTGCAGGAGGAGTGCTTCTGGCACCTGGAGGCGCCGATCGCCCGCGTTACGGGCTGGGACACTCCTTATCCACATGCATTCGAGTGGGAGTATTTCCCCGGGCCGGCGCGCATCGCCGCGGCGCTGACGCGCGTGATGGAGGAAAAATGAGCCGGTATGTCTTCAAGCTGCCGGACCTCGGTGAGGGAACCGTCGAGGCGGAGATCGTCGCCTGGCGGGTGAAGCCGGGTGATGAGGTATCGGAAGATGACGTGATGGCGGAGGTGATGACGGAGAAGGCGGCGGTGGAAGTGCCGGCGCCGGTGAGCGGGCGGATCGTCTCGACGACGGGGCAGCCGGGGGACATGGTGGCGGTGGGAGCGGAGCTGGTCGTGCTTGAGACGGCGTCCGGGGCCGCGACCGACGCAAGCGCTGGCGCAGGCGCGGAAGGAGCAATCGCCGGCGGTAACGGTGGCGGTGCGGGCCGGGTCGGGAACGTCGCTGCGCGCCAGGCGGCGCCCGCTGCCGCCAACGGCAGCAGTGCGAGCTCGGCAGCCGTGCCGGATCCCGGCCGGCGGGTGTTGACTTCGCCGGCGATCCGCCGCAGGGCGAAAGAGGCAGGTATCGACTTGCAGCAGGTGTCGGGGTCGGGGCCGCAGGGGCGCATCGTGCGGCAGGACTTCGAGGCGTATGCGGCCGCGCAATCCGCGGGTCGCCAGCCTTCGGTGGCAGCCGTGACCAGCTTGCCGGGCACGCGGGCGGCGGTTCCGGTTCCGGCGCAACGGCCTTCGGGTGGAACGGAAGAGATCAAAGTCATCGGCCTACGGCGTCTCATCGCGCAGCGGATGGCGGATGCCAAGCGCAACATCCCGCACTTCTCCTACGTGGAGGAGGTGGATCTGACGGAGCTGGAGTCGCTTCGGCGGCATCTCAACGCGAAGCTGGAGCCGGGGGCGCCGGCGCTCACCTACCTGCCGTTCCTGGCGCTCGCCCTGGTGCGGGTGCTGGAGGATTTTCCGCAGTGCAACGCGCATTACGACGCGGAGCGCGGCGTCATCGTACGCTATCGCGCGGTGCATCTCGGCGTTGCGACCCAGACGCCTGATGGGCTGAAGGTGCCTGTCGTGCGCGATGCGCAGCTGCGGTCGCTGTGGGATGTCGCCGCCGAGATGCGTCGCGTGACCGAGGCGGCCCGCGCCAACAAGGCCACGCGCGAGGAGCTCGGCGGGTCAACGATTACGCTGACCAGCCTCGGTAAGCTGGGTGGTATCGCGAGCACGCCCATCATCAACGCGCCCGAAGTCGCCATCATCGGGATCAACCGCGCCGTCGAGCGGCCGGTCGTCGTCGGCGGTGCCATCGCGGTGCGCCGCATGATGAATCTGTCCTCGTCGTTCGATCATCGGTTCGTCGATGGGTACGATGCCGCGGCGATGATTCAGGCGCTGAAGGAGCGGATCGAGCACCCGGCGACGATCTTCGTCGGCTGATCCGCTGTCACGCGAGGCGCTGAACGAGAGATTCGGACAGCGCCAAGTTGAATGCCTCTGGCTGTTCCAGATTGGGCATGTGACCGACGCCTTGAAGCCAGAGGAGTTGCGAGTGTCGCAACAGCGTATGCATGCGATCGGCGTCTTGCCGTGTCGTGAACGCGTCCTCCTCGCCAACGACGATCAGCGCAGGGCGTTCGAAGCGCTCGAGAACGCTGGAGTAGTCGGGCCGCTCGGAGCGGCCCCGAAGGGCGGCCGCGGCACCCGCCGGGGGTGTTTCCCGCATCATGCGCAATACATGCTCGGCCGTATCCGGTGCGGATTGGATCGAGCGGGCCGCCAGCATCTTCGGAAGCGTCTCGGCGGCGTAGGCGGCCATCCCTTCCTTCATCAGACGCTCCGCTGTGGCGGTGCGCCGCTGCTTTCCGGGCGCCGTCTCCGCTTGCGGAAAGGTTGCCGCGAGAACGATTCCTCGCACCCGCGCCGGCGCCAGCCGGCAGATCTCCATTGCGATCTGGCCGCCCATCGACAGTCCTGCGAGCACGGCTTGCCCGATCCCGAGGTGATCGAGCAGCGCGAGCAGATCGCGCGCGAAGGTCTCCAGCGTCACCTTTTCGGCGTCGTCGCCGGCCGATGCGCCGTAGCCGCGCAGGTCCGGAGCGACCACCCGCCAGCCCAGACAGGCCATCGGTCGGAGCTGTGGCTGCCACATCGTGTGGTCGAACGGGTGGCCGTGAATCAGGAGCAGCACCTCGCGCCCGCTGCCGATCTCCTCGAACGCAAGCTCGATACCGTTCAGCACGGACCGTGTTCATCACGTTTTTCCGCGGAGAGTCCCCTGATGTAGGGGGCGTAGTGGAGCATTGACCGTGGCCCGGTGCAATCGATATATTGCACTCGGTGCAATCGACTAATTACCGTGAGCTCGCCGACACCGTCGTGGCGGACATACGTACGGGGAAGCTCCGGCCGGGAGATAAGCTGCCGCCGCAACGGGAGTTCGCGTCTTCCAGTGGTATTGCCGTATCCACCGCGCAGCGGGTCTACGCTGAGCTGGGCAGGCGGGGAGTGGTATCCGGGGAGATCGGCCGCGGGACTTTCGTGCGCCTTGCGGCATCGACGGTCAAACCGTCGCTCGCCGAGCCGACCTCACTCCGCATAGACCTCGACCTCAATTTTCCTACGGTGCCGGAGCAGGCGGCGCTGCTTTCGGAAAGTCTCGCCGACCTCATGCGGCGCGAAGAGGAGTGGCGTGCCGCCTTCTTGCCGGGGGGCGCCCGCGGCACGCGGTCACTACAGAGCGCGACAGCCGCCTTCCTCGCTCCTGCCCGATGGCCGCTCCTTCCCGAACACCTGCTCTTCGCAGGCAGTGGCAAGCAGGCGATTGCCGCAGTGTTGGCCGCGACCGTGCGACGCGGCGAGGTGCTCGGAGTGGAGGCCCTGACCTATCCGTTCATCAAGACAATCGCGCAACAACTCGGCATCCGGCTCTTTCCGTTGCAGCTCGATGACGAGGGCATCGTGCCGTCCGCGCTCATCGAGGCGCACGAGCACGTCGGCCTCAGCGCAATCTACCTTCAGCCGACGCTGCACAATCCGCTCGGCATCACCATGTCGTCGGTGCGCAGGGCGCAGATCGATGAGATTCTGCGCACCGAAAGCATCCTGGCGATCGAGGACGACGTGTACGCCTTTCTGGATGCAAACGCATGGCCGCTGCAGTCGCTCGCGGCCGAGAATGTGGTTCGCATCGACAGTCTTTCCAAACGTCTTGCACCAGGGCTGACTCTGGGCTTCATAATCGCTCCACGACGGCTGGCCGAGGACATCGCCAGGGCGCTTCACAGCGGAGCGTGGGTGCCCTCGTCTTTCGCGCAAACCGTCTGCGCGCGCTGGATGGCGGATGGCACCGCCGCGAAGATAACCGACGCCAAGCGGATCGACGCCGCCGCCCGGCAAAAGCTCGCACGCCGGTGGCTCGGCCGCTTCGGACTGTTCGGCAACAAACACGCTTACCATTGCTGGCTGCCTCTGCCGGATCGGTGGCGGGCCGATACGTTCGTTGCCGCCGCGGCGCGGCACAACATAGCCGTTACTCCGGCATCCGCTTTCGCCGTTGCACCGGGTCATGCTCCCAACGCCGTACGGCTGGCGCTGTCCGCTCCACCGGTGGGGATTCTTTCGGATGCGCTCGAGAAGCTTGCCTCCATTCTGGACTGCGGATCTGATGCGCTAGCGCCTCTCGGGTGAATTGGCAGGCGCCGCCCCTTCAGGCCGGCGATGGGATTTCCTTCCCCAGTATCTCTTCCTTGACATCGTCGATTTCCCGCGCGCGCGACGGCCGAGCTTTCGCCCCCTCGCACCGTTCCGGCCGCGGGCAGCGCGAGCTGCGCGGGCAGATGATGCGCGCAGTCTGCTGCAGCGCGTCTTCGATCCACGCGATGTTGAGGACGTTGGCAACCGCCACCAGAGCCTCGGTGGCGAACTTGGGAATGCGCCCTTCGCCGCGGCGGTGAACGCATTCGGCGAAGATGCTGTCGATGACGTCGCGACTTGCAACGCCGTTCGCATCCAACGCAGGGGCGAGGTCCACGCCGACTGACAGAACGTGCGGGTTGCCCGCCATGTCTTTCACACGGTGGGAATGGCAGCAATAAAGGAGTGACCGGTCGCCGTCACTGAGGACGGAGATCTGCGAGCCTTTGTCGCCCCGGGGCGGAGCGTCGATCATGCGAAAGACGGCCCAATTGGGGCATGGGTCGCTCACCTGCGCGAGGTTGCCCCAGGGCAGGGGAATGCCGTTGCCGCGATAGACGGCGCGCAGGTACCCGGGCGGGTAGGCGTCGAAAAAATGCCAGTAGGGATACGGGGACACCTTGGTCATGCGCCGCATGATGACGGCGGGTGTCAGCTCCAGGCGGGTGCCGGGCTCGACGCGGTAGCGCTCACGGGCTAGAAAGCGCCGGAACGGGACCCGCGGGGCGAGCAGCGCGCCGGCGAAGAAACTGCACTCGAAGTCCCGCCACGCGTGCAATACGTCCTGGGCGTTCATGCCGGCGGTGTCGGAGCCGCCTTCGGGACTGCCGCCCATCTCACCGCCCGTGGCGTGCGCCGACTTGAGCCCATCCCCGCCGTGCAGCACTTTGTGCGCGATATGCGCAGCGAGATCGAACTTCAGGCGCGCCGGGTCCGATTGCAGCGCACGATTCGCGTAGATGACGCGCGGCGGCTCGAAGAAGGAGCGCACCATGCTGCGGACCTCGCGATCTTTGTCGCGGGCGAGGAGGGGCTTTCTGTCGAACCAGCGGATCTCCAGGCCGTGGCGCCTGCAGAGGCGCTGCAGGTCCTCGACCGACAGCGGGAACCTGCGCTCGCCGACCCCGTCCGCCGCGCGCTCGAGATCCGGGAAGTCATTGCGCGACATCTCCTGGTGGGAGCGAATCAGAAGATGCGCAAACTGGCGGCCGCTGGTGCCGGTCTGTGCGAGGAGCTCCGGGATCGCCGCCTGCAACACGTCCTTGGAGAAGAGGAACGCCGGCTCGAGCGGGACCTTCGCGGCGCCGCCGCTGGGAGTGGCGGGCGCCGGCAACTCGAAATCGGCGCTCTCGTCGAGGAACCAAGCCGGGTCCCGTTGAAACACCTGAGCCAGGAGCTCGAGCATTTCACTGGAGGGCGCGCGCTTGCCGCTTTCGATCATGCTGAGATACGACACCGACGGCGCATGCGCCGCGTCGCGCTGAATGCAGCGCGAGGACAGCTCCTCGAGCGTCAGGCCGTTGCGCTTGCGGATGGAGCGAAGCTTGGCGCCGAGGAAGTGACCCTTGCGCAGCAGGGGTGTCATGACGGATACCTCCCCGTGAAGATCTTGTGAAATTAACATTGTGAAGTTTCTTTAGTCAAATTGTGTGAAATGGAGCGGTATGCTCCTTTTCCATGAACGCCAGACCCGATGAGCTCGTCTATTCCCGGGAGCCGGCCGGCTCCCCGGTTGAGATCCTGGGACCGCGGATCGACGGATCCGCGGAGGTTCTGACGCCGCTCGCGCTGCAGCTGGTGGCGAGCCTGCACCGGCGATTCAATGCGCGGCGCCTGGAGCTGTTGGCCGCGCGCGCGCGCCGGCAACAGGAGCTGGATGCCGGCGCGTTGCCGGACTTCCTGCGCGAGACGGCGGATGTCCGCGCCGGCGACTGGCGCATCGCGCCCGTGCCGGCGGACCTGCAGGACCGCCGTGTGGAGATCACGGGCCCCGTGGACCGCAAGATGATCATCAACGCGCTCAACGCGCCGGTGCGTTGCTTCATGGCGGATTTCGAGGATTCGTGCGCGCCCACGTGGGAGAACGTCGTGCGCGGCCAGGTGAACCTGTCCGACGCCATCCGCCGCACCATCACTCACGCGGATGCGGCGACAGGGAAGGTGTACCGGCTGGCTGACCGTACCGCGACGCTGATCGTGCGCCCGCGCGGCTGGCACCTGCCGGAGAAGCACGTTCTGGTGAACGGCGAGCCGGTTTCCGGCGCGCTGTTTGATTTTGCGGTGTACCTCGCCAACAACCATGAGGCGCTCGCGCGCGCGGGCACGGGTCCTTACTTCTACCTGCCGAAGATGGAGAGCCACCTGGAGGCGCGGCTCTGGAACGACGTGTTCCTCGCCGCCCAGGATGCGCTCGGCATTCCGCGCGGCACCATCAAGGCGACGGTGCTCATCGAGACCATTCTCGCCGCCTTCGAGATGGACGAGATCCTCTACGAGCTGCGCGAGCACTCGGCGGGACTCAACTGCGGGCGCTGGGACTACATCTTCAGTTTCATCAAGAAATTCCGCAATCGCCGGGATTTCCTGCTGCCCGACCGCGCCAGCGTCACCATGGAGCGGCACTTTCTCCAGTCCTACGTCGACCTCCTCATCAAGACCTGCCACCGGCGCGGCGCCCACGCCATGGGAGGCATGGCTGCCCAGATCCCGATCCGCGATGACCCGAAGGCGAACGAGGCGGCGATGGCGCGCGTGCGCGCCGACAAGCTGCGGGAGGCGAACGCCGGACACGACGGCACCTGGATCGCGCACCCCGGCCTGGCGACCATAGCACGCGACGCATTCGATGCCGTGATGAAGGGGCCGAACCAGTTGAGCGTGCTTCGCGCCGAAGTCAACGTGACGGCCCCGGATCTGCTGCGCGTGCCCGAGGGTGAGATCACCGAGGGCGGCCTGCGCAACTGCATCCGTGTGGGCGTGCAGTACATCGAAGCGTGGCTGCGAGGCTCGGGATGCGTGCCGCTCTACAACCTGATGGAGGATGCGGCGACGGCCGAGATTTGCCGCGCCCAGCTCTGGCAGTGGCTGCATCACGAGGCGCGCACCAGCGACGGCGTTCCGGTGACGCCGGAGCGGTTCGACCGTCTCCTCACGGAGGAGATCGACCGCATCCACGATGAGGTCGGCCCCGGCAGGCTGCTCAACGGCGTGTTTCCGACCGCCGCCCGTCTTTTCGAGCAGATGACCAAGCAGGACGAGTTCGACGAATTCCTCACCCTTCCCGCGTACGACCTGCTCGACTGACAGGCGACGGAGATCCGAACCATGACAGCAACCCGACCCCTTCCGACTGCAGAAGAGCTGCGACGCGCCTGGCGCGAGAGCCCGCGCTGGCGCGGCATCGAGCGCGGCTACCGCCCGGAGGACGTGGTGCGCCTGCGCGGCACCATCCCGGTGGAGTACTCGATCGCGCGGATCACGGCCGAGAAGCTGTGGCGCTACCTCAACGAGAAGCCATTCGTCAACGCGCTCGGCGCGCTCACCGGCAATCAAGCCATGCAGCAGGTGAAGGCGGGACTCGATGCGATCTACCTGTCGGGGTGGCAGGTCGCGGCGGACGCCAACCTCTCCGGCGAGATGTATCCGGATCAATCGCTCTACCCGGCGGACTCGGTGCCGGCGGTCGTGCGGCGGATCAACTCCACGCTGCGGCGCGCGGACGAGATTCACCACGCGGAGGGCAACGACGGCATCGACTGGCTGAAGCCGATCGTCGCCGACGCGGAGGCAGGGTTTGGCGGAGTGCTGAACGCCTTCGAGCTGATGAAGCAGATGATCGACGCCGGGGCGGCGGGCGTTCATTTCGAGGACCAGCTCTCCTCGGCCAAGAAATGCGGCCACATGGGCGGCAAGGTGCTGGTGCCGACCCAGGAGGCGATCAACAAGCTGGTCGCGGCGCGCCTGGCCGCCGATGTGTGCAACGTGCCGACCATCGTCGTGGCTCGTACGGATGCAGAGGCCGCGAACCTGCTGACATCCGACGTCGACGAGCGTGACCGTCCCTTCATCGATGCCGCCAAAGGACGCACCTCGGAGGGCTTTTTCCACGTCAAGGCCGGCCTCGAGCAGGCGATCGAGCGCGCCTGCGCCTATGCGCCTTTCGCCGACCTCGTATGGTGCGAGACGGCCAAGCCCGACCTCGAGGAGGCCCGCCATTTCGCGGAGGCCGTGCACAAGCGCTTCCCGGGCAAGCTCCTCGCCTACAACTGCTCGCCGTCCTTCAACTGGAAGCGCAAGCTCGACGATGCCGGCATCGCGAAATTCCAGCGGGAGCTGGGCGCGATGGGCTATCGGTTCCAGTTCATCACGCTCGCGGGGTTCCATGCGCTCAACTTCTCCATGTTCGAGCTCGCCCGCGGTTACAAGGCCCAGCAAATGTCCGCCTACGTAGCCCTGCAGCAGGCGGAGTTCGCAGCCGAGCAGCACGGGTACACGGCGACGAAGCATCAGCGGGAGGTAGGCGCGGGCTACTTCGACGAGGTCACCCAGGCGGTCTCCGGCGGCACCTCATCCCTTTCGGCGCTGAAGGGCAGCACGGAGCTGCAGCAGTTCGAGCGGGCCTCCTAGCGCCTGCTGGGGCGCGTAAAGCAAAAAAGCAGGGATGTGGTGCTGCGCTGGACCGGGCAAGATGCCCGGATCCAGCGCTAATCCAAAAGGCTTATAGCGAAGCAGCCCCGCTTTCGCATATTTCCTCTCAGGGATGAGAGCTCTGATCCGCAACCTCGTGCTGCCCGTGCACCGCTGGACCGCCCTTACCGTGGGGCTGGTGGTGCTCTGGATGGCGCTCACGGGACTCGGGCTCCTGTTCAAGGCCCAGCTCGACCCGGCGGTCAATCGCAGTCTGGAAGCGGTCCCGGCCTGTCGGGCGCCACTGCCGCTGGATGAGCTCGTCAGCCGCGGGCGAGCCGCTCATCCGCAAGGCGCCTTGCGCCTCGTCGGCATCGAGGGCAGCGCCACGCGCTCCACATGGGTTCGGTTCGCGAACGGCGACACCGTTTATCTCGATCCCTGCAGCGGACGCGTCGTCGGGGAGCTGAACAAGTACCGCGGCGTTTTCGGGGCGCTGGAGTATCTGCACCGGCTGGAGTTTCTGTCGGCCGCCGACCATGCGGTGGCCGGCACGGTGGCGCTCATCTTCGCGGTGATCATCGTCGTGGGCGGCATGGCCATCTGGTGGCCGGTGTCCCTCAAAGGCCTGCGCTGGGCGACCACGTTCGCGATGCGCCCGGCCGGCCGCGCACGGCTCATGCGGATGCATCGAGCCGCGGGCTTCTGGGTGTGTCCGCTCGTGCTCGTCAGTGCGCTCACGGGGCCGATCGACAGCTTTCATTGGTATCAGCGCGCGATTGTGGTGCTCACGGGCTCGGCGCCGGGCAGCCCCGCGCCTGCGCCGGCCGCTCCGACCGCGGCGCAGGGCCGGCGGCTGACTCTGCAGGCTCTCTGGCAGCGGGCCGAGCAGGTGACGCCGGATCCGAAGGAGGCGCTGCTGCTTCTTCCCAAGTCGCCGGCCTCTCCAGTGGAGCTCGACATCATCGAGCGCTCGGCACCGAGCCACCAGGCAGTCAGCTTCCTCCATCTCGATCCCTACAGCGGCAGCGTGCTCGGATTCGAGCCTTACGCCGCCAGCAGTCTCGCCAACAGGATCATGGCGTGGGGAATCGCCATCCACGCCGGGCAGGCGGGCGTGCCGGCGCAGATGGCGCTGCTCGTGGGAAGCATCGGCATCATCGTGCTCGGGTACACGGGTGTATCGAGCTACATCCGAAGGCGCGTGACTGTGTGGCGTGATCGCGCCGGCGCCCGGCCGCTGACCTTGGGCGCTTGAGCCAGACCCGTCTGCCGTGCGCCGCGCAATCTTCACCTCGGTCTGTTGTCTCGCGGTCTGGGCCGGCGCTCTACACCCTGTGCGCGCAGACGATCTTCCCCGCTACCATCCCCACGCGCAGGTGAGCGGCACGATTCGCGTGTGGGGCAGCCCCGATGACGGCCGGCTCATCGAGGAGTTGGAGGCAGCGTATCGGCGGTATCAGCCGGCCGTGCAATTCAGGAACACCCTCCATGGCCCGGAGTCCACTTTCGCTGCCGTGTACATGGATGTCGCGGACATTGCGTTCATGGCGCGTGAGATTCGCGTGCCGCTGGAGACGATGGGCTTCGAATGGGTGCATCACTACCCGCCATTCGAGGTCGCGATCGCCAACGCAGGGCTCGGCGCCGCGCACGGCCCCGGGCGCCCGGCAGTCGATCTTGCGTTCTTCGTCAACAAGGCAAATCCGCTCTCCTGCGTGACATTGCGGCAGCTCGATGACGTCTTCGCCGCCGACCACCGCCGCGGGGGAAATGACATCCGCCGCTGGGGAGAGTTGGGGCTCGGCGGCAACTGGGCGCACCGTGAGATCCACGTGTATGGGCCGGCGCTGAACAGCATCTCATCCGTCTACGTCCGCCGGTCGGTTCTCGCCGGCAGCCGCAAGTGGAATCCCGATTACCGTACGGTCAGGGGAGGCTGGAGTGAGGTTCTGCAAAACCTGGCGCGAGACCCTGATGGGATCGCGTTCGCGCCGCCGCTGCCCGGAAATCCGGGTGCCAAGCCGCTGCGGCTGGCAGCCAGCGGGCAAAGTCCCTGCTACCGGCTCACCGCACAGAGCGCGAAGACGCGTACCTACCCGCTGCTGCGGACCGTGGATGTGGCTCTCGATCGGGCGCCGGGAGCGCCGCTGCAGCCGCGGGTGAAGGAGTTCCTGCGCTTCATCCTGAGCAGACAGGGACAACGCATCCTCGCCAGTGACGGCGCGTACCTGCCGCTCAGCGCCGTGAGCGTGCGAGCGCAACTCGAGCGCCTGCAATGAGGCTCATCCCGGTGCTGGCCGTCGTGACGATGCTGGCGCTCGCCGGTGCAACTGCGCCCGCGCGTGCGGACCACCCCGATCTGCCGCCGCCGTACCATCCGCAGCAGACCGTTTCCGGCACCATCCGCATTTGGGGGCATGGTGCCTATGACCGCAAGCGAGACTTCATAGGCGCACTGGTGAGCGCCTGGGAGCGCGGCTTCCAACAGTACGAGCCCGGTGTTCGCTTCGAGAATCATCTGGTAGGCACGGCAGCGGCGATCGGCTCTCTTTATACCGGACGTGGGGACCTCGCCCTCATGGGGCGGGAGATATGGCCGCCCGAGACCGCGGCTTTCGAGGAAGTGTTTGGCTATCCCCCGACCGGGGTCGACGTGGTCACCGGTAGTTTCGACGTTCGTAATCGCGACTATGCGCTCGTGGTCTTCGTTCACAAGGGCAATCCGATCAAGGGACTGACCCTGGCGCAGCTCCGTGTCCTTTTCGCCCCGCCTGAGAACGCCGGCGAGCACCCGGTGCACACTTGGGGCGACCTCGGGCTCACCGGATCGTGGCGGGATCGGCCCGTCCATCTGTATGGATTGCCCATCTCGCGCGGCTTTGCCAGATTCTTCGAGCAGCGCGTATTCGACGGACGGGTGCTGTGGCGTCCGTCGCTGCGTGAATTCGCCGACCTCGAGGGCTCGAAGGGGGGCGCCACCGATGGAGGCCAGCGGATGCTCGATGCGATGGCCGGCGACCCCGATGGCATCGGCTACGCGGGGCTGCTGTATCACAATTCCGAGGTAAGGCCCGTCGCGCTGGCCGCGCGGGCCGGAGCGGCTTACATCGAGCCGACCCGCGACAGCGTGATGGATCATTCCTATCCGCTCACGCGCATGGTGACCATGTATTTCAACCGGCCGCCCGGCGAGCCGGCCGACCCGAAGCTGCGCGAGTTTCTGCGATACGTGCTGAGCCGTCAGGGCCAGCAGGCCGTGCTGCGCGACGGCCGCGGCTACCTCCCCATCCTGGCGCCCTCGGCGGCCCGGGACCTCGACAAACTCAATTGAACGAAGCGAGAGGACGATCCGAGATGAGATTCCGTGCGAATTCCCCGATGTCCCCCGCAGGACTTGCCGGCGCGCTGCTGTCGCTTTCCCTGCTGCTGGGCGCCGTACCCGCGGCGGCTCAGGCCGACAAGGTTGCGCACGGCCTCGCTCTGCAGGCCGCGCGCGCCAAGTTCGTCGTCGTCAAGGCGAAGAAGGTGTTCTACACCAGGCGCTGGGATCTCAGCGGACTGCCCGAGTACCGTCCCGCGCAGCAGGTGAGCGGGACGATCCGCATGTGGGGCAGCAATTACATCGAGGACAGCAACCTCGGGAAATATTGGGAGGAGGGCTTCCGGAAATATCAGCCCGGCGCGCATCTCGAGCTCCACATGAAGTCCGCCACCGCTGCCGTCCCGGCGCTCGTATTCGGCGTGGCGGATATCGGCGTCGGCCGCAAGATCACGTTCGCGGAGCAGTTGCTGTATGAGCGCTATGAGAACCGCGATCCGCTGATCGTCACTGCAGCCACGGGTTCCTACGATGTCACCGGCTGGCAGCCGGCTTATGGCATCGTGGTCAGCAAGGACAATCCGCTGACGTGTCTCTCGATGCAGCAACTCGACGGCATCTTCGGCGCGGAGCGTACCGGAGGCTGGGAAGGAACGAGCTGGCATCCGGAATGGGCGCGCGGACCCGAGCAGAATATTCGTACCTGGGGACAGCTCGGCCTGACGGGTGACTGGGCCGAGCGGCCGATCAACCCGTATGGCCTCACTCTCCGCTATCACCAGGCGGCGGAGATGTCGGACGACATTCTTCGGGGCAGCGACAAGTGGAACCAGCGGTTGCGCATCTACGCCAACTACGTGGCCAAGAACGGTACGTTGGGCCGCGATCTGAAGGCGGACCTCGCCGGGGACCGATATGGCATCGCCTGGATCGCGGCACCGACCTATCGGTTGCCGCCGCAGTTGAAGGTGCTCGCGGTCTCCGACCGGACAGGAGGGCAGTGCATTCCCTACACGATGGACACCGTGCACGACCGCACGTACCCGCTCATCAGTCAGATCTACATGTTCGCCAATCCTGGCAAGAGTGGCTCGGTGAAACCGCTCGTGCGGGAGTTCCTGCGCTACGTGGTGAGCCGCCAGGGACAGGAGGCGGTGGAGCGAGACGGCAAGTACCTGCCGCTCACGGCACCGGTGGCTCAGGCGCAGTGGCGGAAGGTCAAGTGAGCCGGCTCAAAGCTGCTTGCGGGTGAGCGTCGGCGGCGGGGTTTTCCTATACTTCGCCGATGACGGTGCACAGGCTCTTTCCGACGCTCGTTTATTCGGCGCGCCTGACTGGCGCTGCCGGCGGCAGGCTCAACGAGCGGCTCCTGCGCGAGTGCCGGCAGCTCAGCGCAGATGACGCGGCCGGCCGGCGGTGGTCGGCGAAAAGCTATCCGGGCGGCTATACCTCGTACGGCTCCGCTCATCGGATGCACCGAATGTCGCCGACATTCGCTGCGCTCGAGCGGGCCATCGATCGGCATGTCGCCCGCTTTGCGGGCTCGCTCCAACTGGACCTCGCGGGCCGCAAGCTCGTCATGACGGACTGTTGGGTCAACATCATGCCGCGCGGCGCGGCGCACGGGCTGCACCTGCACCCGCTCTCCACCATCAGCGGGACCTACTATGTCAAGACGCCGCGCGGCTGTCCGGGGCTGAAGCTCGAAGACCCGCGGCTCGAAAGAATGATGGCCGCGCCGCCGCGGCTGGCGAACGCGGCGCGGGAGAACCGGCCGTGGGTGGTGCTCCCGGCCGGGGCCGGCAGTCTGTTGCTCTTCGAGAGCTGGCTGCGCCACGAGGTGCCGGCCAACACGGTGGCCGGCGAGCGGATCAGCATCAGCTTCAATTACAACTGGTTCTAGGCGGTCAACGGACCGACCGAGGCATCGTTGGCTGATATGGCTGGGCGCGTCCCGGAACGCCAGCGGGTCCGGGACGGGTTCAGCGACGGTTCAGCCCCGCCGCTTCAGGCTTCAGGCCGAAGGAGAACCTCATGCGCACACGACTGCTACGTGGTCTCATTCCCTCGCTTGCTCTGGCTGCGCTGCCGGCCATATCGTCTGCCGGGGTGTTCATCGGCGTCTCGGTGAACATAGCGCCGCCGCCGCTTCCCATATACGTGCAGCCATCATGTCCGGAGCCTGGCTACATATGGACGCCTGGTTATTGGGCTTGGAATGACGGTGCCTATTACTGGGTGCCGGGGACTTGGGTGCTACCGCCCGAGGTAGGGCTCCTATGGACCCCGGGATACTGGGGCTGGGACGATGATGGTGACGACTACGTCTGGCATGCAGGCTATTGGGGACCGCACGTCGGATTCTACGGCGGCGTCAATTACGGCTTCGGATACGACGGTGAAGGCTTCGCCGGCGGCTATTGGCGCGGGGGTCTGTTCTTCTATAACCGCGCCGTCTGGCACGTTGGGCCGACTTTCGTGACCAATGTGTATTACCACCCGGTCGAGTATCACAGGGCATACGAGCACGTCAGCTTCAATGGTGGACCGGGAGGAGTAGAGGCCCGCCCCACCCGATCGGACTTCGTGGCAGAGCACGAGCACCACTTTGCGTTCACGTCAGGGCAGCAGAAGCAGCAGCGCATGGCTTTCGCCGATCACTCGCTGCGCGCCGACTACAACCACGGGCGGCCGCCGATCGCCGCCACGGCGCGGCCGGCCATGTTCCATGGGAATGGCGCGTTTGCGGCCCGGGCGGCGGGGGGGCCGGTGCACCTCGGTCCCTCGCGCGAGGCGGCGCCGATGCGCTCCGACCGCCCCTCCTGGGCCACTGGCCAGAGCCATTCCGGCCGGTCCATGGAAAGGCCCATGCAGCGCAGTGATTCCATGCGCATGCATGCGCAGCCCAATTACGAGCGGCCGCAGCAGCGCTACGCGCCTCAACAGCGGTTCGAGTCACGCCCGCAAAATAACTTCCAGGGCTACCGTCCGATGGAGCGGCCCCAGGCCCGTCCCGAGCCGCAGTTCCATCAGCAGTTCAGGCCCCAGCCCCAGGACTACCGCCCGGCGCCCCAATTCCATCAGCAGTTCAGGCCCCAGCCCCAGGACTACCGCCCGGCGCCCCAATTCCATCAGCAGTTCAGGCCCCAGCCCCAGGACTACCGCCCGGCGCCCCAATTCCATCAGCAGTCCGCACCCCAGCCCCAGGGGTACCGGCAGGAGCCCCGCCCGCAGCAGGAACGCGGCGGCGGTC
>JAGWPE010000158.1 GCA_028870635.1 Gammaproteobacteria bacterium | reverse complement strand
TCCGGTGGGCTTCATCGCCCAGATGGTCGACGGCTGCGTCGGCATGGGCTACGGGATCTCGGCGAGCTCCATCCTGGCGACGCTCGGCATCCCACCGCTCATCACCAGCGCGACGGTGCACGCAGCGGAGGTGTTCACCTCGGGAATTTCCAGCGTCTCGCACGCGTGGTTCCGCAATCTCGACCGCAGGATCTTTCTGTCTCTACTCGCGCCGGGAGTTGTGGGCGGCGTCTTGGGCGCGACGGTGCTGGCGCACGCGCCGACTCACGCCATCCGCCCTTTCGTCTGGGGTTATCTGACCATTACCGGCCTTTGTGTCGTGGGCCGCGTGATTCTCAAGCGCTCTTCCCCGATAGCCGTCGGCGCGCCCGGGCCCGCGTTGGGATTGATCGCGGGATTTCTTGATGCCATCGGCGGCGGCGGCTGGGGAACCATCGTGACCTCGACGATGATCGCTCGCGGCGTCGCGCCGCGTTACGCGATCGGCACCGCCAACGCAGTGGATTTCTTCGTTGCGCTCGCCATCAGCGTCGCCCTGTGGACGCAGATGGGCCACATGAGATACGACATGGTCATTGCACTGCTGATCGGTGGCGCAGCCGCGGCACCGTTATCCGCGTGGGTCACGCGCCATGTACCGGCGCGGGCCGCGGCGACAGCAGTAGGTCTCGTCGTCGTGCTGCTCGGGGCTGCCGGGCTGCTCGACGCGCTGCTCGGATGACCTGGCCTCGGCCCGGGGCGGCCGAAGCGGCTCACGCCGCCGACTTCTCGGCCTTCTCTTGCTTCTCTTTCTCCGCTTGTCGGGCGGCTGGCTTCTGACTCTCCGCCGGCGCGGCGAGCGCCACCTCCAGGGCTTCGGACACGCGCTCCACCCAGACGAGCTCCAGCGCCGAGCGCGCGCTCTGCGGAATGTCCTCGAGATCGCGCCGGTTGCGCGCCGGCAGTATGACTTTGCGAATGCCGGCGCGGGCCGCGGCGATGGTCTTCTCCTTGATCCCGCCGACCGGGAGGACGAGTCCCCGCAGGCTGATCTCGCCCGTCATCGCAATGTCGGGCCGCACGGGGCGGCGCTTCAGGAGCGAGGCCAGCGAGACGAACATGGCGACCCCGGCGCTGGGACCGTCTTTGGGGATCGCGCCCGCCGGTACGTGGACGTGGATGTCGCTATGGTCGAAGAGCTTCGGATCGATGCCCAGCTCGGCCGCCTGGGCCTTGACCAGGCTCAGCGCCGCCTGCGCCGATTCCTTCATGACATCGCCCAGCTGCCCTGTCAGGATGAGCTTGCCGCCGCCCGGCATGAGGGCCGACTCGACGAAGAGAATGTCGCCGCCCACCGGTGTCCACGCGAGCCCGGTCGCGACCCCCGGGACCGATGTCCGTTGCGCCACCTCGTTCTCGAAGCGCGTCGGTCCCAACACCTCGGCGACATCGTCCGCCTCGAAGCGGACATTCTCCACCTTGCCTTCGGCGATCCGCATGGCAGCGCGGCGCAGGAGCGCCCCTATCTGCCGCTCCAGGCTGCGGCAGCCGGACTCGCGCGTGTATTCGCGGATGATCCGCGCGAGCGCCTCATCGGAGAGGCTCGCCTGTGAGGGCTGCAGGCCATTGGCCTTGAGCTGGCGCGCGACGAGATAACGCTTGGCGATCTCGAGCTTCTCCTCCTCCGTATAGCCGGTGAGCTCGATGATCTCCATGCGATCGCGCAGCGGCCCGGGAATGGTCTCGAGCACGTTGGCGGTGGCGACGAAGAGCACGCGGCTCAGATCGAAAGGCAGCGCGAGATAGTTGTCGCGGAAAGTCGAGTTCTGCTCCGGGTCGAGCACCTCGAGCAGCGCCGAGGCCGGATCGCCCTGGATGCTCGCACCGAGCTTGTCGATCTCATCGAGCATGAAGACCGGATTGCGCGTGCCCGCCTTGCGCAGCCCCTGGATGATGTTGCCCGGCAGGGCGCCGACATAGGTGCGCCGATGGCCGCGGATCTCGGCCTCATCGTGCACGCCGCCCAGGCTCGCGCGCACGAATTTCAGGCCCAGCGCCCGCGCGACGCTCTGGCCGAGGGAAGTCTTGCCCACGCCCGGAGGTCCCACGAAGCAGAGGATGGGACTCCTGCCCTGGGGGTTGAGCTTGCGCACGGCGAGATACTCGAGAATGCGCCGCTTCACTTTCTCCAGGCCGTAGTGGTCCTCGTCGAGGACGCGCCGTGCGCGCTCGATGTCGATGTCCTCCGCATCGGCTTTGCTCCAGGGCAGCGCCACCAGCCATTCGAGATAGCTGCGCACCATGCCGTGCTCGGGGCTCGCCTCGTTCATGCGCTCCAGGCGCTTCAGCTCCTTGCGGGCGTGCTCATCGGCTTCCTCCGGCATGTGCGCGGCGGCAATCGCCTCGTCGAGCTCGGCGATGTCGCCGCTCGCGCCCTCGCCTTCGCCGAGCTCCTTCTGCAACTGGTGCAGCTGCTCGCGCAGCACGGCTTCGCGCTGGCGCTCGCCCAGGGCGGCCTGTGTCTGCTCGGTGATGTCGCGCGTGATCTTGAGCACCTCCACGCGGTGGGCGAGCAGCTTCACCACCTTGTCGAGCCGCTCCTTGAGGTCGATGGTCTCGAGCAGGTCCTGCTTCTCCACGGGCTTCACGTCCGTGAAGCTCACGATCAGATCGGCGAGCTGACCGGGGGAGTCGATGCTGCGGATGGTGCGCGCCAGCTCCGCAGGTACCTGCGGCAACAGCGACAGTGCCTCCACGGCACGCTGCTTGAGGAAGTCCATGCGCGCTTCGATGTCGGCGCCCTTGCCCTGCGGCTCCTCCAGGCTCTCGATGCGCGCGGCGAGGAACGGAGTGTCGCGCACGATCTGCAGCAGGCGGAACCTGCTTTCGCCCTGACACACCAGGTGATGAGCGCCGTCCGGCGCGGTCACGTAACGGACCACGGTGGCGAGAACGCCGACCTCATAGAGATCGGCCGGAGCCGGCTTTTCCTGGGCCGGGTCACGCTGCAGCAGCAGACCAA
The DNA here is from genome assembly GCA_028870635.1 of Gammaproteobacteria bacterium. GTDB lineage: Bacteria > Pseudomonadota > Gammaproteobacteria > Steroidobacterales > Steroidobacteraceae > 13-2-20CM-66-19. Next base: position 16,052 of record JAGWPE010000158.1, on the reverse strand, counting down.
CCTTGCGTCCGGTGCGCACGGCTTCCTGGGCGGCGGCGATGCTCTCCTCGCGCCCCAGGGTGACGGGCAAAACGATGCCCGGAAAGAGCACCACGTTGCGCAGCGCCACGATCGGCACGGCATCGGCCGGCAGCGGCGGCAGCTCGATCCGCGAGGTTGCAGAAGTCTGGTCGGTATCCGCCATAAGTCAGCTCTCTCTCTCCTGAGCCGCCTGCCGGCTCAGCCGGACTTCGAGGCAGCCGTTCTCATAGCGGCTTGCCGCCAACTTGAGCGGCACGCCGGCCAACGGAATTCGCCGCAAGAAACGCCCGTGCGGAATCTCGAGCCGCCGGATCACCGCATCAGCATGCCCGAGCTTGAGCGGACGCATGGCGCTGACAGTCAGCCCAGTCGGCTCGAGCCTCAGGCTGATCTCTTCCGGGACGACACCGGGAAGCGCAAAGAGGAGAATCAGTCCGTCGGCGGTCTCCTGGATGTCGACCGGGGGCTCCCATATCGCCGCATCGGTTCCGGGCCCCACATAGCGCAGGAACTGGCGCTGCAGGCGCTCGGCCCGGTCCAGAACCTCGCACGCCTCCACCCACATCCAGCCGTATTGCCGCTCGCTGCTCATTGATTCACCCGGGCCGCAAAGACCGCACCCAGAGCCGGACATGCGGCCGGCGAAGGGATAAGTCAAGGCATGCTGGCACCGCCATGCCGTCGCCCTCCATGCCGGAAGATGCGTATGTGCCGGCAGATGCGTTAAGGTCCGCCACCTGAAGAGAAGGCCGAGCCTGAGCCCCGGAATCGCACCCTCATGCCGTCACTGACCCCCGCCGAGCTCGATGCGTTGCGCCTGAGCCTGGAGATCGCCCTGCGCAGTGTCGCTTTCAGCCTGCCGCTCGCCGTGCTCGTCGGCTACCTCCTGGTGAGGAGCCGTTTTCCGGGGACGCTGGCGCTCGACGCTCTGGTGCATCTGCCGCTCGTCCTGCCGCCCGTCGCGGTGGGTTATCTGTTGCTCGTCTGCCTGGATAATCGTAGTGCCGCCGGACGGTGGCTTCTCAGGCATTTCGGCATCGAGATGCCCTTCACGACGGGGGGTGCGACATTGGCGACGGCTGTCATGACCTTCCCTCTCATGGTGCGCGCCATCCGCCTGGCGCTCGAGAGCGTCGATCGGGGATTGGAGGCCGCGGCCCGGACGCTCGGCGCCGGCCCGCTCGACCGGTTCATCTCGATCACCCTGCCCCTGATGCTGCCGGGGATTCTCGCCGGGCTCCTCACGGCATTCGCCGCCGGGCTCGGGCAATTCGGCGCGGTGATCACGTTCGCCTCCAACGTGCCGGGCGTCACTCGCACCCTTCCCCTCGCCCTCTACACCGCCATCCAGGAGCCGGGCGGTGAGGCGGCGGCAATGAGACTCGCTGTTTTGTCGATCGCCCTCGGCCTCATCGGCCTGGTGCTCGCGGAGCTCCTTGCCAGGCGTGTCTACCGGCTCCTGGGCCGCTGAGGCGTCGGGGCGAGCGTCAGAGCAAACATCATGCTGCGCCTGTCCGTCGTGAAGCGTTGGGAAGGTTTCAAGCTGCGCGCGCAGCTCGATGCTCCCACGCCTGGCGTCGTGGCGCTCTTCGGCCGCTCGGGGTGCGGCAAGACGACGCTGATCAACATCATTTCGGGGCTGCTGCAGCCGGACGAGGGCCGCGTTGAGCTCGACGGCGTCATCCTGACCGACACGCGTGAGCGAGTCCGCGTACCCGTCGAGCGCCGCCGTATCGGTTATGTGTTCCAGGACGCGCGCCTCTTTCCACACCTGGGCGTGCTGGCGAATCTGCGTTACGGATGGCGCCGTGCGCCGATAGAGAGCCGTTCCATCGGGCTCGAGGAGGTGCTCGCCCTCCTCGGGCTGGAGCGGCTTCTCGATCGTAGGCCGCATCAGCTCTCCGGGGGAGAGCGCCAGCGCGTCGCCCTGGGACGCGCCCTCCTCTCGCAACCGCGTCTGCTGCTCCTCGACGAGCCGCTCGCGGCGCTGGACGCTGCCCGCCGCGAGGAAGTGTTGCCCTACCTCGAGACGCTGCGCGACAAGCTATCGATCCCGATGGTGTTCGTCAGTCATCAGCTCGATGAGGTGTTGCGGCTCGCAACGCACGTGGCGCTAATGGAGGCGGGCGAGATCGTCGCGTCCGGTACACTGAGCGACATCAGCGTGCGCCCCGAGCTGAGGGCGATCGTCGGCCCGGAAGCCGTTGGTGCCGTACTCGATGGCGTCGTTACACACCTCGACTCCGCGCACGGTATGGCAGACGTGCAGATAGGACGCGGCACTCTACACGTCAGTGTTCTAGATGCTCGAGTCAATGCGCGCATGCGCATTCAGCTCCTCGCTCGCGACATCATTCTGGCTACCGAGCCGCCGCGCGGACTGAGCGTCCGCAACGCCTTGGAAGGCGTCATTGCGGAGCTCTCCGAGGATGTAGGCCAGGCGATGCTGGTGAAGGTGGACATCGGCGCGGGCGCGGCGGTCCTCTCGCGTGTCACGCGACATGCCGCGGAAGCTCTCGGCCTCAGAGTCGGCATGACAGTCTGGGTGCTGGTCAAGGCGGTCTCCGCCCGCGGACACACCTACCGGGCCGGCGAGCGCTGAGTACGCGGCCGACTCACGCGTCCGGCACGGCCTTTTCGCTCACCATTGTCAGGACATCGTAGGCTGCGACGGTCTCTCCATCTTGATTGGTGATCAACGCGTCCCAACGCACTTCGCCATAGCCCTGTCCGGCGCGCAGGGACTTCTCCTTGCAGGTGATGCGGACCTTGATGCGGTCGCCGGGCTTGACGGGCTTGGTGAAGCGCAGGGAGTCGATGCCGTAGTTGGCGAGCACGGGGCCGATCGGCGGGTCGACGAACAGGCCCGCGGCGGCGGAGATGAGGAAGTAGCCGTGGGCGACACGCCCGCCGAAGATCGGATTGCGGCGTGCCGCGGACTCATCCATGTGGGCGTAGAAGTGATCGCCCGAGAGATCTGCGAAGCGCTCGATGTCCGCCACTGTCACTTCCCGCGCCGCCGAGTTGAAAGTGTCGCCGATCACGAGCGAGCCGAAGGGGATGCGGAAAGGATGCGCGCCGGGCTCGCGCTGGCGAGAGCCTTTGATCCAGCGGCCGGTTACGGCGGTCAGCACATCCGGGGTCCCTTGGACCGCCGTGCGTTGCATGTAGTGCAGGACGCCGCGGATGCCTCCCATCTCCTCGCCTCCGCCCGCGCGGCCAGGTCCGCCGTGGACCAGGTGAGGCAGCGGCGAGCCGTGTCCCGTGGATTCCTTCGCGCAGTGGCGGTTGACGACCAGCAGGCGTCCGTGAAATGGAGCGAGTCCGAGCACGAGTCGCGCCGCAACGGTCTCGTCAGCCGTGAACACCGAGCCGACGAGGCTGCCGGCTCCGCGCCGCGCGAGCGTAACGGCGGAATCCAACCCTTCGTACGGCACCACCGTACAGATGGGACCGAACGCCTCGACGTCGTGAATGGCCGCGGCTCGGGCCGCCTCCTTGCAGTAGAGCAATGTAGGCGCGATGAACGCGCCTCGATCCGCATCGGCGCCGGCAAGCTCGAGCTGCCGTCCGCCACCGGAAACGATCTCCGCCTCGCGCTCCAGCTTTGCGAGCTGCCCCAGAACCTCCCGCCGCTGCGCCAGAGAAGCCACGGGTCCCATGCGTACCTGCTCCAGGCGGGGGTTGCCCAGGACGATTTTACCCAGCGCCGCCTTCAAGGCTTCGACGACATCCGCGGCGATTGCGGCGGGGACAATGGCCTTGCGGATGGCCGTGCACTTCTGCCCGGCCTTCACCGTCATCTCTCGCGCCACCTCGCGCACGAAGAGATCGAACTCCGGCGTGCCCGCAGCCGCATCGGGTCCCAACACACAGGAGTTGAGCGAATCGGTCTCCGCGGTGAAGCGCACGGAATGGCCGATCACCGCCGGATGGGTCCTGAGCTTGCGCGCCGTGGAGGCGGAGCCGGTGAAGGCCACGACATCCTGCGTATCCAGATGATCGAAGAGATCCCCGACGCCGCCGCAGATGAGCTGCACGGCCCCTTCCGGCAGGATGCCGCAGTCGATGATGCGGCGGAATGCCCGCTCAGTCAGATATGCCGTGGCGGTAGCCGGCTTGACGATCGCGGGCATGCCGGCGAGGAGCGTCGGGGCGAGCTTCTCCAGCATGCCCCAGACGGGAAAGTTGAAGGCGTTGATGTGCACCGCCGCTCCTTCGAGCGGCACGCAGATGTGCTGACCCACGAAGCCGCCGGTCTTCGACAGAGTCTCCGTGGCGCCATCGACGTAGACGTGGGAGTCGGGCAGCTCGCGCATGCCCTTGCTCGCATAGACGAAAAGAGTGGCGATGCCGCCGTCGATGTCGATCCAGGAATCGGACCTGGTCGCTCCGGTCGCGTAGGAGAGCTCGTAGAGCTCCTCCTTCCTGTCGGTCAGATGCTTCGCCAAGCTCTTCAGGAGCGCGGCGCGATCGTGGAAGGTGAGGTGCCGCAGGTTCGGGCCGCCGACCTCGCGCGCATGAGCGAGGCCGGCCGCTACATCGAGTCCGTCGGCGGAAGCGTTGGCGATCACCTCGCCGGTGGTCGCATCACGGAGGGCGACGGGCGTACCGTTGCCTGCCCGCCAGCGGCCCGCGATGAAGCTCTCTAACTGCATGACTGTGTCCTCGACTGTTCCCGCGGCGTCTCAGCGGCCCGTGAAGCGCGGGACGCGCTTTTCCGTGAATGCCGCAACGCCCTCGGCGTAATCGGCGGAGTGCCCGAGCTCCTGTTGATAATCCCGCTCGACATCGAGCTGCTGCTCGAGGGTATGGCCCCAGCCTTCGAGCATGGCCTGCTTGGTCCGCGCGAGGCCGAGGGTGGGCGCACTGGCCAGTTGGCGCGCGAGCGTATCGACTTCCCCTGTGAGCTCGCCGTCCTCCACACACCGCCAGATGAGACCCCACTGCGCGGCCTGCTCGGCGGCCAGCTTCTCCCCGAGCAGCGCCAGGCCCATGGCCCGGGCGTGGCCCACCAGCCGCGGCAGCAGCCAGGTGCCGCCGGAGTCCGGGACCAGGCCGATCTTGGAGAAGGCCTGGATGAAGGTGGCCGAGCGCGCCGCAATGACCAGATCGCATGCCAGGGCAATGTTGGCTCCTGCCCCCGCGGCCACACCGTTCACGGCGGCGATCACCGGCAAAGGCAAGCGGCGCAGCGCGAGGATCAGCGGCTTGTAGTACCGCTCGATGGAAGCGCCGAGATCGGGCGGCGCACCGCCGGGAGCCACCACCCGGTCGCCCAGGTCCTGGCCGGCACAGAAGCCGCGGCCGGCGCCGGTGAGCACGAGAACGCGCGCCGAGGCGTCGGCCCGCAGAGCCGCCAAGGCTTGCTGCACCTCGGAATGCATGCTCGTGTTGAGGCTGTTGAGGCGCTCCGGCCGGTTGAGCGTGAGCCGCGCGACACCCTCCGACACTTCGAAGACGATTGTCTGGTAGCTCATGATCGAATGCCTGTAGCGGAATCGCAGAAGCGGTCAGCGCTCGTCATAATCCAGCTCGAGCACCGGGGTCTTGACCTTCGACTGGCAGGCGAGCACGTATCCCTGCTCGAGCTCCCAGTCCTCGAGCGCGTAGTTCTGGTCCATGGCGACCTCCCCGCGCACGACCTTGGTGCGGCAGGTCGAGCAGACGCCCGCGCGGCAGGAGAACGGCAGGTCGAGGCCGGCTCTGGCGGCGCCGTCCAACACACTCTCGCCGTTCATCGGCATGGTGAAGGAGCGCCGGCGGCCATCCACGATCACGGTCACCTCGGCAAGGCCGGGTTCCGGGCCGCGGGCGCCCCGCTCGGCCATTGGCACGGCTCCGGCAGCGGTGCTCGCCGTGTCCGCATTCCCGATTACGCCGGCTGCCGTGGTGGGCGCCGCGGTCGCCACGGTGAAATGCTCGGATCTGATCCGAGCGGAGCTCACACCGAGGCCGCCAAGCGCATGCGAGATGCCGTCGATCATGTCGCCCGGCCCGCAGACGAAGTACTCGGCAACGTCCGTCGGCGCGAAGAACGAGCGTGCGAGCTGACGGACGTGCTCGCCATTGAGTCTGCCGTTGTAGATCTCCACCTCCTGGGGCTCGCGGCTCATCACGAAGTGCAGCGCCAGGCGATCGAGATAACGGTCCTTCAGACCCAGCAGGTCCTCCAGGCACATCGCCCGCGCCATGCTGCGATTGCCGTAGAAAAGGATTACCCGGCCGGCTGGTCCGGCCTCGAGCCAGCTGCGCGCGATGGAGACGATCGGTGTGATGCCGCAGCCGGCGGCGAACGCCACGCAAGTACCGCGCCCTGCCGCGCCCGAATGGGGGATGAAGCTGCCGTTGGGCGGCAGCACGTCGATCCGATCACCGGGCCGCACGTCCCGCGCAAGATACCTCGACAGGCGGCCTGCGGAATGCACGCGCGCAACGATGCGCAGCAGCCCTTCCCCCGGCGTGTTGACCAGGGAGTAGGTTCGCCTCACCTCATCGCCGTCGAGCGAGGCGCGCAATACGATGTGCTGGCCGGCAACACCGCGGTATTCCGCGGCGAGCTCCGCTGGAACCTCCAGAGCCAGTGCGACCGCGTCTTCCGCCTGCGTCTGTGCCTGCGCTACGCGCAAAGGGTGAAATTTGAGCATGCGATTAGATGCACTTGAACACGTCGAACGGCTCGCGGCACGTGCCACAGCGGTAATGCGCCTTGCACGGAGTGGAGCCGAACTCGCTGACGAGCTCTGCGTCGCGGCTGCCGCACCGCGGGCAGCTCGCCTCCGGCCGCTGTGCGCTGGGCGCGCAGATGCCGAACAGCTCCAGCCTCCATCTCCCCGCCTCGCTCAACCACTCGCTGGACCAGGGCGGGGACAGAACCGTCTCGACAATGACGTCCCTCAGGCCGTGGTGCTCGAGCGCTTCGTGAACTGCGCCCAGGATGACTTCGGTCGCAGGACACCCTGAGTAGGTTGGAGTTATCCCAACCCGCGTGGCTCCCTTGTCCTGATGCACGTACCTCACGATGCCCAGATCCACGATGCTCAACACGGGGATCTCCGGGTCCATGACGGTTCGCAGCACCTGCCAGACCCCCTCCTCACGCCCATTCCGTGCACCGGGCTGGGCGGCAGGAAGCTCGGTTACCATCTCGCACCAGGGTAGGTGCGCGGCAAATGCTGCATCTCGGCCAGCATGTGACCGAGATGCTCGGTATGCACGCCGCGCTTGCCGTGCCAGGGATGGCGTGCGGCCTCGGGCCGCTTCAGGGTCGCTTCCTCCAGCACCTCGGCCACCCGCCCTTCCCATCGCGGCCGCAGAGTCGCGAGCGGCGGAGCCACGCCGGCGGCGGCCATCTGCTCATCGAGCGCATCGGGCGTGAGCAGCTCCTCGGTGAAGCGCCAGAGGGCAGCGAGCGCCTGCGAGACTCGAGCGTGACTCTCCGCGGTGCCATCCCCCAGCCGTACCAGCCATCCGGCGCTGAACCGCAGGTGATAGCGCGTCTCCTTCAGCGCTTTGGCCGCAATCTCGGCGAGCCGCGCGTCGGCCGAGCCCGCCAGCGCTTCATACAGCTCGAGCTGCCACGCATCGAGCAGAAACTGCCGCACGATCGTCCGGCCGAAGCCGCCATTGGGCTGCTCCGCGAGCGAGACGTTGCAGAACTGCGGCGCATCGCGCAGGAAGGCGAGCGCATCCTCATCGCGGCCGCGGCCCTCGATCTCTCCCGCGTAAGCGAGCAGGAGCCTCGCCTGTCCGATGAGGTCGAGAGCGATGTTGGCGAGCGCCAGATCCTCCTCCAGCGCCGGCGCGTGGCCCACCCATTCACCGAGCCGCTGGCCGAGGACCAGGCTCGTGTCGGCGAGGCGCAGCACGTAGCGGAAGCGCGCCTGCGCGGGCAGTGTGGAGGTCACAGGTTCTTGACCTCGTCGGGAATCGCGTAAAACGTCGGATGCCGGTACACCTTATCGCGCGCCGGCTCGAAGAGCGCCTCCGCCTCCTCCGGATCGGAAGCGGTGATCTCACTCGAGCGCACGACCCAGATGCTCACCCCCTCCTGCCGCCGCGTGTAGACATCGCGCGCGTGCTCGATGGCCATGCGCGCATCGGCCGCGTGCACGCTGCCGACATGCTTGTGCTCGAGGCCCGAGCGGGCGCGGATGAAGACTTCGAACAGCGGCCAGTCGTCACTCATGGACGGACCCCTGGGCACGTGGATTCGTGATGCAGGAGGCAGAGCGCGGCCCCGCGCCCAAGCCGCCGTGCTTGGCTGCGTAGGCGGCGGCCGCTTCCCGCACCCAGCGTCCTTCCTCGTGGGCGGCGCGCCGCGCCTGCAGCCTCTCCTGATTGCAGGGCCCGTGGCCCTGCAGCACCGCCTCGAACTCGCTCCAGTCGATGGGGCCGGTGAGGTAGTGCTGCGTGGCCTCGTCCCAGCGCAGCGCCGGATCGGGGATCTTCAGCCCGAGGAACTCCGCCTGCGGGACGGTGATGTCGACGAACTTCTGCCGCAGCTCATCGTTGGTGAAGCGCTTGATCCGCCAGCGCATCGACTGCGCCGTATGAGTGGAGCTCGCATCGCTCGGCCCGAACATCATGAGCGACGGCCACCACCAGCGGTCGAGCGCATCCTGCGCCATGGCGCGCTGCTCGGGATTGCCGCGCGCGAGGGCGAGCATGATCTCGAAGCCCTGGCGCTGATGGAAGCTCTCCTCCTTGCAGATGCGCACCATGGCGCGCGCGTAGGGACCATAGGAGCAGCGGCAGATCGGGATCTGGTTCATGATGGCCGCGCCGTCGACCAGCCAGCCGACCGCCCCGACATCCGCCCAGGTGAGCGTCGGGTAGTTGAAGATGCTCGAGTACTTGGCGCGGCCGTCGAGCAGCTGCTCCAGCATCTGCGCCCGCGCCAGGCCCAAGGTCTCAGCGGCGCTGTAGAGATACATCCCGTGGCCGCCCTCGTCCTGCACCTTGGCGATGAGCACCGCCTTGCGCCGCAGCGACGGCGCGCGCGTGATCCAGTTGCCTTCGGGCAGCATGCCGACGATCTCCGAGTGCGCATGCTGGGAGATCTGACGGATCAGCGTCTGCCGGTAGGTCTCCGGCATCCAGTCCTTGGGCTCGATCTTCTCGTCGCGCTCGATCCGCTCCTCGAAGCGGCGCTCCAGGGCCGCCTGCCCCGCGGGGCTTCCCGGCCGGGCATCGGGAATCGGAGAGTCCAGGGCCTGGGTGTACATGGCTCGGTGCTGCCGCTCCGCAACGTGACACAGGAATATCGTATCACGGACCTTTTTTGTGTCACGTTATTTCGTGCCAGAATGAGGCCATGTCACCGCTTGCGAAACCGCTCGAGGCGCTGCTGCGCCGCTTTCAGAGCCAGCGGCCCCTGCGCGGCGGGTCGCTCCTCATCACCCTTTTCGGCGATGCCATCGCGCCCCGGGGCGGCGCCGTGACTCTCGGCAGCCTCATCGATCTCGCGCATCCCTTCGGTCTCGCCGAGCGGCTGGTGCGCACCTCGGTAGGGCGGCTCGCGGCCGAGGGATGGCTCGCGGCCGCGCGCCACGGCAGACGCAGCGAGTACCACCTGACCGAGAGCGGCCGCAAGCTCTTCGCCGAGGCGACCCGGCGCATCTACGGGGTCAACCCCTCGAGCTGGAGCGCGCAGTGGACGCTCGCGGTGCTACTGCCGGGAAACCGCCGCAATATCCGTAGGGAGCTGCGCTGGCTCGGATTCGGGCAGCTGAGCTCCGGGGTCCATGCGCATCCGGCATGCACGTTGGAAGAAGCCCGCGGCTGGCTGGCCACGCTCGGCTGCGCCAATCACTGCTGGCTCTTCAAGACCGCCACGGAGGGATTGGCGGCCGATCGCAGGCTGGCCGCCGAGGGGTGGAATCTGACGGAGATCGCGCGCCGTTACCGGCGGTTTCGCGACACTTTCGCGCCCGTGGAGGCGGCGGTGCGCGAGTCGGATGCCCTCCTGCCGCAGGCGGCGTTCATCGTACGCACGCTCCTCATCCATGAGTACCGCAGGATCCACCTGCAGGACCCGCTGCTGCCGCCGGCACTGCTGCCGGCGCAATGGGTGGGCACGGAGGCTTACGAGCTCACCGCCAGACTCTACGCGGCAGTGTTCGCGTCCGCCGAGCGGTTCCTGACCGAGACCGGCGCGACCATCACCGGCGCGCTGCCGCCGGCCGGAGCCGAAGTGCACGCGCGCTTCGGCGGGCAGCACGCCGGGCGCCAGGGTTGACGCCCGGCGGCGGCCTCGTTACCAGGTATCCGGCTCCCAGTTCTGCTCGCTGCCGTCGGCAACCTCGCCGGCGCTGATGGTGTTGGCATCCTTGAAGTAGTGCGGCGGCACGGGCAGGTTGAGCGGCGCGGGCGAGCCGTCCATGACACGGCCGGACAGATCGTAGCGGGAGCCGTGGCACGGGCAGAAAAAGCCGCCCGGCCACCCCGCCGGCAGATCGGCGGCATTGAGCTGCGGCCGGTACTTGGGGATGCACCCCAGATGAGTGCAGATGCCGACGACCACGAGGTACTTGGGATTGATCGAGCGCTGGATCGGATTCCAGCCGGGAAGGCCCGGCGGCTGCTGCTCTTCCTTCGACAAGGGATCCTTGAGCTGGCCGTTGAGCTTCGGCAGCTCCGCAAGCTGCTCCTCCGTGCGATGCAGCACCCAGACGGGGCGCTGGCGCCACTCGACGCTCATCATCTCGCCGGGCGCGAGCTTGGAGATGTCGATCGTGACTGGCGAGCCCAGCGCACGCGCGGTCTCGCTGGGCTCCAATGACTCGATGAACGGCACCGCGGCCAATGCCACGCCGACGGCGCCTACCGCCGCCGTGGTGGTGGTGAGCATCCGCCGTCGGTCGAGGTCGGGCTCTTCCTCGATCGGCTTACCGGGCATTGCGGGTGCGTTCTCGGTCATGCTCACGTCCTCCGCCAAGTAGCTGGGGGCAATCGGCGCATCGTAGCGCTCCAGCTGTTCCGAGTCACCTGCGCGCAGCTCTTCCTCAGTCCTTCCACCCCGAGAGCCGCTCCGTGAAGGCCTGCAGGAAGCGGTTTGCCCGGCTGCCGTCCATCACGCGGTGGTCGATCGTCAAGGTGGCATAGCAGCGCGAGCGCACGAGGATCCGATCCTCTTCCCCTTGCTCGATCACGACCGCTCGCTTCTCGAGCTTGCCGAGACCGAGAATCGCCGATTGCGGCTGCGGGATGATGATGGGCGCCGCGAGCAGGCTGCCGCTCACACCGTGATTGGACAGCGTGAACGTGCCGCCGCGAACATCCGCGGGGGCGAGCGCGCCGTCACGCGCGCGACGCACCAGTTCCTCCAGGCGGCGGGCAGTCTCGAGAAGGTCCAGCGACTCGACCTGGCGCAGGACCGGCACCACCAGCCCGCCTTGCGCCGCCGTGGCGACTCCCAGGTCGATGCTGTCGTAGATCTCGAGCGCCGTGTCGGTCCAGCGGCTGTTCGCCTCCGGCACCGCGCGGATCGCAGTGACCGCGGCTTGCGCGAAGTACGCCGTCAGTGTCAGAGCGACGCCTTGGCGCGCAAACTCCTCGCGATGCTGCTGCCGGTGGGCGAGCACCTCGCCCATGTCGACCTCGAACACCGTGGTGACGTGAGGAGCGGTATGCAGGAGGCTCTCGACCATCCTCGCCGCAATGCGCTTGCGGACGGCGGAGTGAGGAACGCGATGCGAAGCGATGCCTTGCGCCGCAGCGGAATCGGCTGGCGGTCGGGAAGGCTCCGCGGCTTCCCGCGTCACATCCGCGACGGTGATTCGGCCACCCTCGCCCGTACCCCGCACCGATGCCGGATCGAGGGAATGCTCGGCGAGCAGGCGCCGTACGGCCGGACTCAGTTGCCGCGCCGCGGCACCGCCCGGTGGTGCGCCCGCGCCCGGGGCATCGGCCCCCGCCGCCGCAGTAGCGCCGCGCAATGCCGCGCCTGACTCCGCGCCGCACTGGCCCGGAGTGACTGCGGATTCAGGCTCGCGAGCCGGCTGAACCGCGCGGGCTGCGGCTGCCGCAGGCGGGCCGATTCTTCCGAGAAGCTCGCCTGGGGCCACCTCCTCCTGCTCCTGCTTCAGGATCTCCGTCAGCACGCCGGCTCCCGGCGAAGCCACCTCGACCGTGACTTTGTCGGTCTCGAGCTCGATGAGCGGCTCGTGCGCGGCCACCGGCTCGCCCACCGCCTTCAGCCAGCGCAGCACCTGCGAGCGCGTGCCCTCTTCCTGCCCGGAAGGAGCTCTGATGTCCACACTCTCCGCGGTGAGGGCCATGGCTCAGACGCTCGCGATCTGCTGGATGGCCTGCGTGATCGCCTCCACGCCGGGAAGGGCCGCCTCGAGCAGCACCGGACTGTGGGGACTCGGAATGTCCGGCATGGCCAGCCTCTCGATCGGCGCGTCCAGGCTGAAGAACGCCTCCTTCGCCACACAGGCCGCGACCTCGGCCCCGAACCCCGCCGTAATGTTGTCCTCGTGAACGATCAGACACCGATGCGTCTTGCGCACCGAGGCGAGCACCGCCTCCCTGTCCCACGGCGAGAGCGTCCGTAGATCGAGGATCTCGGCATCCACGGCCGATGCCACAGCCGCGCGCTCACAACGCTCCACCATGGCACCCCAGGTCACGATGGTGACCTCAGCGCCCTCGCGGATGCGGCGCGCCACGCCAAACGGAACGACGTACTCATCCCCCGGATAGGGACGCCGGGCCCATGCCCCATCCAACAGCGCCCGGTGCTCGAAGAACACCGTCGGATCGTTGCCGCGCAGCGCCGAGCGCAGCAGTCCCGTCGCATCCTCCGCGTTCGACGGCACTGCCACTCGCCAGCCGATGCCGTGCACGAACGCAACCTCGTTGGTCTGGCTGTGCCATGGATCGCCGCATTTGAAAAAGCCGCCGGGCATCCGCACCACCATCGGCGCCGCGAAGCGATTGCGCGTGCGCCACCGCATCGTGCCGCAGTCATTCAACTGCTCGGCGGCCGGATCGGCATACTTGCGGAACTGAATCTCCGGCACCGGCAGCAGGCCCGCGAGCGCGAGCCCGACGGAGCGGCCGATGATACCCTCCTCGGAGAGGCTGGTGTCGAAGACGCGCCCCTCGCCGTGTTTCTCCTGCAGCCCGAGCGTGGCCCCGTGCACCCCGCCCTTGGGGCCGACGTCCTCGCCGAAGACCACCATCCGCGGATTCAACGTGAGCTCCACGTCGAGCGTGCGCCGGATGGCGGTCAGCATGTTGATGCGCGCCGGCTCCGGCCGCGGCTCGCGCGTTCCCGGGGGAATCCGGCAACCTGCGGCCGCCAGGCCGCCCTGCTCCTGTATTTCCGGTGAGCCTTCGGCGGTGGACTGCGCGAACACGTAGCGGGTCAGCGACCTCGGGTCCGGGACCGGCCGCGCCAGTGCTTTCTCCACGGCCGCCTCAACGTCGCGGCGCGCGTCGCTCGCCAAGGTCTTCCAGTCCTGTTCCGAGACGATGCGGGGAACGAGGAAACGCTGCAACCGTTGCAGCGGATCGCGTGCGCGCTCGAGCGAGATCGTCTCGGGCGATTTGTAAGCCTGCGTGTCCTGCCCGGAGTGGCCGCAGAGGCGCGGCACGGTCAGGCGTAGGAGCAAAGGTCCGCGTTCCTCGCGCACGCGGCTGACCGCTTCGGCCACGAGCTGCGCGGCCTGCAGCGGGTCGGCGCCGTCTCCCTCGAGCAGTGTCAGGCCCGAGAACGAGCGCAGATTGGCAGCGATGTTGCCGCCGGGGGTCTGCAGCTGCGAGGGCACCGAGATGCCGAAGCCGTTGTCCTCGATGTAGAACAGCATCGGCAGGCGCACGGTAGTCGCCATCGTGAGCGCCGACCAGAACCCTCCGGTCGCGACCGAAGCGTCTCCCCCGAGCACGACGGCGATGCTGCGCGCGTACTCGCCGTTCGCCAGCGACTCGTGGTGATAGCGGATGGCCTGGGCCCAGCCGGCCGCGGGAGTGTACTGCGCGCCGACGCCGCCGCACGCCGGCAACACGGTGGCGCCGCCCCGCCCGGGCTTGTTGAAAACGACGCCGATGTCGCGGCCGCCGCTGAAGGAGCCGGCGCGGGCAAGCGGGCCCGCGGCTGCCTCTTCGAGCGGCACCCCGAGCGCCAACATCACCGGGCGGGAGCGGTAATACACCGTGACCCCGTCGTGCGGGTCGGTGAGCTGCAGGCCGAGCAGGATCTGCGCCAAGTCGTGCCCGCGGGCCGAGAACTGATAAAGCACCTGCCGCTGCGGCAGGAGGCGTGACTCCTCGAGGTCATCCAAGGCTCGCGAGGCGTGCAGCAGGTAGGTCACCTGCCGCCAGTCAGGCTCCGGCTGAGGGGACGGCACCATCGCGCTCGGGCGGGGGACCGGGGATGCGGTGGCCGGCATGGTTGTCCTCTCAGGATGACTCGGGGGATAGCCTAGGACGGGCTCAGGGAAATGAGCTTGCGTTCATTGCGCTTTTAGGCGGTGTACTGGCAATATCCTTTCTTGAGATCGCAAATTGTGAAGAGGATCATGCCAAAACTCCTCGACCGGCTCGATCGCCGCATCCTCGATGAGCTGCAGTCGGATGCCCGCATCTCCAATCAGGATCTGGCGCAGCGCGTCGGGCTCTCGGCCGCGCCCTGCTGGCGACGTTTGCGCCGTCTGGAGGAGGAAGGGTTCATCGCAGGCTATGCGACCCTGCTGTCCGCGCCCGCCATCGGCCTTCCCATCCAGGCCTATGCGCTGGTCTCGCTCGAGAACCACCATCCGCAGACCGTGCGCCAGTTCGATCAGCTGGTGCGCGAGCGGCCGGAGGTCCTCGAGTGCCATTCCACGAGCGGACCGAACGACTATCTGCTGCGCATCGTTGCCGCCAGCATGGAGGCCTACGAGCAGTTCCTCTCGACGCGCGTGCTGCAGCTGCCGGGCGTGCGGTCCGTCAACACGAGCTTCGTGCTGCGGACCAAGAAGTTCACGACGAGGCTGCCGGTGCCGGAGGCCGAGAGTCCCTGAGTGAGCCGGCGATGGGTTCTCAGCGCAGCTCGTGCATGTCCTGCGGCGTGAGGCGCACCGAAGCGGCCGCGACGTTCTGCTCCAGATGCTCGATGGATCCCGTCCCGGGGATCGGCAACATCACGGTCGAGCGCTGGAGGAGCCACGCGAGTGCGGCCTGTCCGACAGTGATGCCGTGGCGATCCGCCACGCCCTGGAGCGCGCGCGAGGCGCCGGATCCCCTGGCGTGCCCGCCCGAGCCGAGCGGCGCCCACGGAAGGAATGCGATTGCCTTGCTCTCGCAGTAGGCGAGCACGTCCCCGGAATGGCGGTCCTCGAGGTTGTAGCGGTTCTGAACCGAGACGAGCGGTGTCAGCCGCTCGCAGCGCCTGAGCTCCTCGACGCTCACGTTCGAGACGCCGATGTGCCGGATCTTGCCTTCGCTCTGCAAGCGCACCAGCTCGCCGATCGAGTCCTCGAGCGGCACCTTGGGATCCGGCGCATGCAGCTGATAAACATCGATGCGCTCGCGCCGCAGGCGCTCGAGACTTCCCTCGCAGGCCCTGCGCAGGTGCTCCGGGCGGGCATCGCGGCTCCATGCGTCGGCTCCTGGACGCACCAGCCCCCCTTTGGTCGCGATGACGATGTCGGGTGAATACGGGTAGAGGGCCCGCGCGATCAGGTTCTCACTGACATCGGGACCATAGGAATCGGCAGTATCGATGAAGGTCACGCCGAGGCGCACGGCGCGCTGCAACACCCGCACGGCAGTCGCCACGTCCGGCGGGTCGCCCCAGACGCTGCGCCCGGTGATGCGCATCGCGCCGAAGCCGAGGCGATTGACCTCGAGATCGGCGCCGAGAGCGATCTGGCCGGCCGCCGCCGCGTTGATGTTGGCACTCATCGAGCAGACCTCCGATGGCTCGCCGTCTCGCGAGCAACCCGCATGCCGCGCTCCCCCAGCGCATTCCGCAGCTCGGCGCCTCAGGATGCGCCGACCGCCTCGGATGACATCTGCAGATAGCGATCGAGCGGCTGCGG
>JAGWPE010000157.1 GCA_028870635.1 Gammaproteobacteria bacterium | reverse complement strand
TCGAGCTGCGCCTGGCCGTAGTCATCGCGCACGATCCAGTTGAGGTGATCGGTCCAGAGCTTCAGGGTCGCGAGGCCATCGAAGCGGCCGAACACCTGGTTGCCGTAGGCATGCTGCAGGTAATCGATGTCCGAGAAGTTGCCGAGCGCGCTCACATCGAGGCGCGAGCCGCTGCGGATCAGGGAGAGGTCGAGATTCGCGGCCGCGAGCGTCTGCGCCTTGCGGTTGCTCGAGGTCAGGTTGACGTTGTCGGTCTCGCCGATCCCGGCGGCGATGCCGTATCGAGTCTGATAGGCGGGCGGCAGGGCCGCGCCGGCCACGTCCTGACTGACGGCGCCGGTGAACGGAACGGCCGGCGCGACATCCCCCGCGCCCGAGACGCCGGCCCCGAATGCGAGCGCCGGCGCACTCAGCGCCAGTGCGGTCAGTATGAAACGGTCAACCGGGCCCCGGCGTCTGGCCACCGGCCGCGCCGTACCCGTAGTAATCGGAGTAACCGTCCCCGCTTGCAACGTGAGCATCATTGAGTACCAGGCCATGCAGTTTGGTTTTATCGATGAGGGCAATGGCATCGAGCAGCGCCTGACGGGGAGTCCTGCCGGCTCGCGTGACGATGAGAATCTGTCCCGGAATCTGCTTCAGGGCGCGCGCTTCGCTCGAGACGAGCAGCGGCGAGGAATCGAACAGCACGAGCCGCCGCGGATGGCGGGCGGTCAGGCGCGCCGCGACCTGCGCCATCCGGGCGCTGGTGATGAGCTCCGAGGCGGCGCCTTCGGCGGCTCGGCCGGCCGGCAGCAGCTCGAGTCCCTTGAGATCGGTCCCGAGGACGAGGGACTCGACGTCGAGCGCCTCGTCGGCTACCGCGTCGAGCAACCCCCGCTCGTCCTGAATCCCGAACGCGCGGCTCAGGTGTCCTTTGGGAAAGTCCCCGTCCACCAGGAGCACCGAAACGTCGCGCTCGCGTGCGATGCTGAGCGCAAGGTTGATCGCGGTGAAGGTCTTCCCTTCTGCCGGCAGCGCGCTCGAGATCAGGATCAGCCGGGACTCGGGCCTCGCCTCCGCGGCGAGCGCCTTCTGGATCAGCGGGCGCTTGATCTCGCGGTAATAGTCGGCGAACCGCCGCTCCTGCCCGGCCTCGGGCATCTCGCCCTGGGCGCGCAACAGGCTCAGATCGATGTGGATGCGCCGGTGCGCGGCGATCGGCGTGACCCCATCGCGCCCGCCCTCGGGGCCGCCGTGCGATCCAACGGGCGCAGGCGTTCCGGCGGCAGCGGATGCGGCAGGCGTGGCCCGCCGGATCTTGTCGATCGCGCTCTCGATGATGCTCATAGGGCCAGGTCCATCATGCGTGCACCGACGGCGTCTGGGCGACGCCCCCCAGTCGAACGCCGGCGTGACTCAACAGCACCGCCAGCACGAAAACGGCCAACAGGCACGCCAGGCCGATCGCGAACCATCTGACCTCGGTGCGCGCACGGCGGGCGGCGAGCGTGGGAAATGCGTTGCCGACCACCGTCACGACCGGAATGCCGGTCAGCTGCCGCAGCGACGCCGGCGAGGCGACCACCGGCCGGAGTTGATTGAGGCCGTAGGCGAGACCCCCCCCGGCCGCGAGCGCGGCGACGAGCACCTCCAGGAGGAACTTGCCCCGCGACGGCCACACCGGCGCGAAGCTCACCGTCGGCGGCTGCACGACCTCGAAGCGCACCGCGCCGGCGTTGCCGGCCCGCTCGCCGAGGCGCGCCTTGTCGTAACTCTGGAGGAGAGCCGTGTACTGCTGCTTGTTGATGTCGTAATCGCGGCTGAGCTGCGCGTACTGCGCCTGCAGCTCCGGGGTGGCATCGAGCAGGTGCTGCAGCTGCTGCGCCTTCGACTGGTGCTCCGTGAGCTCGGCCTGCAGATCGGCGATGTCGACATTGGCCTTGTTGAGCGCCAGCTGAATGCTCTGGTAGATGGGGTTCGAGCTCGCGCCGCTCATGGCCGCCGCGCTCGCATCGCCCCGCTTCAGCGCCGCGATCTCCTCTGCCCGCCGCTTCTTCAGCGCCGCGAGGGTCTGCCGCGCGGCGATGACATCGGGATACTTATCGGTGAATTTGAGCAGCAGCTGATCCAGGTGAGCCTGTACCTGCTGGATCTGCGCGGCCGTATCGCCCCCGACGAGCTGCCCGTTGGGCCCGATCACCGGCGTCGCATCCATCGCGGATACGGCGGCATCGCCATGCAGCTCCTTGCGCAGCTCGTTGCGGCGGCTCTGCGCGACGACGAGCTTCGTCTTCAGGTCCTCGATGGTCTCGGTCTCGTGCTCGAGCTGCGTGAAGTAGCCGCCCTGCTCGTTCGGCAGTATCCCCAGGTGCTGCGAGCGGAAGGCCGCGAGGCGGTCCTCCGCGGCCTGCAGGCGCTTCTCGTAGTCGGCGATCTGCTGCCGCAGGAACTCCTGCGCGTGCTCGGAACCCTGGCGACTGCCCCCGAGCGTCTCATCGACCAGCGTGCTCAGCAGCACCTGCACCATGCTCAATGCGTGCGCGCGGTCGACGTCCTGATACGTGATGCCATAGGTGGTGCTCCCGCCGGCCGACCCGCCCCCCAGATCCTCGGTGCGCTCGACCGTCAGATCGATCCGCTGCCGCACCGCATTCAGCAAAGACTGCTGCCGCCCGGGCCCGATGCCGGTCTTGGGGATCACGCCAACGCCCTGAGCGAGTGCCGTGAGCTCGGGATCGGCGAGCAGCGCCTGGCGGACGTAGTTGAGCTGCACATTGACGTCCTGGTCGGTTGCCAGGCCCTGCAGAACGGGCTTCAGAGCCGTACGGGTGTCGACGAGGACCTGCGCCTGCGCCTCGTAGCGGTCGGGAAGCGAGAAGACGATCAGCCACCCGGCGAGCGCCACGGCGGCGGCCGTCGCGAGCGCCGCCCAGCGAAAGCGCCAGGCGCCGCGCAGCTCATCGATGATCGGCGCGAGTTTCGCGTCCATGCGGCCTCAGAACCGGCTCTCGGGCACGACCAGCACGTCCCCGGGCTGCAGCGGCTTGTTTTGCGACATATCGCCGTTGTTGACCAGCGCCCCCAGGCGCACCGGGATGTCGGTCTCGGTGCCGTTCACCATCCGCACGATGCGCGCCCGGTTGCCGGCAGCGTACTCCGTGAGCCCGCCTACCGCGAGCACCGCATCGAGAACCGTCATGCCGTTGCGATAGGCAACGGCCTCCGGGTGCGTGACCTGGCCGATGACCTTCACCTGGCTGAAAACGCTGGCCGGCTTCGTGACGATGACGTTGACGTGCGGCGAGCGCACGTACTCGGCGAGCTTCATCTCGATGTCGTGGGCGAGCTGGCTCGGGGTCTTGCCCACCGCCGCCATGTCCTCATTGAGCGGCGTGGAGATCTTCCCATCGGGCCGCACGGGCACGGTGACACTGAGGTCGGGATTGCGCCAGACGAACACCTGCAGCACATCTCCCGGGCCGATCACGTAGTCCGGTGTGGCCGCCGCAGCCGGCCCCGGCATCGCCAGGACTGCGCCGCAAATCACGCCGAGGGCGGCAGCGAGGATACGGGTCAAGGGGTGTGTGTGCTTCATGTCGAATGCTTCTTGTCGTCCCACCCGGCGGGCACCGATCCTCCTATGGTACCGGTGAACCCCCCGCGCCGCAGGTCATTGCCTCTGCCCGCCCGGGGGGGAGGGGGGGGCCAAGGCCAAGCCCGAGGCCACGCCGCGAGCGCTTTTGACCCCCCATGCTGCCACCGTGCGATGCCGGGGATGAGCGCCGTCCCGCCAAGTGTGACGGTCCTCACGCCCCACCCCGCCTGTCACGGTGGCGACACCTTCATCAACCAAGATGATGACATGTTGCCGGCTGAACTTTCGACCTGTGGATTGCGTCTCAACCTCGCCCCGCGGTTGCGGCGATACTGGCTGCGCTGCCTCGGGGCAGGGCGGATGTGTTATGATCTGGGGCAGTGCACGGAGGCAAGGGGCCCCGTCACTTAAGAACGAATACCGGCACGCCCCGTGAATGGCACGAGAGTTGCTCATCGAAGTACAAGAACGCCAGCGCCTTCCATCAGACCCGATTCCCGGCAGCCACAGAGCGCATTGTACATAACGCGGTGATGACCGCCCGGCACTGGACCGGGTGCGAATGAGAACACGAATGTCTTGCGGCGGCCCCGCGGTCGCCAAGGTGAAGGGTCCATGTCGACGGTAGCGGAGTCTTTTGCCCATCGGCGGGTGCGGCTCGGGAACGTGGAGCCCGCGCTGGTCGCGCTGCTGAAGCAGCTAGATCCGGTGATCGTGGTGCTGTCCCTCTTCTGCTGCGAGCTCGCCTACGGCGAGCGCCCCACGCCCGCCCTCATGGCGCTGGCGCTGCTCACCTACATCATCTCCAGCCAGCTCGTCGGCCGCCTCGGTACCGCCGAGGCATCCTCCTTCGGACACTGGGATTTCGCCCGAAGCTACACGCGGGTGCTGCTGCAATGGATCGCCCTGGTCGGCACGCTGCTGCTGGCGGGCGTTGCGTTCAAGGTGACTTATATCTTTTCGCGCCCGGCCTTCTTGACCTGGTTCGTGGCGACGCCGCTCGCCCTCGGCGGGGCTCACCTGCTGCGCCGCCGGGTGCACTGGCTGGTCGAGCACGGCACGGCCGCTGCCCGCTACATCATCATCGGCGTCAATGAGGTCGGCGTGGAGCTGTCGCGCCGCTTGCCGCCGTCGGGCTTCATGGGCTACTTCGACTTCCGCAGCATCGATCGGCTGACGCACATCACCGACCCGGAGAAGCTGGCCGGCCACTGCCGGGACACGGCGAACTTCGTCCGCCAGCACGGCATCAAGGTGGTCTACATCGCGCTGCCGCTCGCCAACGTGCCGCGCATGAGCGAGCTGGTGAACGCCCTGCGCGACACCACCGCCTCGGTGTACTTCGTGCCGGACGCCTTCGCCTTCGACCTCATCCAGGGCCGCCTGGTGGCGATCAACGGCATGCCGGCGCTGTCGGTCTGCGAGACTCCGCTCCATGGCATGGAGGCGGTGTTCAAGCGCGCCATGGACATCGTCATCTCGGGGCTTGGCCTGCTGTTCCTCTCGCCACTCCTGCTCCTGGTGGCCGCCGCCGTGAAGCTGACCTCGCGCGGACCGGTACTCTTCCGCCAGCGCCGCTACGGCCTCGACGGTGAGGAGATCGTCGTCTACAAGTTCCGCTCGATGCGGGTCTGCGAGGACGGAGCGGTGGTCACGCAGGCGACGAAGGAGGACCCGCGCATCACGCGCGTCGGCGCCGTCCTGCGCAAGACCTCGATCGACGAGCTGCCGCAGCTGCTCAACGTGCTGCAGGGCAAGATGAGCCTGGTGGGCCCGCGGCCGCACGCCGTGGCCCACAACGAGCTCTATCGCAAGCTCATCAACGGCTACATGATCCGCCACAAGGTGCGCCCCGGGATCACCGGCCTCGCGCAGGTGAACGGCCTGCGCGGGGAGACCGAGACGCTGGAGAAGATGTCGGAGCGCGTGCGCTACGACCTCGAGTACCTGCGCCACTGGTCTCCCTGGCTCGACATCAAGATCCTTTTCCAGACGCTCGGCGTCGTGCTGCACGACCGGCACAACGCCTACTGAGCCTAGCCGGGCCAGCTCGCCAGGATCTTGCGCAGCTGCTCAGCCTCGCGCAGGTACGCGTCGTGGCCATAAATCGATGAGATCTCGTGTACGCGCGCGTTGCCGAGCCGCGCGCCGAGTCCCCTGACATCGGCGAGAGGCACCAGCTGATCCTCCCGCGCCGCGACCGCCGCGGTGGGTACGAAGATCCGCGCCGCATCGACCCGATGCAGGTCGAGCGACTCGGAGAGCGCGAGAAACGCCTCGGGCTTCAAGCCGGCCACCCATTCCGGGTTGTCCGCGAAGAGATATTGCTCCACCGGAAACACGAAGCGCCCGTTCTCGAGCCGCGGCAGGGCGGGGAAACGCGCCGCGAACTCCTCCGAGCTGCGGTAGGTGGACATTCCTACCGCACGCGCGAGCTGCAGCCCCTCGGACCCCCGTCCGCATCCGATCGCGAACCGCACGATGTGCCTTTGAATGCTGTGCCACGCCACCGCCATGGGATGGGGTAGGTCGGCGGCGGATATCGTGACCAGGGCCCCTACCCGCTCCGGGTAGCGCTCCGCGAAGGCGAGCGCCACCATGCCGCCGTAGGAGCCGCCCACGATCGCGCGCACCTCCCGCTGGCGCAGGTGATCGAGCAGCCGCGCGAGCGCATCCGCCTGATCGTAGGTGGAGACGCTCGGGAACTCCCCGCCGGCGGCAGGTCCCGTCGAGTCCCCTTTCCCGCCGAGGTAATCGAAGCTGAGGATGCGATACCGGTCGGCATCGAGCGGGCGGCCGGGACCGACGATCTCGCGCCAGCAGCCCTGCTGCGGCGCGGCCGGCTCGTACAGGCGCCGGTCGCACCAGACCCCGCCCATGGCACAGACCAGCGGCGCGGCCGGCGGCCCCGAAAGCCGCCACGCCAGCCGCACGTCGCGCAGCTTGCCGCCATGGTGCAGCGCCCACTCGCCGGAGATTTCCAACACGCCCTCCGTCGGCGGCGTGCCGGCATGCTCCGCGGAAGATGACTTCTCGACTGGGTCGCTCATGAGACCTCCGCCATTTCTGCTATGGTAAATCATGCCTGCATCGCCGGATGAGAGCTCGCGCTCGTCGCTGAAAGCCTGGGTCAGGGCACTGGAGCGCACCGCCGCCATAGAGCGCAGCCCCCATGCCACCCTGCCCGTGGTCATCGACGGGCTCGCCGAGCGCTTCGGGTCCGCCCCGGCTCTGATCTCACCGGCGGCGACACTGAGCTACCGCTCCCTGTCGCAGACCGCGAGCCGCTACGCGCGCTGGGCGCGGGCGGAGGGACTGCGGGCGGGCGAGGTTGTCTGCCTGCTCATGGACAATTGCCCGGATTACCTCGCGATCTGGCTCGGCCTCACGCGAGCGGGGGTGACCGTGGCGCTCCTCAACACCCAC
This sequence comes from Gammaproteobacteria bacterium, assembly GCA_028870635.1. Taxonomy (GTDB): domain Bacteria; phylum Pseudomonadota; class Gammaproteobacteria; order Steroidobacterales; family Steroidobacteraceae; genus 13-2-20CM-66-19. Next base: position 1,735 of record JAGWPE010000157.1, on the reverse strand, counting down.
CTGACCGGGCCGCCGCTGGCACACTCCATCCGGATCGCGGCGCCCCGCGGCGTCATCGCGGGGCGCGGATTCGCGGCGCGGATCCGTGAGCTGCGCGAAGGCGGCCTCGGTGACACTCTCTGCTGGGCGCACGGGGAGGACGATCCTGACTTTCCCAGAATCGACCTGCGCGTGGCGGCATTCGCCGGTGAGCCCGTCAGCGATGCGGAGTGCGCCCTGCCCTCCCTCTGCGACCGCGCGCTCTACATCTACACCTCCGGCACCACCGGACTGCCCAAAGCAGCGGTGGTCAGCCACCACAGGCTGATGCAGTGGAGCCACTGGTTCGCGGGGCTCATGGACATCACTCCCGCCGATCGGCTGTACGACTGTCTGCCCATGTATCACAGCGTCGGCGGCGTGGTCGCCACCGGTGCGGCACTGATGGGCGGCGGTGCCGTGGTGCTGCGCGAGCGCTTTTCCGCCAGCCGCTTCTGGCAGGACATCCGCGCGGAACGCTGCACGATCTTCCAGTACATCGGCGAGCTCTGCCGCTACTTGCTCAATGCGCCGCACAGTCCCGACAGCCGGGACCACGGCCTGCGCCTCGCCTGCGGCAACGGCCTCAGGGGGGAGGTTTGGAAGGCCTTCCAGAGGCGGTTTCAGATCCCGCGGATTCTCGAGTATTACGCCGCCACGGAAGGAACGTTCTCCCTCTACAACTGCGAGGGCCGGCCGGGCTCGATCGGCCGCATCCCCCCTTTCCTATCGCACCGCTACCCCGTGGCGCTGGTGCGCTCCGATCCCGCGACAGGCATGCCCGCACGGGATTCCGAGGGCCGTTGCATACGCTGCGGCCCGGACGAGGCCGGTGAGGCCATCGGCCGCATCGCCGAGAGCAGTTCGGCGGCCGGCGCGCGATTTGAAGGTTACGCGGACGCCAACGCTACACGTACTAAGGTTCTGCGCGATGTCTTCGCACCCGGCGACGCCTGGTACCGCACGGGCGATCTCATGACTCGCGACGCGCAGGGTTTCTTCTACTTCGTCGACCGCATCGGCGACACCTTCCGTTGGAAGGGAGAGAACGTCTCGACCACCGAGGTCGCATCAGTGCTGGAAGCTTGCAAGGGCGTTCTGGAAGTCGCGGTATACGGCGTATCGGTACCGCGCGCCGAAGGCCGCGCGGGAATGGCCGCGCTCGTGGTCGACAGCGAGTTCGATCTCGAGCGCTTCCGGAGCCAGGCGGCCGCGGGCCTGCCTGACTACGCCCGTCCCCTCTTCCTGCGCATCGTGCCGGCGCTCGATCTCACCGGCACTTTCAAGCTGAGGAAGCAGGAGCTGGCCGCGCAGGGCTACGACCCCGGGCGGACGGCGGATCCGCTCTACTTCGACAGCGCCTCGCAGGGCAGATACGAGAGGCTTGACGCCCTCCTCCACCAGCGGATCATCCAGGGGCTGGAGAGGCTCTAGGACCCTCACGGCCGCGCCAGCCATGCCATCCGATTCCAGTCCCGACGACGGCCGCCGCTTCCGCAGCGCATTGGGCGCTTTCGCCACCGGCGTCACGATCGTCACGACACGCGACACGGCAGGCAAGGACGTCGGCCTCACCGCGAACAGCTTCAACTCCGTCTCCCTCGACCCGCCCATGGTTCTCTGGAGCCTGGCGAAGAGCGCGCGCAGCCTGCCGGCGTTTGTCGCCGCGACGCACTTCGCCGTGCACGTGCTCGCGGCCGACCAGGAGGAGCTCTCG
>JAGWPE010000156.1 GCA_028870635.1 Gammaproteobacteria bacterium | reverse complement strand
TCTTCGCCCGATAGAGCGCAGCGTCGGCTTCCGCGATTAACCGCTCCGCCAGTACCTTGTAGTCGCGCGTGCCGGCGCTGGGGCTGGCGGCGGCGACACCGATCGACAGGGTGACGGTCTCGGAGTTGCCCTTGCCGATGGGAATCGGCTGGTTGCGTACCGCGTGCAGCACGCGGCCTGCGACCTTCTCACCGTCGCTCACCGCCGCATGCGACAGCACCAGCGCGAACTCGTCACCGCCAAAACGCGCGCCCGTATCGCTGAGGCGCATCTCCTGATCGATGCGCTGCGCCACCTCGCGCAGCACCGTATCGCCTGCGAGATGCCCGTACTGGTCGTTGATGCGCTTGAAGTGATCGACGTCGATCATCAGGCAGGCGACCGGCTGCTTCGCGCGTTGGGCGCGCGCCAGCTCCTCACGCAGCCGCGCGTGCAGGTAGCGCCGGTTGTGAAACCCCGTCAGGAAGTCCGTCAGGCCGCTGCGCACCAGCCGCGCGCGGTTGACCGCATTCTCGATGCAGATCGCCGACACCACCCCCAGATGGGCCAGGAAGTCGCTCGCGAGATCGCTGGTGAAGCGGCGCGGATCGGAGCTGGAGAAAACCAACACGCCGTCGAGCTGCTCCTGGCGGGTCAGCGGAATCAGGGCGAGGCTGCCGCCGCTCGGGACCCCGGGCAACAGCAGCTCGTGATCGGCGAGGCGGAAGGGTCCGAGCCAGGGGCGCTCGAGGTTGGCGACCTGCGGCGCGGCGGCGCTCAGCGCATCGACGAAGTAGACGCCCTCGAGCTCCTCGAGGAGAAAGCCGTCCCCCGACAGAAGGTGGCGGATCTCGTGCTGCGGGTCGTGCAGCAGCAGCGTGACGACATCCAGTTGATATGACTGCCGCAGGCCGTGGATCAGCCGCTCGAGCAGCTGCGCCAGCGACCCGGCCCGCAGCAGCTCGAGCTCCCTCTCCTGAGTCTTGCGGAACAGCGCGTCGTTGCGGCTGACCTCCTCGGTCAGCTCCTTGAGCCGTGCCCGCAGCCGCTCGTTCTCCTCCTCGAGCGTCTTCAGACGGTCTGCATCCATCGCCAGCATCGTAGACGCCGGAGCCTACGCCCGGCGCTCCGCGACGCTGCGGCGGTCTTCGAGGTAGTCGCGGCCCTGCCGCATCAGCGCGACGAAGACCTCATGATCGCGGGAGACGACCGCCGCCCGGATGCGCTCCACGGCTTGCGACAGCGCCTCCAGCGACTCCGCGCCGTAGTCGTTCAGGCTCTGGATCTCGAAGTAGAGATCGGGGCTCTCCTGCGCGACGCGGCTTGCGACATCGAGTTGCGCGTCGAAGGTAGTGCTCGAGAGCCGCGCCAGCCGTGGAGCGGCTTCGCCGCTTTCGGCGAGGGCCGTGAAGAAGGCGATGTTGAGCGCATGCGACAGGCCGAGCACGTAGGCGATCAGCCGGTCGTGATCGTCGAGGCTCATCACCACCTGCTCGGCCATGGTGGATGCGAAGAGCGCCCGCGCCTCGGCCAGCGCCTCGGCGTTACCCAGGTCGACGAAGATGACATGACGTCCGGACAGCAGCTCCGTGTCGGGTCCGAACATTGGGTGGATGGAGGTGACGCGGCAGCCGTGGGACTTGAGCGCCATCAGGCCGGCGCGCAGGGGCGACTTCAGCGAGCCGACATCGAAGATCACGCCGGGAGGGCGGCGCAGCGCCAGTTCGCGCAGGATCGCATCGGTCACGCCCAGTGGCGTTGCGAGCACGATGTAGTCGTGTTTCAGGTCGGCCGTACGCCAATCCGAGGTGCACGGCACGCCATCGGGCCCTCCGTGGGGGTCCGCGACCTCGACCCCGAAACCCTGCGAGGAAAGGAACTGGACGAACCACCGGCCCATCTTGCCGCCACCGCCGATGACGAGCACGCGCCGGCCGGAGCCCGCGCCGCGCGCCGCCACGCTGGCCTGCTCCTGGGTGGTGAGGGAGGAGCGGATGAGCAGGCGCAGCAGCTCCTCGGCGAGCGCGGGCGAAACGCCGGCCTGGATGGCGGCGGCCCGCGCACCCTCGATCACTTCGCGCTCACGCTCGAAGTCGCGGGTCGGATGGCCGGTCGCCCGCTTGACGCGCGCCACCTCGCCGCTCAATGCCTTGCGCTCGCCGACCAGCGCGAGCAGCTGCCGGTCGATCTCGGTGAGGCGGCGGCGCAAGTCATCCAGGGTCACATCGTCCCGCGTCATTGGGGATCTTCCCGGAGCCGATACTGTGAAGGTGGGAATACCCTTTTATCGGCCCGGCGTGGCCGCTGCAAGTGCGCCGCCGCCAGTGGCGGCGGGCACCTCCATGTGCCTATGCCGCATGCTTCGGAGTCGCGCGTAATTGCGCGGGCAACTAATATGTCGATGTGACGCGACATACCGAGCTGCTGCCCGAGCCCCTCCCGCCGGAGCCCCTGGTCACCCTCAATCGCTGGATGGCCGAGGCCTGGCAGCACCGGCAGCAGCCGAACCCGAATGCCATGGTGCTCGCCACCTGTGATTCGCACGGGCAGCCTTCGGCCCGGGTGGTGCTCTGCAAGGAAGTGGTGCCGCTGCCGGGCTACCTGGTCTTCTATACGAACTACCTGTCGCGCAAGGGCCGCCAGCTCGCGGAGAACCCGCGCGCGGCGGCGGTGATTCACTGGGACACCCTGCGCCGGCAGGTCCGCATCGAGGGTTCCGTGCTTCAGGCGCCTGCCGCGGACAGCGATGCGTACTTCGCCTCGCGGCCGTGGCCGAGCCGCGTCGGCGCCTGGGCCAGTGCGCAGAGCGAGCCCGTGGCCTCCCGCGAGGCGCTGTTCGAGTCCGTGGCCGAGGCGGCTGAGCGCTTCGGCACGCCGCTGCCCGGCCAGCCCGGGGCGGAGGGCGACCTCGACACCGTCATCCCGCGGCCGCCGCACTGGGGCGGCTATCACCTGTGGGCGGAGAGCGTGGAGCTGTGGGTCGAAGGTGAGGCACGGGTACACGACCGCGCGCGCTGGACACGCAGGCTCTCGGAGCAGCCGAGCGGCTTTTTCGAGGCCGGGCCCTGGACCGCCACACGACTGCAGCCTTGAGCGTCCCCGGGGGCCTACAGGCCTGCACGCTCGCCACCCGCGACATCGAGGTGGCGGCCGGCGCCCGCCGGCTGGTCACGGGGCTGTCGCTGCAATTCCGTCCGGGAGAGTTCGTGGCCATCCTGGGCAGAAACGGCTCGGGCAAGACACTGACCCTGCACACGCTCGCGGGGCTGCGGCGGCCGCAAGCGGGCGCGGTATATCTCGACGGCGCGGCGATGGAGAGCCTGAGCCGGCGGGCGGTGGCGCTGCGGCTGGGGCTGCTCGCCCAGGATGTCGAGGAGTCCTTCGTCACCACGGCTCTGGAGGCGGTGCTCGTCGGCAGGCATCCGCACCTGAAGCTCTGGCAGTGGGAGACCGCGGAAGACGAGCTGATCGCGAGGCAGGCGCTGACGGCTGTGGACCTCGAGCAATTCGCGGAGCGGCGGACCGACACGCTCTCGGGCGGCGAGCTGCGCCGGGTCGCGGTGGCGGCGCTGCTCGTGCAGGAGCCGGCGGTGTTCCTGCTGGATGAGCCCTCGAATCATCTCGACCCGGCGCATCTGCTCGGAATATTGGGGTTGTTCAAGGAGCTGTGCGCCGGCGGCAGGACGGTGATCGCCACGCTGCACGATCCGACGGTGGCCGCCAGGTTTGCGGACCGGGTGGTGCTGCTGCACGGGGACGGGCGCTGGGCGGACGGTCCGGCCTGCGAGCTGCTGACGGCGGAAAGGCTGAGCGAGCTCTATCTCTCGCCGATGTTGCAGCTCGAGAAGGACGGCAGACGGATCTTCGTGAACGCCTGAGGGTTTCACAGGTCGCCAAACTGGTGTTGGAGCAATGTCAGGGCGGTCACCGCGGCCGTTTCGGTGCGCAGCACCCGCGGCCCGAGGCGGACGCCGACGAAGCCAGCTGCCACTGCCGCCTGCTGCTCGGCCTCGGCGAGGCCGCCCTCGGGACCGATCAGCACGATGGCGCCTGCCTCCGACCGCGGCACATCGGCAATCCGCAGGCTGGCTGTTGGGGAGAGCAACACGCGTGTGGCGCGGCGCTCGGCTTTTGCGAGAAACTCGGCCGTATCCACGGGCTCGTCGATGGCGGGAATGCGGTCACGGCCGCATTGCTCGCACGCGGCAGTCGCGATGCCTCGCCAATGAGCGAGCTTGCGCTCGGCCTGCCTGGCGTCGAGCTTCACGACTGTGCGCTCCGTCAGCACGGGGATGATGCGGGTCACGCCGAGCTCGGTGGCCTTCTGCACGACCCAGTCCATGCGCTCGCCGCGGGAGACTCCCTGCGCCAGCGTCAGGGAAAGCGGCGACTCGCGGACGGCCGCCGACGGATCTCCAACCGCCACGATCACGGCGCCTTTGCGGAACTCCTCGATTCGGGCGGCATACTCGCCGCCGCGGCCATCGAAGACAGTCAGCGGATCGCCACGCGCGAGGCGCAATACGCGCGTGATGTGGTTGGCCGCATCGCCTTCGATGGCATGTCGGTTCCCGGAAGCCAGGGGTCCAGCGACATGGACGCGTGTCAGTCGCATGTCGCGAGCTCGATGCCCTCGCGCGCAACCTCCACCATGAGGTCGATCTCCTCTGGTGTGATCACATAAGGCGGCATGAAGTAGAGAACCGTCCCGATGGGACGGAGGAGCACGCCGCGGCTGAGAGCGTGGCGATAGATCTTCAGACCGCGGCGCTCCTGCCACGGATAGGGCTCGCGCCTCGCCTTGTCGCGCGCCAGCTCGACCGCGACGATCATGCCGTGCTGACGGACCTCGGCGACGTGCGGGTGCGCTTCGAGCTCACGGGCTCTGGCGCCGAGGTGGGCGGCGAGGCTTCGGTTGCGAGTGAGGACATCGTCGGTGCGGAAGATATCCAGACTGGCCAGCGCCGCGGAGCAGGCGAGCGGATTGCCGGTGAAGCTGTGCGAATGGAGGAAGGCGGTCAGCTTCACGTACTCGTCGTAGAAGGCCGCATAAATGGGGTCCGTGGTGATGACGGCGGAAAGTGGCAGGTAGCCCGCGGTCAGGCCTTTCGACAGGCACATCATGTCGGGGCGGATGCCCGCCTGCTCGCAGGCGAACATGGTCCCGGTGCGCCCGAATCCAACCGCGATCTCGTCCGCGATCAGGTGCACGCCGTGGCGGTCGCAGGCCTGGCGCAGCAGCGCGAGGTAGACCGGATCGTACATGCGCATGGAGCCGGCGCACTGCACCAGCGGCTCGAGAATGACCGCGGCCGTCTCGTGCGCGTGCTTCGCCAGGGCGGCTTCCATGTGGGCGAACTTGCGCGTCGAATGCTCCGCCCAGCTCTCACCCGGCTCCCGCCCGAAGCAGTCCGGAGACGGCACGGTGATCACGTCCATGAGCAGCGGCTGGTAGATCTCCTTGTAGAGCTCGACATTGCCCACGGCCAGTGCGCCGAGGGTCTCGCCGTGGTAACTGTTGGAGAGCGTGATGAAGCGCCGCTTGGCCGTCTTGCCGACGTTGCGCCAGTAGTGGAAGCTCATCTTGACGGCGACTTCCACCGCGGAGGAGCCGTTGTCGGCGTAGAAGCAACGGGTGAGTCCGCGCGGAGCGATGGCAGTCAACGCCTCGGAGAGGGCGATCACAGGCTCGTGGGTGAACCCTGCCAGGATCACCTGCTCCAGCTTCTCGAGCTGCTCGCGCACCGCGGCGTTGATGCGCGGGTTGGCGTGGCCGAAGAGATTCACCCACCAGGAACTGATCGCATCGAGGTAACGCTTGCCCTCGAAGTCCTCCAGCCACACCCCGGAGCCGCGGCGGACCGGGATCATGGGCAGATCCTCGTGGTCCTTCATCTGGGTGCAGGGGTGCCAGACGTGGGCGAGATCTCGCGCGGAGTAGAAGGCGTTCCCGGTAGTCATTGCCGCATTGTGGCATGATGCGGTGGCCATGCATGGCTCAGAACTCCAGTATTTTCCGGTCTCGCTGCCCTTCCTCCTGATCTTCTGGGGCCTGATCATCGTCCTGATCGGCCTCACGCTGCTGCGGGCGCTGAAGTATGCATCCCTCTCGATGGGCATCAGGGAGGGAACGCTCATCACCGTCCTCGCGCTGTCTCTGCTCGGCAGCTACATCAACATACCCGTGGCCTATCTTCCGGGGCATCGGACGGTAACGGCCGGCGAGATCAGCTTCTTCGGCATGACCTACATCGTGCCCGTCGTGCGCCAGAGCCACGCAACCATTCTGGCGGTCAATGTCGGCGGCGCCATCATCCCGGTGTGCCTGTCGCTCTACCTGCTTCTCAAGCACCGCCTGTTCCTCCTCGGCGCGGTCGGCATCGCGTTCGTCGCCGCGGTCTGCCACTACCTCGCGCGGCCGGTTCCCGGCTTCGGCATCGCCCTGCCGATCTTCGTTCCGGCGTTGGCGACCGCCATCATCGCCGTCGCGCTGACGCGCCGCCGGGCGGCGCCGCTCGCCTACATCAGCGGCAGCTTCGGAACGCTCATCGGCGCGGACCTTCTCAACCTGGGCGCAATCCAGGCGCTCGGCGCCCCCGTTGCCTCCATTGGAGGCGCAGGGACGTTCGACGGCATCTTCGTCACGGGCCTCCTGGCCGTCCTCTACGCCGGCCTTTCGCGTTACCTGCATGACTGAATCGTCTGGAACGATTTGCAGCGATGCGCGCGAAAGCGCGCGTCGGCCCCCGCTGCGGATCGAGCCCGCCACCGGCCTTCTCGCCGGTGTTCGCCAGGTTCTGTCGCCTCACTTCGATGCCCGCCCCAAAGACGCCGCGCCCGAGCTCATCGTGGTGCACGGCATCAGCCTCCCCGCCGGCGAGTTCGGCGGCCCATGGATCGATCACCTCTTCGCCGGCAGCTTGCGGCCCGACGCGCATCCTTCCTTCCACGACACCGCGGCTCTACGCGTCTCCGCGCACGCAGTGATCCGCCGCGATGGCACGATCACTCAGTACGTACCATTCGGAATGCGCGCCTGGCACGCAGGTCATTCCCAATACCAGGGCCGCAGCGGCTGCAACGATTTCTCGATCGGCGTCGAGCTGGAAGGATCCGACGCGATTCCCTACACGGATGCGCAATACGAGAGTCTCACCGCTCTCGTCAGGGCCCTGCTCTCCACGTACCCCACGCTTTCAGCCGAGCGGATCACCGGACACAGCGACATCGCCCCCGGCCGCAAGACCGATCCCGGCCCAGCGTTCCACTGGCAGCGCTGGCGGAAGATGCTCGGCTCAAAGTAGCCACCGGCTCTCAGGGTGAGCGGATCCAGAAGCGCTTTTCACACCCTCGCCGGCTTGGTCGAGTTGCCCGGCCCGGACTCGCTTCCGACCGCCGCGTCCGGCGGCACCGCCTTCAGCCGAAAGTCCGCCCAGCGTGAGTTGAGCGTCCAGCGCATCGCGAATACCTGAATTGCCGCCGTGAGTACCACGGACAGGATCGACAGGGTCAAGCCGCCGGAAGCCAGGCGCGTCAGCTGGCCGATGTTCATGCTGTCCAGACTCTGTCCGGAGAGCTGCATGTTCTGCACGGCGGAGAAGAGTCCGACGAGCGACCAGGCCGTGATGATGGTCCAGAGCGGGATGACGAGGATGCTCGACCGCCAGCTGTAGCTCCACCACACCTTGAATGCTTGCATGAGAGTCATGGTCTTTCCTTCAGGCCTGCGATGAACGAGGTCGGAGACCGCGCAGGGTGAGGCGCGGTTCCCCCGGCGCTCGGATTATGCGCCTGTGTGGCGCGACACCCCATCCGAGCCACGGCGCGCGCGTGGTCGCATGGATTGCGGCGGCAAAGGGCAGGCAGATCAGCGCCAGCAGAATCCCGACGATGGCGACGAACTTGCGCGCCCGCTGCAGCGTGGTCTCCCTTTCTGGGGCTGCGCGCGGAGCACGATTGCGCAGACGCGCAACTCGGCGCAGCGGACCCGCCAGCCTCTCGACCGCCAGCCATCCGAGCGCCGCGAGGCCGGCACTGCCGCCGATGAGCCCGATTCCGCCGAGGGTCCGCGCCCAGGCGGCTGCCACATCAACCCGCTGCAGCCAGGACGAGATGCCCGCGATGAGCAACGCGAAGCCCGCCAGACAAATGAGGAAGAGCCCGACGGCGGCCGCAAAGACCACGAGCGCGGCCACGCAGAGGGTGATCGCCGCGATGATACGGCGCAGCGCACCGGCCATGCCGTTTCCGTGCTCGCTCAGCCGCGCGTGCCGCGCTCGTGGCGCCACAGAACCTCGGTACCGCGCTCGTGGCGCGCCAACACCCGCGCCAGCACGAACAGCAGGTCCGAGAGCCGGTTGAGGTAGCGCAGCACCTCGGGATTTACGGTCTCGGCCCGCGCGAGGGTCCAGACACGCCGCTCGGCTCGCCGCGCCACGGTGCGGCCCAGGTGACAGGCCGCCGCCGCGGGGCCGCCGCCGGGAAGGATGAACTCCTTCAGCGGCGGCAGGGAGTCGTTGAACCGGTCGAGCGCCTTCTCGAGCCTCGTCACGTGTTCGGCCGTGATGACCACGTGACCCGGAATGCAGAGCTCGGCGCCGAGATCGAAAAGCTCATGCTGTACCTCGGTAAGCAACGCGCTCACCGCATCCGGCAATCCGGGAACCGCCAACAGCACGCCGAGCACGCTGTTCAGCTCGTCCGTAGTGCCGTATGCCTCTACGCGAGCGCTGTCTTTCGGCACCCGAGTGCCGTCGCCGAGCCCGGTCGTGCCGTCATCGCCGGTCCGCGTGTAGATCTTGCTGAGCCTGTTCCCCATGGGAGCGCCTCCAGGCGCGCAGTGGCCGAGGCCCGATTGTGCCAGAGCCGCGGATTTGACAGCGCCCGGCCGCCCCGGCAACGCTAGTAGGAAGCGCTGGATCCGGGCATCCTGCCCGGCCCGGCGCGGCGGCGGGCACCTCCATGTGCCTACGCCTCATCATCCATTGCACATTGCAGGAACAGCGCGAACGACCATGCCATCCCGAGAGCTGCAAGCCGCCCTCGACGCCGCGCAGGCGGCGGCCGAGGTGATCCGCGGCCTCTATCAGAAGAGCCTGGCCGTCCGCACCAAGGAGGACCAGTCGCCCGTCACCGAGGCCGATGTGCGCGCCGAGGAAGCCATCCGCGCGGTGCTGAGCGAGCGCTTCCCGAATTACGGCTTCTACGGCGAAGAGACCGGCAAGCACTCCGTGGGCGCCGAGAGCGTCTGGCTGGTGGACCCCATCGACGGCACCAAATCCTTCGTGCGCGAGTGTCCCTTCTTTTCCACCCAGATCGCCCTGATGCGCGGCGGGCGCCTGGTGCTGGGCGTCTCCAGCGCCCCCGCCTACGGCGAGCTCGCCTGGGCCGAGCAAGGTTCCGGCGCCTACCTCAACGACCGCCCCATACGGGTCAGCGCCGTCGCGGATCTCTCAGCCGCCATCGTATCCACCGGCAACCTCAAGACCATGACCCGCTCCGCGCAGTGGGACCGCCTCGGCGCACTGATCCGCCGCGTCAGCCGCATCCGCGGTTACGGCGACTTCGTGCACTACCACCTGCTGGCGCGCGGCTCACTCGACGTGGTCATCGAATCGGACGTCAACATCCTCGACATCGCCGCTCTGTCGGTGATCGTCCGCGAGGCCGGCGGCACCTTCACCGACCTGGCGGGCAAGGACGTCACGCTCGAGACGACCACGGTCCTCGCGACGAACGGACTCCTGCACGCCGCGGCCGCTGAAGTGCTCAGCTGATCTTCAAGTGAGGGATTGCCGCTCGAGCAACGCTGCGCGGGAACTCGTGCGCAGCGCCGCCCGAGCGGCTTTGAGACGGAAAATTCGGCTGCCTCGCCGCCCGCCGGCTCCTACCGGCCGGAGTGGTATCGATATCAGACTAACGCCGAGCCAGGCGGTTGTCAAAGCGCCGCTCGAGGCGGCGGTGCCCTAAAAAAAGGGAATTTACGGCGAGGCGCGCTGGAGTTACCGCTACCTCAGACGTGACAGGAGCCAGCCGGGAGACCCGGCTACGCCGCGACCCGCGTCTCCTCCGCGATCATCTCTTCCAAGCGCTCGAGGTCAGGCACCAGCGGCGTCTCGTTGACCATCCGCACTTGACATATCACCGGCGCCCGCTCGGGAAACACACGCGAGTTATCCGG
>JAGWPE010000155.1 GCA_028870635.1 Gammaproteobacteria bacterium | reverse complement strand
AGAGCGGCAAGCGCCGTCGCAGCGTTGCGATATTGCACGGAGCCTGCGAGCGCGGAAGGCGGCAGATCGGTGAGAGTGAGCTTGGGTCCGCGATAGCTCCAATGCGGCGTTCCGTCCGCGCCCTCCACCCGCCAGCTGAAATCCCTCTCCGCGACGAACGGCTTCGCGCCGAGGCGCTCAATGGCGGAGTACACGCTCGCCGGCATGCGCGCGGTACCGAGGACCGCCGGGCGCGCGGGGCGGAAGATTCCGGCCTTCTCGGCGCCGATCTCCTCCAACGTATCTCCCAGCCAGTCGCGATGATCGAAGCCGACCGAGCAGACCACCGACACGTCCGCATCGATGAGATTGGTGGCATCGAGCCGCCCGCCGAGCCCGACCTCGAGCAGCGCGAGCTCGACGCCGCGCTCGGCGAAGAGCAGGAGGGCCGCGAGCGTGTTGTATTCGAAGAAAGTGAGGGTCGTGGCGCCGCGCGCCGCCTCGATACGCTCGAAAGCCGCGACGATCGCCGCATCCTGCGCCTCCACGCCATCGATGCGGATCCGCTCGTTGTACCGCAGGAAGTGCGGCGAGGTGAAAAGTCCGACCGACCGGCCGGCCGCGAGCCACAGCGCCTCCAGATGCGCGACCGTCGAGCCTTTGCCGTTCGTCCCGCCCACGGTGATCACCGCGCAGCCCGGCCGGTCGATGCCGAGCCGCCGGGCCACCGCTGCGACGCGCTCCAGGCCGAGATCGATGGACTTCGGATGCGCGGCCTCCTGCAGCGCCAGCCACTCGAGGAGAGATCGGGCCACGGGGGCGCGGGAGCCTTACGCGGCGGCAGCCGGCTGCTTCATCAGCATGCGCAGGAGCGATGCGATCCGCTCACGCATGTCGCGGCGATCGACGATCATGTCGAGCACGCCGTGATCGAGCAGGAACTCGCTGCGCTGGAATCCCTCGGGCAGCGTCTCACGCACCGTCTGTTGGATCACCCGCGGCCCCGCGAAGCCGATCAGCGCGCGCGGCTCCGCGAGATTGAGGTCGCCGAGCATGGCGAGGCTCGCCGACACGCCGCCGGTCGTCGGGTCCGTCATCACCGAAATGAACGGCAGATGCGCCTGCGCGAGGCGCGAGAGCGCGGCGGCGGTCTTGGCCATCTGCAACAGCGAATAGAGCGCCTCCTGCATGCGGGCGCCGCCGCTCGCCGTGAAGCAGACCAGGGCCTTGCGGTGCTCGATGCAGTGGTCGGCGGCGCGCGTGAACCGCTCGCCCACCACCGAGCCCATCGAGCCGCCGAGAAACTGGAACTCGAAGGCGCAGGCCACCACCGGCAGCTTCTCGAGCGTGCCGGCGAGCACGATGAGAGCGTCGGTCTCGCCGGTCGCCTTCTGCGCCTGCACGAGCCGGTCCTTGTAGCGCTTGCTGTCGCGGAACTTGAGCGGATCCTCGGGGGTGATCCGCGCGCCGATCTCCTCGGTCGAGGCCGGGTCGAGGAAGCGCTCGAGGCGCTCGCGGCCGCCGATCCGCATGTGGTGGCTGCATTTCGGGCACACATACAGATTGCGCTCGAGCTCCGCCCGGTAGAGGACGGCATCACATGCCGGACATTTGATCCAGAGGCCCTCCGGCACCGAGCGGGTGCGCCGCTCGGTCTTGATGCGCGAGGGCATGATCTTCTCGAACCAGGACATGAGGGCCGCCTAGGCTGGAAATCCAGCCGGGATCATATCGCAGGACGGCGGGGGGATTGGGAAGGCGGCCGGGTAGCGCACTTGCCAGAGGTAGAGGCCGTGCGCCGGCGCCGTGGCAGCGCTCAACCGCCGATCGCGGCCCGCGAGCACTTCGGCTGCCCACGAGGGCGGCGCATCGCCCTTGCCGATGCGGATGAGGAGCCCGGCGATGTTGCGCACCATGTGGTGCAGGAAGGCGTTGGCCGTGGCCTCGATCGCGAGCCAATCGCCCTGCCGCGCGACGGTGAGCCGCTCCATCCGTCGGATCGGTGATTTCGCCTGGCATTCGGCGGCGCGGAAGGCGCTGAAGTCATGCTCGCCCTCGAGCACCGCGGCCGCCTGCGCCATGCGCTCGGCATCGAGGGGACGATGGATCCAGGTTGCCCTGGAGCCAAGGAGGCCGGAGCGGGAGGCGCGATTGAAGATCAGATAGCGGTACGTGCGCGCCTCTGCCGAGTAGCGCGCGTGAAAGTGCGCGGGCACGGGGCGCACCCAGGAGATGCTGATATCGCGCGGCAGCTCGGAGTTGGCTCCGAGCATCCAAGCCCGCATGCTGCGGCTCGCGCCGGTCTCGAAATGCGCCACCTGGCCGCAGGCATGCACCCCGGCGTCAGTCCGGCCCGCGCAGACCAGACTCACCGGCTCGGCTGCCACCGTGCCGAGGGCGCCCTCCGCGAGCACCTGCACCGTTTCCACCGAGCGCTGACTCTGCCAACCCGCGTAGCGAGTTCCCTGATACTCGAGCCCGACCGCGATCCGCGCCACCTTAACCGATCCGCGTCATCAAACAGTACGACTCCGCATCAGGGCGGCACCCTCTCAATTCCAGGCACAGGGATGTGCCCCGCCGCCGCAGGTGGCGGGACTTTGGGCAAACAAAAACCACGCTTTTTGCCCAAAGTAGCGCTGGGCCGGGCAGGATGCCCGGATCCAGCGCCATGATTAAGGCAGCGACTCCATCAGGCGCTCCGCTTCCTGGCGCTGCGCCGCGGAGCCCTCGTGCACGACTTCCTCGAGGATGTTGCGCGCTCCGTCGGGGTCTCCCATATCCATGTAGGCACGCGCGAGATCGAGCTTGGTGCCGACCTCGCTCATGGTGACGGGCTCGAGATCCGGCAGCGCGAGATCTTCCGCAGACAGCTTCTGGGTCGCCGTAAAGGCCGCATCCGGCACCGTCGCGGTACCGACGTCGAGATCCACGCTGGCGCCGTTCGTGCCATGGTTGACTTCCGGCTCGGCCTCGCCGAGCTCGTAGTCGACACCGCCGGCATCGAGCGCGCCCAGGCGCGAGGTCGCCGCCGTGTCGTGGCCGTTGGCACGGCCATCACCTTCCGTCAGTACAGCCTCGAGCTCGCTCTCATCGATCTGCCAGGCATTGGTGGTGCCGGTGGGCTCCGGTGACGGCTCGGCCGGGCGCTGGCTCGCCTGCTCCATGATCCGGCGCGAATGCTCATCGAGTCCGGCGACCATCGTCGGCGCCTCAGGGGAGGCTTCGGTCGCCTCACCCGGCGTCCCGTCCGCGTCGAACGCGCCCAGATCGAGCCCCAGGTCGTCGATGGCCAGCTCGGCGGTCTGCTCGGCGCCGCTTTGCCTGAGTGCGTGCTCGACCTTTTCCTTGATGGTCGGCTGCTCCGACATGTGCAGGGCCGGCTGCTCGATGGTCGGACCTTCTATCTCGGTGCCGAACTCACCGGCCAGCTCATCCCCTCCGGGCAGGGTCGCCGTCATCTCCCGCGTCGAGCCGGTGGCGTTGTCCGTGAAATGCGTATCGAGCAGGGCCATGTTGCGATCGGTCGCAGTGCCCGGCGACTCGACGGTCACGGACTCGCTGTCCCCGAGCGCGGAGCCGATGTCGAGGTCCAGGCCTTGCGCGTGCTGGCCCGTGCGCCCGGAGGCGACGTCGAAATCGAGACCCGCGCCCTGGCCGCCGGCGAGGTCCAGGTCTACCCCTGCCGAAGCCGCGCCGCTCACGGCGGCCCCGCCTGCGAACAGCGGATCCTCCGGCGCGAGCTGCTTGCCCATGATCACGATCTTTTCCCACTCGCCCGCCGCCGCCTCGGCGCGCGTATCGGCAAGCTCGTGCGCCGTCTGCAGGAACTGCTCCTTGTTGCCCCAGACGAAGAAGACCTCGAGCAGCTTCAGCTTCAGGTCCCGCCTCTCCGGCTCGCGCCCGATGGCAATGCGGATGAGGTCTGCGGCCTGGTCGTAGAGGCCGTAGGCCATGTGGAAATCGGCCTCGGCAAGCGGATCGCCCTGCTCGAGGTTGAGCGCCGTCTCGCTGCTGATCGTCTGGTCGGCCGTCGTGACGTGCTTGGCGGCAAGAGGTGCCGCGGCTGCGGCGATCCTCGGCCGCTCGTGCGTCCCGCTCTCCTCGACGACGAATGCGTCGTCATGCTCCGCTGCTATCGGACGCATCGACGCCGTATCGCCTGCGGTCGGCTCCAGCCTTGTGTACGGGGACGGAGTTGCTCCGGCCGCGGCGAGCCGACCCAGCGAGTCGTCCAGATCCGACTGCCGGCGCGAACGCCAGATACGCGCGCCAACGGCTGCAAGCGCCGCTACGACCAACAGTGCGATCGCCCACCAGTAGCTGGCGAGAGTCTCGAAGAGCGACGGGCTCGAGGACGGCTGGAGCCCAGCAGGCTTTGCCGCCGGACGATGCACCGCAGGTGGCGCCGCTGTCGCTGGATGCTGAGGCGCAGGGGCATTCGCCACGGCGGGAGGCGGAGGCGCAGCCTCGCTCGGAGGGGTCTCCGCGGGCGCCGGAGCGGCGCTGGCCGGTGGGCTGGGGGATTCGGTGGGACCCGGGGCGTGCGCGGGCTCGCTGGCAGCAGCCGCTGCGGAGGCGGGCGGATTCGCGGGGGATGCCGCCTGCGGCGCCGGCTTGCCTGCAAGCTGAGCCTGCATGCGCGCCAGCTGGTCGTCCTTCAGCTGCAGCAGGCGGTGCTCGTCCGCAAGCTGCGTTTGCAGATTCTGAACCTGCGCCTGCAATGCCTTGACGTCACCCGCCGAGGAGCCCGCGGTAGCGGGGGAGCCGGAAGCGCCGGCGCCGCCCGAGGGGGCGACCAGCCGCAGTCTGCCGGGACCGCTCGCCGCACTGGCAGTGCCGTGTGAGCTGCCGCGCCACGCCGCGTACTGGCGGCGGATCTCCGCCGTCGCGGCCGTGGTCGAGACGGCCGCGACCGCGGCGCTGTCGGGAATGCGCAGCACGGCGCCCGAGCGCAGCAAGTTCATGTTGCGATCGAAGGCCGCGGGGTTGGCCTGGTAAATGGCTACCATCCAGGCACGCGTGGGGCCGGCGTCCAGTCCGGCGCCGCTCAGCCGATTGGCGATGCCTGAAAGCGTCTCACCGCGGCGCACGACCAGAGAGTGCGGCTCACCACCCGAAGAGGCAGGTGTCGACTGGGCGGTGCTGGTCGACGGCTCGGTGGATGCCGCCGTTGCGGGAGCGGGGGCAGCGGCTTCGGTCACCTGCGGCTGCGAGCGCTCGATCGCACCGCCACGTTGGGCCGTACCGGTGGCTGCCGGCGCGACCTGCTCGCTGGCGGCCTGCGACTGATTCGGCACGTACACCGGCGGGTCGAGAAGCACGGTGTACTCGCGGATCAGATGACCGCGGTCCCAATTCGCCTCGACCAGCAGCGTGAGCACCGGATCGGTGACGGGCTGATCGGAGGTGAGCTCGACCACTTCGCGGCCGTCGGCCGTGCGCACGGCTTTCACGTGCACGCCGCTCAGGAACTGCGGCCAGGTGAGGCCGTAACGCGCGAACATGTCCTGAGAGGCGAGCTGAACCTGCAGGTTCTGCAGCGCATCAGGCGTGGCGTCGAGCAGCTCGATCTGCGCCTTGAGGGGCTGATCGAGGGGAGAAAGGAGACGGATGTCCCCGAGGCCGAGGGCGAACGCCGCTGAGGGCACAACCAGCAGCAA
This sequence comes from Gammaproteobacteria bacterium, assembly GCA_028870635.1. Taxonomy (GTDB): domain Bacteria; phylum Pseudomonadota; class Gammaproteobacteria; order Steroidobacterales; family Steroidobacteraceae; genus 13-2-20CM-66-19. Next base: position 1,494 of record JAGWPE010000155.1, on the reverse strand, counting down.
CGCCACCGCCCGGCTTGAGCGTTTGGCGACCATTACGACACCCCGGAAGGCATCAGTGAGTGGAATAAATTGTAAAAACAAAGGGATGGCTGCATCTTGGCAGTCTCATCCGATTCGGGTCGCAATATAACTTAATTCGGCGGAAAGCCAAAGCGACCGCAGCATGGAATGACCGAGCAGGAAACCACGACCCATGAGTTAAGTCCTATTGTCGATGGCGGGATATTCAGGCACCAGCAAGACATAAACTGTGTCGTATTTCTAATACTGGCCGCTTAATCGCTTGCTTTCGGGCGGGTGATATCGGGAGTGCTGGAGCGGACGTCCGCGTTCTGCGCACGGTGGCGCAGGTAATGGTCCATGAGCACGATCGCGAGCATGGCCTCGGCGATGGGGGTGGCCCTGAGGCCCACGCAGGGGTCGTGGCGGCCGGTCGTGACGACCTCGACCGGCTGGCCTGCGGTATCCACGGTCCGGCCTGGAACCTGGATGCTCGATGTGGGCTTGAGGGTGAGGTGGGCGACGATCTGCTGGCCCGAGGAGATTCCGCCGAGGATTCCGCCCGCGTGATTGCTGGCGAAGCCCTGCGGGGTGAGCTCATCGCGATGCTCGCTGCCGCGCTGCGCTACCGCGGCCGTGCCCGCCCCGATCTCGACCGCCTTGACGGCATTGATGCCCATGAGCGCCCCGGCGATGTCGGCGTCCAGCCGGCCGAAGACCGGCTCGCCGAGGCCGGGGGGCACCCCTGAGGCGATCACGGTCACGCGCGCGCCGATCGAGTCCCCTTCCGAGCGCAGCTTCCAGATGAGCGCCTCCAGCTCCTGCACCCGCGCAGGATCGGGACAGAAGAAGGGGTTCTGGTAGGCGAACGCCGGATCGCGCGCCTCGAGGGTGAGCGCGCCGACCTGACTCAGGTATCCGTAGATGCTGACGCCCAGGCGGGTCGCCAGATACTTGCGCGCGACCGCTCCCGCCGCGACCCGCATCACCGTCTCGCGCGCGGATGAGCGGCCGCCGCCGCGATAGTCGCGCAGACCGTACTTCTGCTGATAGGTGTAGTCGGCGTGGCCCGGGCGGAAGCGGTCCTTTATCTTCTCGTAGTCGCGCGAGCGCGCATCGGTGTTCTCGATGAGAAGGCCGATCGGAGTGCCCGTGGTGCGCCCCTCGAACACGCCCGAGAGAATGCGCACCTGATCGCCCTCACGGCGCTGGCTGACGAACTTCGAGGTGCCCGTGCGGCGGCGGTCGACATCCTGTTGGATGTCCTCCTCCGCGAGAGCGAGTCCCGGCGGGCAGCCGTCGACGATGCAGCCGAGCGCGGGTCCGTGGCTCTCGCCGAAGGTCGTCACCGTGAATAGCGTGCCGATCGTGTTGCCTGACATTATCGTGAATTACCCAGTTGCCCAATGCGCGCGCCGCCCCTCGTGTCGGCCCAGGCACAGGGACGTGCCCCGCCGCCGCAGGTGGCGGAGGCGGCGGCCAAAAACCGCGCTT
>JAGWPE010000154.1 GCA_028870635.1 Gammaproteobacteria bacterium | reverse complement strand
CGACAAGCCGGGCACCTCCACCAACGTGCTCTCGAGCCAGGTCCTGCGCGAGCTGGACGCCCTCCTCGACCGGATCTCAGCCCCGCCCCGCGGCATCGTGGTGCTCTCCGCCAAGAAAAGCGGCTTCATTGCCGGCGCCGACATCAAGGCATTCACTGGTATTACCAGCGCTGAGAGCGGCTATCGCCTGATCCACGCCGGCCAACAGGTGTTCGAGCGCCTGGAGGCGCTGCCCTGCCCGACGGTCGCGGCCATCCACGGGTTCGCGCTCGGCGGCGGGCTCGAGCTCGCCCTCGCCTGCCGCTACCGCATCGCGGTAGGCGATGAGCGGCTGTCGCTCGGCTTCCCGGAGGTGCAGCTCGGCATCCACCCGGGATTCGGCGGGACCGTCCGCAGTGTCAGGTTGATCGGCGTACGCCCCGCAATGGAGATGATGCTGACGGGCAGGTCCGTGCGCGCGGAGAAGGCATTGCGGCTCGGTCTGGTCGACAAACTCGTGCCGGAAAGCGAGCTTCGCTCGGCCGCGCGCCGGCTCATCCTCGATCCGCCGCCGCCGCATCGGCCCCGTCTCCTGGAGCGCGCCTTGAGCTGGCCGGTCGTCCGCTCGATCGTGCAGCGGTCGCTCGTCGGCCAGGTCGCGCAGAAAGTCCGCCGCGAGCACTACCCGGCCCCCTACGCCATCATCGACCTCTGGGTGCGCTACGGAGCGCACGGAGCCGTCGCCTTCGAGGCCGAGGCACGCTCCATCGCCCAGCTCTTCACCACCGAGACCGCGCGCAATCTCATCCGCGTCTTCATGTTGCAGGATCGCCTGAAGGCTCTCGGCGGCAAGCCCGCAACGCCCCTCGAGCGCGTGCACGTGGTGGGCGCCGGGGTCATGGGCGGGGACATCGCCGCCTGGTCGGCGCTGCGCGGCTTCAAGGTGACCCTGCAGGACCGGGAGCTCGGTTACATCGAGCCGGCGCTCGAGCGCGCACGCGAGCTCTGCGAGAAGCGGCTGCGTGACCCCGCGAAGGTGACGGAGGCAATGGGCCGCCTGACGGCGGACGTGACAGGAGAGGGCGTCGCGCAGGCTGACGTCGTGATCGAGGCCATCTTCGAGAGCCTGGAGGCCAAACGGGAGCTCTACGCCTCGCTCGAGCCGCGCATGAAGCCGGGCGCGATTCTCGCCACCAACACCTCGAGCATCGTGCTCGAGCACCTTGCCGAGCGTCTGGCGGATCCCAAGCGCCTCGCGGGACTGCATTTCTTCAACCCCGTCGCGCAGATGCCGCTCGTCGAGATCATCCACACCGCGGCCACCGATCCCGCCGTCCTGCAGACGGCGGTCGCCTTCACGCGCAAGTTGGACAAGCTGCCGGTGCCGTGCCGCAGCGCGCCCGGATTCATCGTCAACAGGGTGTTGATGCCATACCTGCACGAGGCCATGTATGCCGCCCAGCAGGGCGTGCCGATCAGCGTGATCGATGAGGCCGCCGTGGCGTTCGGCATGCCCATGGGCCCGATCGAGCTGGCCGACGTGGTGGGCCTCGACGTTGCCGCGCACGTCGGGGAGATCATTGCCGCCGATCTCGGACGCCCCACTCCCAACCTCTCGCGCCTGCGCGAGCTGGTCAGCCTCGGCAAGCTCGGCCGTAAGAGCGGCGCGGGCTTTTATCTGTGGAAGGACGGCAAGCCGGTGAAGCCCGCCGCCTCCGCGGAGCCGCCGCCGCCCGACCTCATCGATCGTCTCATCCTCGTGCTCGTCAACGAATGCGCCGCCTGTCTGCGCGAGCGGATCGCGGACGATGCGGACCTCATCGACGCCGCGGTCATCTTCGGCACCGGCTTTGCTCCCTTTCGCGGCGGCCCTCTCGCCTACGCGCGCAGCCGCGGGGTCGCCGCCGTGGTCGAGCGGCTGGAAGAGCTCGCCGCCCGGTACGGCGCCCGCTTCCAGCCGGATTCCGGCTGGGCGATGGTGAGCGGCGCCGGCGCGCGTGAGCGAGCGGCCGAGAAGACATGAATTGTCAAAAATCGTGATGCGCGGCCGCGGGCCGAAGCGCCAAAGCCAAAACCGTGAACGGCTCCCCGGTGCTCGGGAGGCCCTGTGCTACCATCGGACATAATTTTCACGGGACGAGCCGTGCCGGACAAGGCGCCTTCGGACCGAGACACGATCAGGCCTCACACAAAATGCTCGAAGAACGCGAAGCAAGCGTTCAACTGCTCAAGACCCTCGCGCCCCTCGACGGTCTGAAGCGGGACAATCTCGCGGCGCTCGCGAAGAAGGTCGTCGTGCGCTCCTTGCCCGCCGGTCGCACTCTCTTCAAGGATGGCGACACCGACAAGCGCACCGTGTGGCTCGTAGGCGGCATGGTGGAGGTGAAGGAAGGCGAGCGCACCATCGCCATGATCCGCGGGGGCACGCCGGAGGCGCGCACTCCGCTCTACCCGCAGCTTCCCCGGCAGGTGACCGCACGCGCCGTCGATGAGATCAGCTATCTCTCCATCGACAGCGAGCTGCTCGACGTCATGATCACGTGGGATCAGACGGGGACCTACGAGGTCGCGGAGCTGCAGGCGCAGCTCGAGAATGCCGGGGGCGATGACTGGATGACCACGCTCCTTTCCACCAAGGCCTTTCACCGCATCCCGCCGGCCAACATCCAGGCGATCTTCATGCGCCTGCAGCGCGTGCCGTACCGGGCAGGCGATGTCGTCATCAAGCAGGGCGATGAAGGCGACTTCTTCTACGTGATCGTCAGCGGCAAGTGCATCGTGACGCGCGAGACGCCGCTCAACAAGGAAGGCATCAAGCTCGCCGAGCTCGGCGTCGGAGATACCTTCGGCGAAGAGGCACTGATTGCGGAGGCGAAGCGCAACGCCACCGTCACTATGCTTTCCGACGGCGTGCTGATGCGCCTCAACAAGCAGGATTTCCGCGAGCTCATGAACGAGCCGCTGCTGCAATGGGTGAGCTATGACCGCGCGCGGGAGATCATCGCCCGCGGGGGCCGCTGGCTCGACGTGCGCTTGCCGAGCGAGCATCAGAACCTCTCCATCGAAGGCTCGCTCAACATACCGCTCTACTTCATCCGCCTGAAGCTCTCCACCCTCGACCGCAAGGTGCCGTACGTCGTCTATTGCGATACCGGCAGGCGCAGCTCCGCGGCCGCCTACATCCTGGTGGAGCGCGGATTCGACGCTTACGTGCTGACAGGGGGCCTCACCCACAGCGGCATCGCCCTGCGACGCACCGCTTAGTT
>JAGWPE010000153.1 GCA_028870635.1 Gammaproteobacteria bacterium | reverse complement strand
GCAGGTAGGGGTGCCCTTCAGGACGGGGGATGTCGCCGCCGTCGGGGGAGCGCATGAAGCCGCCTGCATCATGGACCTCCAGGCCGAGGAGGTGGCCGATGCCGTGGGGGAGGAAGACGCTGGTGGTGGCCGTGGCGACTGCCTCATCGGCGCTGCAGGTGATGATGTCGGCTTCGCGCAATACGGCGGCGAGGAGCCGGTGGGCCTGCAGATGGACCTCACGCCAGTCGACCCGGGGTTTGACGGCCGAGCATAGGGATTGCTGCATGCGATCCATGCTGTCGATCAGGGCGGAGAACTCGGCGGCGCCATGGGAGTAGGTCCGGGTGATGTCGCTGGCATAGCCGGCGAACTCCGCGCCTGCATCGATCAGAAGGGAGCGACGCTCCGCCGGCCGTGTCTTCTGCAGCACCTGGTAGTGCAGCACGGCGCCGCCCTCATTGAGGGCGATGATGGGGTTATAGGGGAGCTCCTGCTCGCGCTGGCCGCAGGCGGCGAGGAAGGCGAGCTCGATCTCGAATTCCGAGGCGCCGGCGCTGAAGGCGCTGGCGGCGGCGAGATGGCCGCGGGCACCCAGGCGGCTCGCCTGGCGCAGGCAGGCGAGCTCATAAGGAGATTTGACGGCTCGGGGGAACTCCAGGTGACGGATGAGGTGCGGTGGATTGACGTCCCCGATGCCCCATGAGGCGAGCTCTTCGAGCGCATCGCCCAGAAATGCGGTGGCGCGCAGGTTGGAAGGCAGAAGCCGGCGCACCTCATCCCGCCCGTGGCAGGGGCGAACGTCGAAATGTCGGGTCCAATGACCCTGAGGCGGGGCCGGGGGCTGGTACCAGTAGTCCTCCGGCTGGTGAAAGACGAGCACGGGGCGGCGGCCGGGCTCGAAATGCAGGAAACAATCGGGCGCATCCAGCAGCGGAGCCCAAAGCTTGAAGGGAGCATGGACCTCGAAGGGGTAGGTCCGGTCGTCCTGGAACACGGGGAGCAGCGACCCGGAGTGAACCAGCAGCGCGGAGTAGCCACAGGCTTCGAGCGCACGGGAGGTCCGCAGGCAGACCGCCTCGAGATGCGAGGTGAACAGGGCCTCGAGCGAGGGAGGCTCGGCCAAGGGAGGGGACAAGGGCTGTCCAGAAGGGTCAGCGAGGGTGCCAATGTCGGCCATCTGGGGCGCTCCGGGCGGAGAAAGGCGCCGATTGTAAGCTTTCAGGCCCGGACAGGGCTCCGGGGAGGGGGCGGGACCCGGATCGCGCCGAACTGTCGTTCCGGGGCGACAGCAAAGGCTCAATCTGTTTCAAATCCCATACTGAGTCTATAAAATCCCGCGGCGCGACCCGTGAAGGACTCGCGGAACGATAACAAAAGTCGTTCAGAACGCTTTCTTCGTATTGGCTCTCTCAACAAAGCATCGGGGTACCGATCGATGAACACCAAAGTTGCTCTTAGCGCGCTAGCTGCGGCACTGCTGCTGACGGCGTGTGCGAAGAACGATTCCTCCAGCACCGAGCCTTCCGCCGCTCCGCCGGCTTCGACGCAGAGCAGCGCTCCTGCCGCTCCGCCCGCCGCGGCTCCGTCGGACAACTCCGCGGCCTCCGGCTCGATGTCGAGCACGCCGCCGGCCGCTGCGCCGTCCGACAACAGTGCTCCTCCGGCCGCCCCGGCGAGCCCGCCGCAGCAGTAAGCCGCGTCTGCTCCGGGAGGCTGTTGTCAGCAGCCTCCCGGTACTGGCTGTATACGGCCCGGTCGGATCGCGCGAGCGAGCCGCCCGGGCCGTATTTCTTGGGGGTTGCGGGAAGCCGACATGACGGTTAGCGTGCGCGACGCGCGAGGCACGGAAGGCGACCGCCTCTGGATCCAGAGCGTCTATCGCGACTATCTCGACGATCTGGCGCCGGCCGCCGGCACCGGCACCTTCCCGGCTCTCGGCGAGGTCGGGCACCGGGAGCCCGATCAGCTCTTCCGCTGGTTCGGCGATCCCAATAGCTTCCCCCTGGTCATCCTGCGATCCTCCGAGCCCGTCGGCTTCGCGCTGGTCGTGCGCGGCAGCACGACGGGTTCCCGCCCGGAGCGTGACGCCGGCCCCGGCGCCGATTCGCAGCCGCGCGCGCCCATCGACTACCGCATGGCGGAATTCTTCATCACCCGCGCCAGGCGCCGCCTCGGCATCGGCGCCACCGCCGTGCGGCTCATCTTCAGCCGTTTCGCCGGCCGTTGGGAAATCACCGAATACCTGCGCAACACCAACGCCGTCAGCTTCTGGCGGCGCGTCGTCGCCAGCTACACACGCGGCAACTACCGCGAGCGGATCGTCAACGGCGAGGTGCGGCAGACGTTCGAGTCCGGCGCCGGCTGAGCGTTGGATTTCAGGGGATCTCGGGAGGTCTCGCCCGGATTTCCTCCAGAGCGTAGAGCGTCTTCCGTCAATACGACGTATTGACGGTGGCCGGGCGGACGGCGGTGGCCGCACCCTCGAGCAACGGCCGCAGATAGGCGCCGGTATGCGACCGCGGGCTCTTGGCGATCTGCTCCGGCGTGCCGGCGGCAATGATTTCGCCGCCGCCTTCGCCCCCCTCCGGGCCGAGGTCGATCACCCAGTCGGCGCTCTTGATGACATCGAGGTTGTGCTCGATGACGACGATCGTGTTGCCCTGATCGCGCAGGCGGTGCAGGACGTCGAGGAGCTGGGCGACGTCGTGGAAATGCAGCCCTGTGGTGGGCTCGTCCAGGATGTAGAGCGTGCGCCCGTGGGTTTGCCGGGCGAGCTCGCGGGACAGCTTGACGCGCTGCGCCTCGCCGCCTGACAGCGTGGTCGCGTTCTGACCCAGGTGGATGTAGGCGAGGCCGACGTCAGCCAGGGTCTGCAGCTTGCCGGCCACCGCGGGGACGCTCTGGAAGAAACGCAGCGCTTCCTCGACGGTCATCTCCAGGACTTCGTGGATGTTCTTGCCGCGGTAGCGGATTTCGAGCGTCTCGCGGTTATAGCGCTGGCCCTTGCAGACATCGCACGCGACATAGACGTCGGGGAGGAAATGCATCTCGACCTTGAGGACTCCGTCGCCCTGGCAGGCTTCGCAGCGTCCGCCTTTGACGTTGAAGCTGAACCGCCCGGCGTCGTAGCCACGCGCCCGCGCTTCGGGAACGGCCGCGAAAAGCTCGCGGACCGGCGCGAAGAGGTTGGTGTACGTTGCCGGATTCGAGCGGGGCGTGCGGCTGATGGGTGCCTGGTCGATATCGATCACGTAATCGATGGCTTCGAGCCCCTCGACGCGCTCGCATGGCGATGCATCGGGCGCACTCAATCGGCCATTGACCTTGGCGGTCGCGTGGCCGAAGAGCGTGTCGATGATCAAGGTCGACTTGCCGGACCCGGAGACGCCGGTCACGCACGTCAGCAGTCCCAGCGGAATCTCCGCGGTGACGTTGCGCAGGTTGTTGCCTGAGGCGCCGACGATGCGGATCTGCTTGTCGGGAGAGCGCGGAGTGCGCAGCCGCGGCAAGGCCACCATACGCCTGCCGCTGAGATATTGACCCGTGAGGGAGTCCGCGGAGGCCGCAATGTCCTGGGGCGTGCCTTCCGCGACGATGTGACCGCCGTGCGCGCCGGCGCCTGGTCCCAGATCCACGACGTGGTCGGCTTCGCGGATCGCCTCCTCGTCATGCTCCACCACGATCACGGTGTTGCCCAGATCGCGCAGGCGCTTCAGTGTGCCGAGGAGGCGGGCATTGTCGCGCTGGTGAAGGCCGATCGAGGGCTCATCGAGGATGTACATCACGCCGGTGAGGCCGGAGCCCACCTGACTTGCGAGCCGGATGCGCTGCGCCTCGCCGCCCGACAGCGTGTCGGCGCCGCGGTCGAGCGTCAGGTATTGCAGGCCGACATCCGCCAGGAATCGCAGCCGCTGGGCGACTTCCTTCACGATCGGCGCCGCGACTTCGCTCCGCCAGCCTGCGAGCGTCAGCGAGCGGTAGAGCTCCAGCGCGTGGCCGACACTCAGGCGCGTGACCTCGGGTAGAGCCTTGTCGGCGACGAACACGAAACGAGCCGCCCGATTGAGGCGCGCGCCGCCGCAGTCGGGGCAGGTGCGTACGCCCAGATACTTGGCGAGCTCCTCGCGGACGGTGGCGGATTCCGTCTCACGGTAACGCCGCTCCAGGTTCGGCAGAATGCCCTCGAAGGGATGGCGCTTCACCGTCGCGCGGCGCTTGCCTGCGGATTGGCCCTCGCTGTAGCGGAACTCGATCGCCTCCTCGCCGCTGCCGTACAGCAGCACCTGACGCGCCCGCTCCGGCAGCCCGGTCCACGGTACCTCGATATCGAAGCGGTAATGGCTGGCCAGAGACTGAATGAGTTGAAAGTAGTGGCTGTTGCGCCGGTCCCAGCCGCGCACTGCGCCGCTCGCGAGCGACAGGTCGGGATGCGTGACCACGCGCTGCGGATCGAAGAACTCCTGAGTGCCGAGGCCGTCGCAGGTCGGGCAGGCCCCGGTCGGATTGTTGAACGAGAAGAGCTTCGGCTCCAGAGGCGGCACGCTGTAGCCGCAGACCGGACAGGCATGGCGGCTGGAGAAGACGAGCTCTTCGCGCTGCGGCTCATCCAGGAAGGCGAGGCGCGCGAGCCCGCCGGAAAGACGCAGCGCCGTCTCGAAGGATTCCGCCATCCGCTGCTGAGCGTCCGGCCGCAGGCGCAGGCGATCCACTACCGCTTCGACCGTGTGCTTGCGCTTCGGATCCAGCTGGGGCAGACCTTCCATGTCATGGATGCGCCCGTCGATGCGAACACGGACGAAGCCTTGATCGCGCAGGGAGTCCAGAATCTCCACGTGCTCGCCCTTGCGGTCGCTCACCATCGGTGCCAGGAGTGCCACGGCGGACCCTTCCGGCAGCTTCAGCACCTGATCGACCATCTGACTGACCGTCTGGGCGGTCAGATCGATCCCATGGTCGGGGCAGCGCGGTGTTCCGGCGCGGGCGAAGAGCAGGCGCAGATAATCGTAGATTTCCGTGACGGTGCCGACCGTCGAGCGCGGGTTGCGGGACGTCGCCTTCTGCTCTATCGCGATGGCGGGCGAGAGGCCCTCGATGCTGTCGACATCGGGCTTGTCCATCATCGAGAGGAATTGCCGCGCGTAAGCGGAGAGCGACTCCACGTAGCGGCGCTGCCCCTCGGCGTAGAGGGTGTCGAAGGCGAGCGAGGACTTGCCGGAGCCGGAGAGCCCGGTGATCACGATCAGCCGCTCCCGCGGCAGATCGACGTCGATGCTCTTCAGATTGTGGGTGCGTGCCCCGCGGACACGGATCTCTTGCATATGTCCAGGCGGCCCACCGGCCGCGAAAAATCAAGCCTTCAAGTGTACCCGCCGCGACCGTTGGCAGATTGGCTGAAACGGGCCTGCGGCCGTTTCAGCAGCCAGCCCATGCAGGTCGCAATCCCGCCGGCAAGAAGCGTGGTTTTTGCCGGCTTGATCATTTGCGGTTGCCATATGCGCCCATAATTGCCCATTCGCGCAGGCTTGGCGGGTTCGCTAAGCGCCCGCGCCCGTCTACAATGGCGGTCTCTTCAAGAGGGCACACTCATGGCGCGCGGAGTCAACAAAGTCATCCTCATCGGACACCTGGGCGCGGATCCGGAGACGCGCGCCATGCCATCGGGCAGCAGCGTGGCGAACCTGCGCATCGCGACCACCGAGAGCTGGCGCGACAAGCAGAGCGGCGAGCAGCAGGAGCGCACCGAGTGGCACCGCGTCGCACTCTTCGGCCGCCTGGCGGAGATCGCCGGGGAATACCTGCGCAAGGGCTCGCAGGTCTATATTGAGGGGAGCCTGCGCACTCGCAAGTGGCAGGACAAGCAGGGCAACGAGCGCTACAGCACCGAGATCGTCGGCAACGAGATGCAGATGCTCGGCGGCCGCGGTGGTGGCGGTGCCGCGGCGGGCGCGCCGGGCGGCGGCGGCGGAGCCTCGGGAGGGGCGCCACGCGAGCCCATGCCGGAGTACTCCGGCCCGAGCAGCGGCTCGGGCGCCAGCGGCGGCGAGCGGGAAGACTTCGACGACGACATTCCGTTCTAGGCGACTGCGGGGCCCCGAGGGCACGGGGTGGCCTGCGCCCGCTTATTCGCAAGCTTTGACGTCGCTAGATGCTTGATTTGCCAGCCGTTTTCGAGCTCGGGGGCAGTTCTGCGCGGCTCTCGTGCGACCTTGGGCCCAAGGCCGTAGAATCGTGGGATCCCTGCCTATGTCCCGCCGCTACTTCATCAAAACTTTCGGCTGCCAGATGAACGAGTATGACTCCGCCCGCATGGCGGACCTGCTCGAGGCTGGCGTCGGTCTGGCGCGCACGGAAGACCCCGCCGAGGCGGACGTGTTGCTGATGAACACCTGCTCCGTGCGCGAAAAGGCGCAGGAGAAGGTGTTCTCGATGCTCGGGGAGTGGCGCAAATTCAAAACGCAGCGGCCGCACGTGCTGATCGGCGTGGGTGGGTGCGTGGCGAGCCAGGAGGGCGAAGCGATCACGGAGCGGGCCCCGTTCGTGGACCTGGTCTTCGGTCCGCAGACCCTGCACCGGCTCCCCGACATGATCGCGGAGCTGCGCCGTACCGGGCGCTCCGTGGTCGATGTCAGCTTCCCGGAGATCGAGAAGTTCGATCGCTTGCCCGAGCCCCGCGCCGAGGGCGCCACCGCCTTCGTATCGGTGATGGAGGGCTGCAGCCGCTACTGCAGCTTCTGCATCGTGCCGTACACGCGCGGCGACGAAATCAGCCGGCCGTTCGAGTCCGTGCTGGCCGAGGTCCGTCAGCTCGGGAGCCAAGGCGTGCGCGAAGTGACGCTGCTTGGACAGAACGTCAACGCCTACGCCGGGCCGATGGCGGACGGGGCGATCGTTGATCTGGCCACGCTCATCCATCACGTCGCGGCGGTTCCGGGGATCGAGCGCATCCGCTTCACGACCTCGCATCCGCTCGAGCTCAACGACAG
>JAGWPE010000152.1 GCA_028870635.1 Gammaproteobacteria bacterium | reverse complement strand
TTCGAGTCCTCGAGCACCCTGGCGGCGGCGTTGCGCTTGTTCACCTCGAGCTCGTAGAGCTTCGCCTTCAGCATCTTCATGGCCGTCGAGCGGTTCTTGTGCTGGCTGCGCTCGTTCTGGCACGCGACCACGATGCCCGTGGGCATGTGCGTGATGCGGACCGCGGACTCCGTCTTGTTGACGTGCTGGCCGCCGGCGCCCGATGAGCGGTAGACGTCGGTCTTCAGGTCCGCGGGGTTGATGTCGATCTCGATGTCCTCGTCGATCTCCGGTGAGACGAAGACGGACGCGAAGGAGGTATGGCGCCGGTTGCCGGAATCGAAGGGGGACTTGCGCACCAGGCGATGGACCCCTGTCTCCGTGCGCAGCCACCCATATGCATAATCGCCCTTGAATTCGACCGTGGCGCTCTTCACGCCGGCCACCTCGCCCGGATTGGAATCGATCACCTCGCACCCGAAGCCGTGCGCGGCGCCCCAGCGCAGGTACATGCGCAGGAGCATCTGCGCCCAGTCCTGCGCCTCGGTGCCGCCCGCTCCCGCCTGGATGTCGAGGAAGGCACTGTGCGAGTCCATCTCGCCGCGAAACATGCGCTTGAGCTCCAGGCGGCGCACCTCGCCCTCGAGCCGCTCGGCATCGTTGCCGATGTCCCGGGCGGCGGCCTCGTCACCCTCGCCCTCCGCGAGCTCCAGGAGCTCCGCCGCATCGGCGATGCCCTTGGCGGTCCGATCGATCTGCGCGACGTCGGCGCTGAGGCGGGCGCGCTCCTTCCCGAGCTCCTGCGCCCGCTCCGGCTGCGTCCAGACCGCCGGGTCCTCGAGCTCCCGGCCTACCTCCTCGAGGCGCTCTTTCTTGCGATCGTACTCAAAGAAACCCCCGTAGCGAGGCGGTGCGCTCGCTCAGGTCTTTGAGTTGTCGCTTGAGCTGATTGAGTTCCATAGGGTGGTGCCGTCGGAGGATTGAAGCGGTGCCGTAAAGAGCCCGGCATGCTATCAGAACCGAACGCCGATTCCGAGGCTCACCACGGGATACCACTGCAGGATGTCCGCCTTGTGGCGAAGCTGCGCCTGCTCCGACGCGACGTCGCTTTGCGCCTGATTGCAGAGCGGTGAGCCCGGAGGCGCGGCAGGTCCGCACTGCGCGGTGAGAGTGACGCTCGGCGTTCCGCCGTAGATGGCGCCGACATCGAAGAGGAAATGGACGCGTCCGCTGTCGCCGGCGGGATTCCCCCAGCCGAAGCCCACGTACGGCGATACCGAGTTGCCGAACTTGAGCTCACCGCTCAGCGAGCCGAGCTGCGAGCTCGAGTACGTAGCGCCGTTGATGGTGTAGGAGCCCTGGGTCGGTTGACCGACCACATCGAGCTTCGTACCGTTGCCCGCAACGCCAGCGGTCAGGTGGAAGGCCCCCCTGAACACGTACCAGTCGAGCAGACCGGTGATCGTCCGCAGCTTCAGTCGGCCCTCGTAGTTGACATCCGAGGTGTTGATGTTGTGATTGACGTTGAAACCGGCGAAGCCGACACGCATACCGAATGAGGGCGAAAGGCCCAGATCGAGATCCAACCCCACCCCGGGCGTGCCTGCGCGCACCGCCACCGCGAAATCCGCAGTCCCCGCCGAGGACACCGCCGGCGCCGCGAGGAACGCCAGCGTCAAGACCGCGGCGGCAATGGTGCCTTGCGAGAAGAAGCGCGCCGGAGCGCCCGGCAATGAAGAACCTGGTTCGTGAGCCAAGAGAACCTCCCGCAGCCGTCGTGTGGCGCCGCGCCGCCGGGATATGGCGGCCGAGCGAACCTTAGCGGAGCGCTCGGACCGGCACCGAGACGCCGTTCACGCCGCAATCCAGGCAAGGAGCGTGCCCATTCGCCTTGCGAACGGCCACCCACTCCCCGCGGGCTCAGACTGTCGCGCAATGGCGTCGGCTTCCAACAGTGCCGCCGCTAAGGGCTCGGGAGCACGTGATCCACGAGGAGCTGCAGCCGCCGCTCGCCCTGGTACTCGTTGACGTCCAGCCGGTAGACGAGCCGCAGGGAGCCCTCGGGCAGCGTGAAGGTCGATTCCTCCTCGATGTGATTGAAGGCGATCGCATCGAAGGAGCGGCCGGTTCGAGGAAGCTCCAGCCACATTTTGAGGTGCCGATCGCCGACCACGCGGGCACTGCGGATGGAGAACACGCCATCGAAGCAGGGCTCCGGAAAGGCCTGGCCCCAAGGGCCGCCGGCGCGCAACGCGTGCGCGGTATCGAGCGCGATCTCCTCCACGGTCAGCTCGCCGTCGGTCTCGATCGCATCCCCCGCGCCGCATTGCGCCGCCCACGCCGCGACCTCCTCGTCGAAGGCCCGCGCGAAGAAATCGAGCCGGGAGCGCTCCAGCGCCAGGCCGGCCGCCATGGCATGGCCGCCGAATCTGCCGATGAGCTGCGGATGGCGCGCATCGAGATTGGCGAGCACGTCACGGATGTGGATGCCCGGCACCGAGCGCGCCGAGCCGCGCAGATGTCCGTCACCCGCCACAGCAAAGGCGATGACGGGCCGGCGGATCCGGTCCTTCACCCGGCTTGCCACCAGCCCGACGACGCCCTGGTGCCAGCTCTCATCGAAGAGGCAGACGCCGCTACGCTGCAGCGCGCGCGGGCCCGGGTCGCGCAGCCGGCGCACCGCCGCGAGCGCCTCGGTCTGCATGCGCGCCTCGATGGCCCGGCGCTCGTGATTGAGCTCATCCAGGCGCGCGGCGAGCGCGGCGGCCGCCTGCGTCTCATCGGCGAGCAGGCACTGGATTCCCACCGTCATGTCATCGAGGCGTCCGGCCGCGTTGAGCCGCGGCGCGACGCCGAAGGCGAGATCGGCGGCGATGAGATTCTCGAGCGGTCTTCCTGCGATCTCGAGCAATGCGCGGATACCGGCGGCGCAGCGGCCGGCGCGGATGCGTTTCAACCCCTGGGCCACGAGCACGCGGTTGTTGGCATCGAGCGGCACGAGATCGGCGACGGTGCCGAGGGCGACGAGGTCGAGGAACTCCGCGGCGCCGGGCGCCCCCGCCGGCGTCAACCGCTCCTCGTCGAGCCGGCGCTTCAAGGCCGCCATCACGTAGAAGGCCACGCCCACCCCGGCGAGCGCCCGGCTCTTGAAGAGGCTGCCTGTCAGGTTGGGATTGACGATGACGTTGGCCGCCGGCAGCTCCGTACCCGGCAGATGGTGATCGGTGATCAGCACGTCGATGCCGCGCGAGCGCGCCTCGGCGACCCCGGCGGCGCTCGAAATTCCGTTGTCGACGGTGATGATCAGCGACGGAGCGCGTTCCGAGGCCAGCCGGACGATCTCGGGCGTGAGGCCATAACCGAACTCGAACCTGTTGGGCACGAGAAAGTCGACCGCGGCGAATCCCCAGGCGCGCAGCGCCCTGACGACGAGCGCGGTGCTGGTGGCGCCGTCGGCGTCGAAATCGCCGATCACCAGCACCCGGCCCCGCAGCCGATGCTCGAGCAGCAGATCCACCCCGGCGGCGATGCTTTCCAGCGTGCTCACGGGCAGGAGCCGATCGAGCGAGAGGTCGAGATCATCGGCGGTGCGCACGCCGCGCCCGAGATAGATCCGACGCAGGACGGGGTGCAGTCCGGCGCCGGCGAGCATCGAGGCATCGTCCGCGCCGCCCGCGCGCCGCACTACGCGCAGATTCACGCCAAGGCCTCCAGGCCCCCGCGCACCGTCCGCATGCGCCGCCACAAGCGCCAACGGTTCGCCGCACGCAGGCTCCAGCATCGGTCGTTGGCAAGCAAGTCCAGCCGATCGAGCTCGCCCCGATGGAGAGCGGCGAGCGACGGCGATATCAACCGGCGGTCGATCTCCGCGACGGCATCCTGCAGAGTCCAGGACGAGTTGGCATGCAGCAATTCAGCAACCTCCACCACGCCGAGCGCGCGCTGCGCGCAGGGCTCCCCGAGCACCGCCGCCCAGTCTACCGGCATCGGCCCGGCTTCTCTGCCGGCAAGCCGCCAGAGGCCGCGAACGTAAGCATCGGACCCGAAGGCCGCATCCGCGGTCTCTCGCGAACCGGCCAAACGCGAGGCGGGCGCTCCACCGCCGCCCCAGACCCACAACGAGGCAACCGGCGGCGCGCCGCGCCGCGCGCGCTCATCGTTGACAGGGTGGCCGTGCAGCCACATTTCTATTTCCGCGCCGAGCCGCCGCAGCGCGGCAGCGCCCTCTCCGGCGGGCAGCGCCTCGGCCACCGAGGTGAGCAGCATCCGCGCCGGCTCGGTGGTACTCGACGGCGCCTGGCCGCGCGCGCCGGAGAGCAGGAGCTCGCCGCCGGCGAGCGGGTGCAGATCGAATCCCGAGCCGCGGAAAGTAGCGCGAAAGCTCGCCGCGAGCGCCTCGAGCTCAGCATCCGGCAGGCGAAGGAGGCCGCGTCTGTCGAAGTGGAGGCTCGTCAGCCCGGCGGTCAGATGCACCGGCGTCGCAATCCAGACGGCGCGATCTGCCAGCGCATCTGGCAGCGCAGCCGCAGCGACGCTCGCCGGCGCCTCGCGCGCGTATTGCGCCAGGCCGAGCCAGTGCGCCGTCCATCCGCGCCAGCCTTCAGGCAGAGCCGCTCTGTCGCCGAAGCGCGCGAGATGCTCCATGCCCGGGGCCGACCCCTGTCCCGCCGCCGGCCTGGCGGTGAGCTCCGGCTCGAGATACAAATCCCGAATGACGATGACGATCGCGCGCACGGGCGCTATCGTACCGTCATCATGAAATTCACACTGGAAAGCAGCTCGCGAGTGAATCTCGTGCGCGCCTACTCGCGGGCGGAGCTGCGGATCGGCGAGGAGCACGTACGCTCGAGCTGCATCGTAGCGGCCGACCGGCTGATCACCGACTGGCAGCCGGCGCGGTTCGAGGCCTTGGAGCCCGGGCACTTGCCGGCGATTTTTCAGCTCGAGCCTGAAGTGGTGCTGCTCGGTACCGGCGAGCGGCAACGCTTCCCTCCGGCGCAGATTCGGGCGGCGTTCGCGGCGCGCGGCGTGGGACTCGAGGTGATGGACCTGGGCGCGGCCTGCCGCACGTACAACATCCTGGTGCAGGAGGAGCGGCACGCCGTCGCCGCATTGTTTTTAGAGTAAGGGAAGAGAATCCGTACGGCGAATTCTTCTTCCGGCGGCAAAGCCGCCGGAAGAAGACACAGGGGGAGGGGCATCAACCAACCGACCCATCATCCGGAGCTGACAGACCGCGGACGACGGCATGCTTTTCTTCTTGTTCGTCGCTGTTGTTGCTTTTCTCTCGGCATCCCCTCCTCCCTGTGCCCTCTTCCGGCTGCTCTGCGGGCACTTGCGCCAGCTGTCGGCACTAAGCGACAGGGGCACATGTTAAACAGGTCACGCTTCGCTTAGCAACTGGAGATTTATATTTATAGATAAATCATAAGCTTATGCTTAATATCTAACCTTAAATATATATCATCCCGTCCCCCCCAGCAGCGGCACGAACGCCACGGGTCCGAGCGACTCCCGGTCGATGCGCTGCTCGCGACGGGTGAAACGCACCAGCTCCTGCTCCCCCTCGGGGCCCACCGGCACGAGCAGCCGCCCTCCCACCTGCAGCTGCTTGAGCAGCGCCTCGGGAACGATGAGGGGCGCCGCGGCAACGAGGATGCCGTCGAAGGGCGCCTGCGTCTTCCAGCCGGCGCTGCCGTCGCCGTGCCGGAATCTGACATTGCGCACGCCGAGCTCCTTCAGCCGCTCCTTGGCGCGATCGAGAAGCGGCTCGATGCGCTCGATGGTATAGACACGCTCGACCAGGGGCGCGAGCACCGCGGTTTGATAGCCGCAGCCGGTGCCCACCTCGAGCACTTTCTGCAGCGGACCGCCCTGCAGGAGCGCCTCCGTCATGCGCGCGACGATGTACGGTTGCGAGATCGTCTGCCCGAACCCGATCGGCAGCGCAGTATCCTCGTAGGCCCGGCTGCCGAGCGCCTCGTCCACGAAGATATGCCGAGGCACATTGCGGATCCTGTCGAGGACGGCGAGGCTCGTGATGCCCTGCTCGCGCAGGCGCTGCACCAGCCGATCACGCGTGCGGGCGGAAGTCATGCCGATTCCGGAGAACCGCAGATCAGGCATGGATACCTTCCAGCCAGTGCTGCAAGGCAGGCAGCGCCGAATGGCGCGTGAGGTCGATTTGCAGAGGCGTCACGGAAACATAACCCTGGTTGATGGCTTCGAAGTCGGTGCCGGGTCCGGCATCCTGTTGCGGCCCTGCGGGCCCGACCCAGTACACGGGCCGCCCGCGCGGATCGTGCGCCGGCAGAATGGGCTCCGAGCGATGGCGAAACCCGAGCCGCGTGCCGCGCAAACCCTTGAGCGCCGCGAAGGGCACGTTGGGCACGTTGACGTTGAGGATCAGCGTCGGCTCGAGCGGGCTCTGCAGCAGCTGGCCGACCAGCTGCCGCGCGACCTGCGCTGCCGTCTCGAAATGCGCCTCCGCATCCGGCATCGTGCACAGCGAGATGGCAATGGTGGGCAGGCCGAGGAAGCGGCCCTCGATCGCGGCCGCAACGGTGCCGGAGTAAAGCACGTCATCCCCGAGATTCGCGCCGTCATTGATGCCGGAGACCACCATGTCGTGCTCGAAGTCGAACAGCCCCGAGATGGCGAGGTGCACGCAGTCCGTGGGCGTGCCTTGAACGTAGTAGACACCGGGCTCGGACTCGAACACCCGCAGCGGCACATCGAGGGTCAGGGAGTTGCTCGCGCCGCTGCGATTGCGGTCCGGCGCCACGACGGTCACCTCGGCGAGACCCGCGAGCGCCTCCTTGAGGAGGCGGATGCCGCGGGAGCGGTAGCCGTCATCGTTGCTGACGAGGATCTTCACAGTCCTGATTATGCTATTGCCATGCTGGGGCCCCCCTGAGACCCGTCATCGTGACGGGAAGCGCCCCAGGAAACGCGTAACTATACTGGAAGCAAATTGCGCGGAGGTAGCTTGAGTCCACGTTCATCGAAGGACACCTCGGCGGCGGATACCGGCGAGGACGCGCGGCTCTTCCGTGACGCGGTCCGCGACGTCAAACCTCTGAATTCCGCCTCCGTGAGCGCAAATGCCCCGGGAAACCCTCCGGGACGCCCATCGCGGCGGCGGCCGCGGCCGGCAGCGCGCTTCAGCCGCGCCGACCGGCTCGCTGTGCTCGAAGAGAGCCTGCGCGACGACGTCATCGACCCGGCTCTCGCGAGCGGCGAGGAGCTCGTCTTCCATCGCGAGGGCGTCCAGGCCAGCGTGCTGCGCAAGCTGCGCCGCGGCGACTATCGCGTGCAGGG
>JAGWPE010000151.1 GCA_028870635.1 Gammaproteobacteria bacterium | reverse complement strand
TGACCGATCACCTGCTGGGGCCGGATTCGCGGACCCGCGACTACTATCGTCCGCAGGCGCTGCGCGGTTATCTCGATGAGCACACGGCGGGACGGCAGAACCACGAGAAGCTCCTCTGGTCCCTCCTGAGCCTCGAGATCTGGCACCGGGAATTCGGGCTGAGCGCTTGAGAAGCCAATACAACAGAGGTAACGGGCGGTGAACGCGCCGAAGCGGCTGCCATGCTGACCACGAACAAGACTCTCGCCTTCGCCGCCATCGCCCGTGAGAGATTCCCCGGGTGCCGCATCAACTCCATCCTGGTGGTGGGCTGCGGTGACGGCGGGGAGGCACAGGTGCTCGCGGAGGTTCTCGGATGCCGGGTCACCGCGATCGATCTGGGCGATGATTTCAAGCCGCGCGAGGGGGTCGACTTCCAGCGCATGGACGCGCGGCGGATGACGTTCGATGCCGACAGCTTCGACCTCGTGTACTCCTTTCATGTGCTCGAGCACATCGTGCCGCCGGAGGAAGTGGTCGCGCAGATACGCCGCGTCCTGAAGCCGGGCATGCCCTTTTGCCTCGGCACGCCCAACCGGCTGCGAGCGCTCGGGTATGTGGGCTCCGACGCCCCCCTCACCGACAAGATCAGCTGGAATGCGGCGGACTGGCGGGCGCGGCTCGCCGGACGATTCAGGAACGAGCTCGGGGCGCACGCGGGCTTCACGGAGCAGGAGCTGCTCACCCTGGGCTCGAGGATCGGCCCCACGATGACCGTCTCGGATGAGTATTACCGGCGCATCTACGAGCGCTACGATCGCCTGATCGAGCTCATCATCGCGATGAATCTGCAGCGGATTGCCTGGCCCGCAGTCTATGTGGTCGGCCGCAAGGCGGAGGACTGATGCGCATCTTGGGCTCGAGCGGTACGCAGGCAATCTGAGTCGGGAGCGATGCTTGCTTCAGCGGGGTCAGACCCGGGGGCGTACCGCCTCGCCGAAGACTCCAAACGGATGACCAGCGAAGCACTCTCGTTCACCCGCAGCTTCTCCATCGCACTTCTGTCGCTCCTCGAAGCGGTGGCCCCGCCGGCAGTGTCGGCAGGTCTTCTCTTCGGTCTGTGCAACGCTTACGGAACGGAGTTCAGAGGCTTCTTCATCGTCCTCGCCATCCTGGTGGCGGCGCTCTCGACTCTGCTGCCGCCGCCGCGCTCGCGCCCGCCGGGCACCCCGCAGCTGCTCTCGCCCTCCTGGCCGCTCGCCGGCAGGATCCTCGTGCGCTGGATGATCATCATCGGCATCCTGCTCGCCATCGGCTTCGTCACCAAGTACTCCGCCGACTTCTCGCGCAAGGTGGTGGTGTCGTGGATCGTGGCGACGCCGGCCAGCCTCATCCTCGTGATGCTCTGCCTGCAGGAGCTCAGGCGCCGACTGATGTACGACCCGGCGATGGTGCGCCGCGTCGCCTTCGCCGGCTGCAACGAGATCAGCGTCGCGCTCGCGCGCAGGATCGGCGAGAGCGGCGAGCTCACGGGACTGAAGGTGGAGGGATTCTTCGACGACCGCAACGCCGAGCGGTTGGGTGTGCCGGGAGAGCGCGCGCGGCTTCTCGGCCGTCTGCCGGACCTGGCCTCCTTCGTCAAGCGGCGGGGGATCGATGTCGTCTTCGTCGCGCTGCCGGTGAGGCACATCCAACGGGTCATGCAGCTCCTCGATGAGCTGCGCGACACCACGGTGTCGATCTATTACGTGCCGGACATCTTCGCGTTCGACCTCATCCAGGCAAGAAGCGGCGAGCTCTTCGGCATCCCCGTGGTGGCCCTCTGCGAGACGCCGTTCTGCGGCTATCGCGGCGTCATCAAGAGGTTCACCGACATCGTCTTCGCCGCCTCGATCCTGATCGTCACCGCGCCGCTGATGCTCGCACTCGTGGTGATGGTGCGCCTCTCCTCGCCGGGCCCGATCATCTTCCCACAGCGCCGCTACGGGCTCGATGGACGTGAGATCACCGTGTGGAAGTTCCGCAGCATGATGGTCGTCGAGGATGGCGAGCAAGTCGTGCAGGCGAAGAGGCAGGATCCGCGCATCACGCGTGCGGGGCGATTCATGCGCCGGTACTCGCTGGATGAGCTGCCGCAGCTCTTCAACGTCCTGCAGGGGCGCATGAGCCTGGTAGGCCCGCGCCCGCACGCAGTGGCGCACAACGAGCAGTACAGAAAGCTCATCAAGGGTTACATGGTCCGTCACAAGGTGCCGCCGGGGATGACGGGACTTGCGCAGGTGAACGGCTGCCGCGGTGAGACCTCGCGCATCGAGGAGATGCAGGCCCGCGTCAACTACGACCTCGAGTACCTCAGGCGCTGGACGCCGCTGCTCGACCTCAAGATCCTGCTCCTCACGGCGGTGCGGGTGCTGCGGGACGAGAAGGCATACTAAATGGAGGCCATTCTGCGGGGGCTCGCCTCAGTGTTCGAGGATACCCGTCCGCGCGCGCCCGCGGACCGGCGGGCGCTCGTGCTCCTCGCGATCATCATCGCCGTGGGAGCGGCCGTGCGCTTCTGGGGGCTCGGCAACGTGGGCCTGCACGGCGATGAGAAGACGATGGCGCTGCCGGCGATGCACCTGCTGCAGTACGGCACGCCGGAGATGCCGAGCGGATTTCTCTACCCGCGGGCGCTGGCGCAGCTCTATCTCATGGCGGGCTCGGCGCTCGCCTTCGGCGGGCCCAGCGAGTGGGCGTTCCGGCTGCCTTCGGCGCTCTGCGGAGTGCTGCTCGTGCTGCTCACCTGGCTCGCCGGCCGGCGCTTCCTCGAGTCGCATTGGAATCTCGCGCTGACGGCCGCCGTGGCGCTGTTGCCCGCGTTCATCGAGGATGCGCAGACGGCGAGGATGTATGTCTTCCTCGTGACCGGAGTGACGGGATTCATGGCGCTCCTCTTTGCCTGGGAGCGCACCGGGCGCCGCGGCTATCTGATCGCGGCGGTGCTGGAGATGGCGGTGAGCCTCGAGTTCCACACGCTGTCGATCTTCGCCGCATGGCTGTGCTTCCTGCCGGGCCTGCTGAGCGGCGATCGCCGCCAGCTGCGCGAGGGCACCGTGGCCTTCCTCGTCATCGCCGCGGAATTCGTCGCGCTCAACAATTGGATCAGCATCGAGTATCCGCATGCGCTCGGCGTGATCGAGGGGTCTCCGATCAACGGTCCACGCGCCGTGGCTCCGCCGCTGCACTTGCTGTGGCTTCTCGGCGCGGCGCTGCCGGCGCTCGCGCTCTCGTGGTACGTGATTCGCGCCAGAGGCTGGCTGCCGGTCCTCCTGCTGGCCGCGAGCCTCGTGGCGCAGGCCGCGCGCCTCGATCACGCGGCGCTCCTTCTGATCATCGCCGCCCTCGTGCTCGCGCGGCGCAACGGCGCGCTGCCGCCGGCGCGGCTCGCACTCTACTTCGGCGCATGTCTCTTGCTCGCGGCAGCGCAGGTGCAATACCTGCTGGCGCATCGGGCCGGCACACTGTCGCAGATCCTGGGGCTTCTGCTCGGCTGGCCGAGCGTGCGGACTTTTCTGGCCGTCTCGCGCTACTCGGTGGCGGCATTGCTGATTGCCGCCTGCGGCCTCGCCGTGGGACTCTGGCGCCTCGCGCATCGGCAGCGCGTACCCGACCACCTGTTGTTTCTGGCGCTCGGCGTCTGGCTCCCCCTGCTGCAGATCGGCTGCTTCAAGTGGGACCCGGCGCAGCGCTATGTCGAGGGGCAGATGCTGCCGCTGCTGATTGCGGTGTTTGCCCTTGCGCAGTGGGCGAGCGCGGTGCCTCTATCGAGGACACTTGACGTGTCCTCGATCCGCGCGAGCGCCCGGGCACGGATGCCCGGGCCGGGGGCCCTGCCGCCAAGGACGGCCAGTGGCACGGCATTAGGCGCCGCGGCGGCCGCCATCGTGTGCGCGCTCATCGTCGACCCCGCACGCCTACACGCGGCGGTTGACCCGACCTATGCTCATTACCCCGATCACAAGGGCGCTGCGCAGTTCGTCGCGTCGCTGCACCCCGGGCCGGCCGACATCCTCGTCGCCGAAGATCCCCTCATGCAGACTTACTACCTCGGGCATGTCGATTACTGGCTGGAGAGCAAAGAGGCGGCGGCGCCTTTCCTGCACAAGGTCGACGGCCGATGGGCCGACATCTACACCGACACGCCGCTGATCGGCTCGGGGCGGCAGCTCGAGCGCCTCGTGACCCGCCGCAACCGGGGCGCCATCTACGTGATCGGCAGCGGCGAGAACCAGAGCGACGGCCGTAGCATCATGCGCGGACTCGGCATTGCGCAGGTGCTCCACTCGCCGGCGTTCCACCGGATCTACGTCGGCCGGGATGGCTTGACGGATGTCTGGAAGGTGGATGCGAGCGCTCATACGCACCCCTTGAGCGCGGCGGCCGCCGGCGCCACCGTCCGCAAGTAGCTCATGGCCGGCATCGGCAATCGGACTGCGATCCTGACGCTGTCGCGTCTCGCCAATTACGGGCTGATGCTGATCAGTCCCGTGATTCTGGTGCGGCTGCTCACGGTCGAGCAGTTCGGCCGCTACCGCGAGTTCCTGCTGTACGCCTCCGTGCTGCAGGTGATCGCCGTCTTCTCGATCAACGACAGCCTTCTTTACTGCATCCCGGCTCAGCCCGCGAGCCGCTGGCGAACCGTCCGGCAGACGGCCGTGCTCATCGCGTGCAGCAGCCTCCTCACCGTCGCGGGCTTCGCGGCGCTGGATCGCGCGAGCGGCGGTGAGCTCGTCGGCTCGCTCCTTTGGCCCATCTGCCTCTACACGCTCTTCTGCGCCAACCTCGACTTCTGGGACTTCTTCTGGGTGGCGACGGACCGCCCCGGGCTGATATTCGTCTACACCTCCCTGAGGCTCGCCGCGCGCGTCGGCGTCGCGGTCGTGACCGCGGCGCTGACCCACGAGGTGAGTGCGATCATCTGGGCGTTGATCGCGCTCGAGGCCCTGCGAGTCACTGGGGCGGCAGTGATCATGCTGGCCGCGGGACACGGCACCGCGGAGCCGCCGCTCCGTGACCCGTGGCGCGAGCAGCTCAGGTACTGCGTGCCCTCCGGAACGGCCTCCGTCCTCTCGATGCTCAACCGGAACCTGAGCGGCATCGTGGTCGCCAAGGCGCTCGGCGCGGTCGCGCTCGCGCAGTACAGCATCGGCAAATTCGGTGAGCCGGTGGTGGTGACGCTGCGCAACTCCGTCTCCGCGGTCGTCCTGCCGGAGATGGTCCTGCGCGATCGCAGCTCGCGTGCGGAGTCGCTGGAGTTGTGGAAGCGAGCGACCGTGGTCAACACCATCCTGCTCTTTCCCGTGGTCGTCATCGTCGAGCGGTTCGCGAGACCGCTGGTCGAGGCCGTGTTCGGCCACGACTACGCGCCGGCGGCGCTGGTGCTGCAGATCTACATGTTAGGGGTGGTGCGCGAGTGCTTCGACTTCGCCCCGGCGCTGCGCGCGCGCAATCGGACACGGCCGCTCGTCGCGAGCAACCTCGCCTCGCTCGCCGCCTGCGCCGCGATGCTGGCGATCCTGATCCCGGCGGGCGGCGGGGTTGCCGGCGCCATGGCGGCAGTCGTCCTCGGCATGACGATGGACGGGGCGTGGCTCGCCTGGGCCACCAAGCGCCACTTCGGCGTGAAGTTGGGTGAGCTCATTCCCTGGGGCAGCGCAGGCAGGGTGGCCCTCGCGGCGGTGATCGCGGCCGCGGTGCTCGCCACCTCCGCCTGGCGGGAGACGTTCGGACCGGGCGGCATGGCGCTCGCGTCGGTGGCGTATCTCGCCGCCTTCGGACTGCTGCTCCTCGCCCTCAGAGTGCCGGAGGCCTATGCCCTGCTCGCGTGGGCGCGGCGGCTGGTCCCGAGTCTCTCCACCGCGTCCCGTAAGGTGTGACCCATGCGGCTGCTCTACGTCCTCCTCATCTCTACGCTCGCGGTCTGCGACATCCTCCAGACCGGCATGAGCTTGGGGCCCGGCCTGAGTGTCAAGAACGCGCTCCTCTACCCGGTCGCGCTGGGCCTGCTCTTCCGGATGGCGATCACCGGGCGCTTCCGCATGCGGCTCCCGATAGTCAATGTCGCCTTCGTCGTCTGGATCTCATACGCGATCCTCACGTGGATCGCGCGCTGCACGGTGATCCGCATCCCGGGATACGACGCGATTGCCATGGGCATCGAGCTCAAGTCGGTCCTGATCGACTCGGCGCTCTTTTTCTTCATCTACTTCTACGGCGTGGAAAGCGAGCAGGACTTTTTCCTCTTCG
This sequence comes from Gammaproteobacteria bacterium, assembly GCA_028870635.1. Classification (GTDB taxonomy): domain Bacteria; phylum Pseudomonadota; class Gammaproteobacteria; order Steroidobacterales; family Steroidobacteraceae; genus 13-2-20CM-66-19. The sequence continues at coordinate 644 of JAGWPE010000151.1, read as the reverse complement.
CGAAGACGCTCGCTGCGTGGATCGGCATCGCCAACATCCTGACGCTGGCCGACGTCGCCGGCGTCGTGCATCTCGGCATCACGATCGGCTCCGGAGGAGTGGAAGCGGACCGGGTGTTTGGAGTCTTCGGCCACGCGAACGATACGGCGACCGTGATCGTCACCACGCTGCCGATGCTGGTCACCGTGGCGATGTGCAGCCGCGGCGCGCCGCGATTCTTCTGGTACGCGGGCACCTTCGCCTCGCTCGCGGTGCTCGTGCTCACCGTCTCGCGCGGCGCCTACGTCGGCGTCCTCGTCGGCTATGGGGCGGCGGTGTGGCTCTGCCGGCACTATCTGCCGACCTCGCGCGTGGTGGCCTGGACAACGATCGGGCTCACGGGCGCCGTGGTCGCAGCGGGGCTGGCCGCGCTCCTGATGCCGGACCTCATGCAGGTCCTCGATCAGCGCCTCTTCAACCAGTCGATGGCCAGCTCGATGAGCGTCGCCTCCTCAGGGCGCACGATCATCTGGGAGCGCGCGATTTCCACGATGATGTCCCATCCGATCACGCTGCTCACCGGCTTCGGCTGGGATGTCTACCACACGATGTTCGAGCTGGTCACTCACAACTATTACCTCGACCAGTGGTTCGGGCTCGGCCTG
>JAGWPE010000150.1 GCA_028870635.1 Gammaproteobacteria bacterium | reverse complement strand
CCCGCCGGGCCCATGACACGGTGGAAATCGAACTGCAGGTAGCGCGTCTCGCGGCCGCCGTGGCCGTTGTCCATGGTGATCTCGAGCTGACCCAGCGGGTTGATGCTCTTCATCAGGTTCTCGTGCGCCCGATCGCCCCAGAGCAGCTTGATGTACTTCACCGCCGTCGCCAGAGTGTTGGGCGGCACGCGATCCTCGAGCAGCTTCTCGAAGGAGAGGCCCGCGAAGTCGCTGCGGCCGAACATGCGCGTCAGCGCCTCCGACCAGACGGAGCCGATCCTGTAATCGGCATCGAGCAGGAAGAAGCCTTCGCGCACGGTCTTCAGGATGTCGCGGGTCTGCTCCTGCGCCTCGCGCGCGGCGCGCTCATGCTTGGCGCGCGTGAGCTGCAGGTAAACGGCGGCGAAGGCGAGAGCCAGCGCCGCGAGCACGCCTCCCGAGAGCAGCGCCCGCAGGCGCGCGGCGGCGCTCGAGGTCTGTATGCCGAGCGTGCGCGTTACCTTGGCGAGCAGCTGATGCAGCCGGCCGACGTTCTGCTTCGCGAGCAGCTGCGCCTGGCGAACGTTGCCGTAGTACGCCTTGCCGCTTTCGGAGAGCGAGCTGCCGGAGTCCGTATCGATGTAGGGCTCACCGGAGAAGGCGATCACGGGCGCCAGCACCGGACTGTATTCCTGCCACATCCGCAGCGCCTGCTGCAGTTGCGGCGAATCGAGGTTGCCGCGCCTGCTGAGCAGCTGGATGTCGTCGTTGAAATGCTCCACCGTGCCGGCGAGCTCCGCGTGCGCCTGTCCCGTGTACTCGCGCGTCTCCAGCCGCTCGCGCAGGGCCGTCAGCTGCTGGGCGATGACGCCCGGGTAGGTCTGAAGCTCGCTCGCCGTCTGCAGCGCGGTGATACTCGAGCGGATCCGCGTCGCCAGCCTGAAGCCGGCGAGCAGGGCGAGGCCCATCACCACGGCGAGGATCGTGCCCGCGCCGGCCGTGATCAGCCGGCGATTGCGATCTGCGCCTGCGACTTTCATGTTGATTTCTTCCTGGCGGCCAAAGGAGGACTAGTTCGGCAGCTCGAAGCGGATGCGCGTGCGCACGGGCACCTCGACCGGCTGGCCGTTGAATTTCGCGGGGCGGTAGTGCCAGCGGCGGATCGCATCGATCGCCGCGCGGTCGAACACGCCCGGCGGAGTCGAGTCAATTACCTGCACTTTCGCCGTATTTCCCTTCTTGTCGACGATGTACTGCACCGTTACGCTGCCGCCGATCCGGTCGCTCAGCGCGCGATCGGGATACTCGGGCGCCACATAGCGCGTGCGCTGCAGCTGGGCGGCGAGCGCCGTCAGGTCCGGACCCGAGGCCTGCTGCGACTGCGCCGGTGAGCCGGAGCCCATGCGCTGAACCGCCGCCGCGGCGGCAGCACTGGCGCCCCAGCTGGTGGCGGCCGCCAGATCGGCATTGGCCTGCTCCGTCTGGCCCGAGCGCATCTCGACACGGGCGCGGGCGATCAGTTTGGCGGCGAGCGTACCCCTATCCTGCGCTGCCGCGGCCTGCGCGGATCCCGCCGGGTGGCTGTCCTCGAGCTGCTGCAGATAATCCGCCGCGCTGTCGCCGGCGGGAGAGGTGAGGGCGCCGCTGCTCAGCCGTTGCCCGATGAGGGACAGCATGTGATCGGTCTTCACGTGCGCGGCCTTGGCCTGCGCGCTGGCGATCTGCCGCTGAAACTCCGCGACGTCGGCAGCCGAAGCTCCGTTGGCACGCGCAGCAGAGAGCCAGCGCCCCTCATCGGCGCTGTCGCCGGAGAGTGCGTTCTGCTTGGCCTTGCTGAAGAGAGCGGCGATGAGCGCGCTGGCGGCGCGCTCCGTGGCAGGAGCGCTCGGCGACGCCGCCCGCAGCTGGCTGAGATAAGCCTGGGCGCTGTCGCCGGCCGGGCTGGTCAGCTCATCGGCGCGGATGCGGTCGAGCACCAGGCCGGACAGGCTCTGCACTTTGTCGGCCTGCTGCAGGTGAGCGAGCTGGGCACGCCACGCGGCAAGCTGTGCAGCGGGCACGGCGCCCGACTGCTGGGCCTGGCGCAACAGAGCAGTGGCGCGATCGGCGTTGCCGTCGGCGAACGCTTTGGAGATTTCCGCGGTCGAGAGCTGCAGCTGGAAGGGGCCGAGGTGCGAGTCCGCAGGCTGCGCTAGCTTCAGGGTGGCCAGGGCCAGGGCGGCGTCGCTGTAGTGCGTACCCGACATCGCGTCATTGAAACGAGAGATCAGGACGTCGCCGACGCGGCGCAGGCCGTCTTTGGCTTCGCCGTTCGCCGGGTCCGAGGCCAGCGCCGACCGATAATATACGAGCGCATTGTCGCCGGTCGGAGCCGTATAGCGCCGATCGCGCATGGCGAGCCGCGCCTTTTCCAGAAGATCATCCACCTGACCCGCCACGATGGAGGTGTCCACCGCGGGCTGGGGGAGAGCCGCCGCGCTTTCCGAAGTCGTTCCGGCCTGCGAGCCGATGGTCCCCGAGGCTTCCGCTGCGGTACGGGTGCCTGACGCTGTCTTGCCACGCGTGAAATACCACGCGCCTCCGGCCGCGAGCGCAACGACGGCGATACCTAGGCCGGCCCATAGTGCCCACTTTGGTCCGCCTGTTTCGGGCTCCTGGGTTTCCTTGGCCGCGGAATAAGACATCGCCGGCCGGAATGCGTCCAGCGTCAAGGCTCCCGCGGAGCCGCCGGTGGCGCCGGGCCGTTCCGCCCCACGTGCGGCAGCACTGCGGTTGGCGGCGTCGGCGATGGCGGCATCCAGCACCGCCGTTGTCTTCGGCCCTTCTATCGGGATCGTCAGCACCGCAAAGACGCTGGTGCCTTTGACCGCTGAGGCAACCTGCTTCTCGGAATCCGCCTCCGCAAACACCACGACCACCGCGCTCGGCGCCTGTTGCACCGCGCGTTGCACGTCGGCGCGCAGATCGCTCGTTGCGCGTGCATCGATCACCAGCATTTGCCCGCGCTTGGTGCTCGCAAGTTGGCTGATCGCGGTGTCAATCGAGTCGATGGGATTGACCGACGCCTGCCCGCCGAGCGCTTCTCCCAGCTCGAGCAGGAAGTCATCGCGATTGGTGAGTGCCGTCAGGTCGACCGTCGGTCGCGCCGTGGCGGATGGTGTCTCCATCGAACTTCCGGCGTTGCCGGACTCGGGGTTCCGGGGCGCACTCGCTGCTGGATTGGCCACTGCTCGTCTCTCCACCGCTCGAATCAAAGAGCTCATCCGCGCGCGATCGGCCTCGAGGCGGCCATGGGGCGCCCACACGCTTGATAACGCAGGCAAATCGCGGTCTCATGGAGCATATTGCGCGGCTGAGGCACCGCAGTGCCGCAGTTCACAGTAACGACACCCCTGTCCGGCGCACGCGACAGCGCATCGCGGAAAGTCTGAAGCAGTACTCGCTTTCGGGGCTTGTACGCAGTAGCGCGGGCCGCGGACAGAACATAAGATGTCCTCATGCGCGCGGACCCGTTCCCGCCTTCTCTTTGCATCCCGGCACAACTGGGCATGCATTTTGCTTTGTTCCTCAGCGCATATGGAAGCGGTTGAACGATCCGCTGTCATGACCGTCTTAAAAGTAGCGGAACCCGGAAATCGAGCGCCACCACGCACCGTGCACAGCGTCGGACCAGACTGGGGATTGATCGCGCTGGCATCGTTGGCCTCCCGGACCGTCATTCATAGGGCCACGAACTGAAACGGGAGGGAAGGACGATGCGATCGCTTTCTACTGACCCGGAATCGACGAGCCACTCCGCCTTCATCGAGTCGCTGAGCTCCTTCAGCAAGCTCCACAGAGCCCAGCGCTGGGAAGGCACCTTCGGCGAGTTTCTCGCCGATGTCCTGCCCGCGGGCCCCGCGGCGATGGCGCGCACGAGCCACGAATACATCTGGGACATGCTCCGCTGGCATGGACGCACCGCGCAGCCCGATGCTGCCGAGAGCGCCCGCGCGCGGGAGCTCTTCAAGCGCGAGCTGTTTGGCATCGACGAGCCGCTGTCGCGCGTAGTCGATTACTTCAAGGCCGCTGCTGCCGGCTCCGATGTTGGCCGCCGCCTGCTGCTGCTGCTGGGCCCCCCCTCCGGCGGCAAGTCGACCATGGCCATCCTCCTGAAGCGCGGGCTGGAGGAATACAGCCGCACGGACGAGGGGGCGCTCTATGCCATCAAGGGCTCGCCGCTGCGCGAGAGTCCGTTGAACCTCATTCCCGCGAGCCTGCGGCCGGAGTTCCGCGACCGCTACGGCGTCACCATTCAGGGAGAGCTGTCGCCCTGGGCGCGCGATTACGTGGAGCGGGAGTTCGAAGGCGATTTCGTGCGCGTGCCCGTGGAGCGGATCTTCCTCTCGGAAGCCTCGCGCTCCGGCATCGGCACCTATGCGCCTCACGATCCCACCACGGCCGACATTGCGGACCTGGTCGGCTCGGTCGATCTCGCCAAGGTGGCCCAGATCGGCGATGAAGGCGATCCGCGCGCCTGGTCGTGGTCCGGCGCGGTATACGCCGCGAGCCGCGGCGTCCTCGAGATGATCGAGATCCTGAAGGTGAAGCGGGAGTTCCTCTATCTTCTGCTCACCCTCACGCAGGAGAAGAACGTCAAAGTCTCCCGCTTTCCGCTCATCCACGTCGACGAGACGATCCTCGCGCACACGAACCTCGCGGAGTTCCACAAATTCCTGCAGGAGAAGGAAAACGAGGCGCTGCTCGACCGCATGGTGATCATCAAGGTCCCTTATGCGCTGTCGTATCGCGACGAGTCCCGCATCTATCAGAAGCTCGTCTCCGGCGCGCCGGCATTCCGCAACGTGCACCTCGATCCGCACGTTCTCAACCTCGCCGCCGTGTTCGCCATCCTGACCCGGCTCACGAAACCGGAGCGCGAGGGGCTGGACCTCGCCAAGAAGCTGCGCCTCTATGCCGGCGAGGCGGTCGAGGGCGTGCCGGAAACCGAAGCCACGCGCCTGCACGCCGAGTCCCCGGACGAGGGCATGACCGGTGTCAGCCCGCGATTCATCATCAACGCCATTTCAAACGCCATCACCCGCGGTACGAGCCACAGCCTGACGAGTATGGAGCTGCTGCTTGCAATCAAGGACGGCATCGAGAGCGACGCCCGCATGGAGGCGAAGCAGAAAAAGGGGTGGATCGATCACCTGGTCACGGCGCGCAAGGAGTTTTACAACCGCTGGGTCAAGGAGGACGTCCACCGCGCGATGTTCGCTTCCTTCGAGGAGGAGGCGCAGCAGCTCCTCGAGAAATATCTCGACGAGGTGGAGGCTTCTCTCGATCACCGGCAGGTGACGGATCCCATCACGGGCGAGACGCGGCCGGCCGATGAGCGGTTCCTGCGCTCGGTGGAGGAGAAGATCAAGGTGTCCGATTCCGGCAAGCTCTCCTTCCGGCAGGAAGTGGTGCGCAAGGCCATGGTCGCATTCAAGGCCGGCGAGAAGTTCAAGCTCGCGAGTCATGCGCGCATGCGGGAAGCGATCGAGCAATATCTCTTCGAGGAGCGGCGCGATGTCCTCAGGCTCGTCACCTCGACGGCTCGTCCGGACGATGAGGCGCGCCAGAAGATCTCGGCCGTGCAGCAACGCCTGATCACCGAGTACGGCTACGACGAGCACAGCGCCAAGGAGGCGTTGAGCTATGTCACCACGCTGCTTGCACAGGAGTAGCGCGCGGCCGCAAAAAGGAGTACCAGTAGCATCATGGCTGCGAACAGCGAGAGCGGCGGCGGACAGCCTGGCGGCGATGCCGCCAAGTGGTACGAGCTCTTCTCACGCGGCGCGCGCGACTGGCTGCGTCACGATGAGAAGGTCCGCGAGTCCGTGCGCCAGCACCTGCCGCAGATCGTCGCCGGTGGGGAGCTGATCAATGGCGGCTCGCGCACCGTAAGGGTGCCGGTCCGCATGCTGGAGCACTATCACTTCCGCCTGCGCCGGCCGGAGGAGCAGCAGGGCGCCGGCCAGGGTAAAGCCAAGCCCGGCGACGTCTTCGCCGATCCATCCCGCCAGCGCGGCCCCGGCGAGAAGGGGCCCGGCGGCCACGAAGAGGGTGAGGTGCAGCTCCTGCTCGAGTTCAAGGTCGACGACATCGTCGACTGGCTCTGGGAGGAGATGCAGCTTCCCAACCTCAAGGCCCGGGTGGGCCCCTCCGAGGAATCGGACTGGGTGCGCGAGGGGTGGGATCGGCGCGGCGCGCGCTCCAGGCTCGATCGGCGGCGCTCATTCAAGGAGCTGGTCAAGCGCCGCGGCGCCCCGGGCGCGACCCCCACCTTCACGGACGAGGACCTGCGCTACCGCCAGCTCGCCCGCCGCCGGCAGCCCGCGATCCATGCCGTCGTGTTCTTCCTTCTCGATGTGTCCGGCAGCATGTCGGACCGGGACAGGAAGCTCGCCAAGACCTTCTTCTTCTGGGTGGTGCAGGGCCTGCGGCGCGAGTACCGCTCGCTCGAGACCGTGTTCGTCGCGCATACCACCGAGGCCTGGGAATTCACCGAGGCCGAATTCTTTCAGGTGAGCGGCACCGGGGGCACCGTCTCCTCGACCGGCTTTGCCAAGGTGCGGGAGATCATCGAGGATCGCTACAACCCGGGCCGCTGCAACATTTATCTCTTCTATGCCTCCGACGGAGACAACTCCGTAAGCGATTCCGCGGACGCCCGCGAGGGCCTGTCGGCCATCGCCGAGGACGCGTGTTTCACCGGTTACGTGGAAGTCTCCTCCGGCCTGTCGCGCCAGCTGGCCACCGAGACCGGGCGCCTGTTCGGCGAGCTGGCCGGCGCGGGCTGCGCGGCGGGCAGTTACGCGCTGAATGATTTCGATGACGTCTGGGGTGCCGTGCGGCACTTTTTCTCCGCCGAAAGCCGGGCCGAGGAGGGTGGCTTACCCTGAACATCCCTCCATGACCGACGATACTTGGCAGAGCTATACTCGACGCATCGAGGAGCTGGCGGCCCGCTCGGGGCTCGTGTTCCACCCCGTGGACTTCGAGGCGGTGCCGGACACGTTCATGATGGAGATCGCAGTGTACGGGCTGCCGGTGCGCATGCCGCACTGGTCGTTCGGCGTCCGTTACATCTATCAGCTCATCCAGCGGCACATGGGCCACTCGCGGCTCTTCGAGGTCGTCTTCCCCGGCAATCCCGGACATGCCTACCTCGCCTCGAGCAACGGCCTGGCGGAGAACGTTCTCGTCACCGCGCACGTGCTGGGGCATGCGGATTTCTCCCGCAACAACCTCCTCTTCCAGCGCTGCCAGGCACCGGTCAGCGAGCACATCGTGGAGCACGCGGCCAACCACGCACGGCAGATCCAGCAAGCGATCGAGACGCATGGAGTGCAGCGCGTGGAGGCCGTGCTCGATGCCGCGCTGGCGTTGGAGCAGCACATCGACGTCGACCAGTCGCTGCGCCGTGCCCGATACCCGGAGTACCTCGAAGAGAAACGGACGCCGGATGAGGACGAGTTCAGAAAGCGCTTCGCGCAACTGGAGCCGACCGCTGCCAGCTCGGGAGTCGAGCCGAAAAAGCGCGCCCCGGTGCCGCCGCATCCGGAGCGGGATCTTCTCTGGTTCGTGGCGCAATACGCGCCGGAGATGGAGAGTTGGGAGCGGGACATCTTCCTCGCCGTTCGCGAGGAGTCTTTCTATTTCTATCCCGTGTTCGCCACCCAGATCATGAACGAAGGGTGGGCCTCTTACTGGCATGCGCGGCTCTTGCGCGAGGCGGATTTCGTGCCGCAACAGGCGTACCTCGACGCGATCAAGTGCCACTCCGACGTCGTCCGGCCCGTCGCCGCGGACCAGCAGGTGGCGCTGAGCATCAACCCCTACCACCTCGGCTTCGCGATGTGGGAGAAGATCGTCGAGAAGGAGGGACTCGAGGCCGCGCGCAGCATCATGATCCAGGATGACGACTTCGCCTTCGTGCGCAATCACCTCACGCGGGAGCTCGCGGAGGAGCTCGACCTCTTCCGCTACAGCGCGCGCAGCGACGGACAGATCAAAGTGCTGGAACAGGACCTGACCGCCCTGCACGAGGCCATTCTGAGCCCGAAGTACAACTTTGGCGCGCCCACCGTCTCCGCGAAGCACGTCCGCAACGACGGCACGCTCGAGCTGGTGCACGACTACAAGCTCGACGGCCGCGGACTCGATCTGGAGCGCAGCCGCAAGGTGCTCGACTATCTGCAGCGGGTCTGGCGCCGCCCGGTACAGCTCACGACGACCAACCAGGCGGGTCTCGCGCTGGAGCTCACCGCGCCATAGCCTATTGGCGCAAATCGCTTTCGGCGATTTGCGCGGCCACGCCATTCGCAGGGATTCGTCTCGCGACCCAGGGAACGGCCCCTCTGAGACCCGCCCATGCGAGCCGAGGGGCCCCGGGAAACGGCCGCTCATTCACTTGCTTTCGGGCTGATCCCAGTCCTCTTGATGCGAAGTCACGATGGAGACCGGGTCGCTCGCCGGGAAGCTGTCCGCCAGCGCATCGTCCAACTGTCTCTGTAGCTTTTCCTGCTGCGCTTCTTTTGATGCCGCGCTGGCGGCACGCCGTGACTCGGGTGCGTTCTCGGGTGCGTTCTCTGGCGCGCTGTGCGGCTCGATCACGGGCTCATCTCCGTCGGCCTATCTCAGGCAGTCATCCTCTCGGAAAATGACGTTCCCGCCGGCCCCTTCATCCGTGTCGGGGTTCCGTTCGGAGAAGACCGGCGGGTCGCGCTCCGGATAGGAGGGTGGATCCCGCGGCGGCGGCTCGCTCCGCGGGCGGTACGGTTCGGCTCTGGGCTTGATATGGGGCTTCGGGGCGCTCACTGGGCTTTCCTTCCTGGGCTGCGCACAGGAGTGAGCCGACGCATTTTGCGTGCCGGGCTGCAAATGCGGGCCCGTCGGGAGTACCCTCTCGCTCGTCCGGTGGCGCGATGGCGTACCGAGGCCCAGGAGCCTGGCTCCCCCCGACCCCGGCGAACCCGCCACCCCCGAATCACTCCTTGGCCGGGGAGAGCACGACATGGGGCACACGACTCAGGGCATTAGAAATGTCGCGCTGGTCGGAGCGGCCGGCGGGGGCAAGACACTGCTCGCCGAAAGCCTGCTCCTGCAGGCGGGCGCCATCAGGGCCAAGGGTAGCCTCGCGCGCGGCAGCACGGTTTCGGACTTCGACGGCCAGGAGAAGTCCCTGCAGCATTCGCTCGACCCGAGCATTCTGACCTTCGACTGCGGCTCGACCCGCATCCATCTCCTCGACACTCCCGGCTACCCCGATTTCCTCGGCCGGGCGCTATCGGTGCTGGAGGCCGTCGAGGCCGTCGCCGTGGTCGTCAGCGCAACCAGCGGCCCTGACGCCATCACTCGTCGCCTGATGGACTTCGCGCGTGACAGAGGGCTCTGCCGGCTCGTGGTGATCAACAAGATCGACAGCCGGGACGCAAAATCCGCCGACGTGCTGTTGCAGATGCGAGAGACATTCGGGGCGGAATGCCTGCCGCTCAACCTTCCCGCCAATGGCGGCCAGTCAGTGGTGGACTGCTTCTTCCAGCCGCACGGCGCAGCGGCCGACTTCTCGTCCGTGGAGATCGCGCATACGCAGCTCGTCGATCAGGTGATCGAGCTCGACGAGCAGCTGATGGCCGTCTATCTCGAGCAGGGCGACGAGATCTCACCGGAGCAGCTCCACGACCCTTTTGAGCAGGCCCTGCGCGAGGGCCATCTCGTTCCGGTGTGCTTCGCTTCGGCCGAGACGGGGGCCGGCATCGGGGAGCTGCTGCGGGTCTTCACCCGGCTCCTGCCGAATCCAACTGAAGGCAACCCTCCGCCGTTCCTCAAGGGAGCGGGCGAGCGGGCTCAGCGTGTGACGGTCACGCCAGACCCCGGAAAACATGTCGTCGCGCACGTGTTTAAGATCACCATTGACCCATACGTCGGCAAGCTCGGCGTATTGCGCGTACATCAAGGGACGGTGCGCCCAGGCTCCCAGCTCTTCGTAGGCGACGCGCGCAAACCCTTCAAGGTCACACATCTATATAAGCTCCTCGGCAAGGACACCGTGGAAGTGCCGGAAGCCATTCCCGGCGACATCTGCGCCATCGCCAAGGTGGAGGAGCTGCATCTCGATGCCGTGCTGCATGACTCCCACGACGAGGACCAGTACCACCTGAGGCCCGTCACCTTCCCGCCGCCCATGCTGGGGCTCGCCATAGAGCCGGAGCGCCGCGGCGACGAGCAGCGCCTCGCCGATACTCTGCACAAGCTCACCGCCGAAGACCCGTGCATCCGCATTGAGCATCACGCCGCGGTCAACGAGACCGTCCTCTATGGTAGCGGAGAGCTGCATCTGCGGACCCTGTTGGAGCGCATGAGTCAGCGCTACGGCGTGCACGTGAAGACACACCCGCCCAGCATCCCCTACCGGGAAACCGTCACCCGGCCCGCCGAAGGTCACTGCCGCCACAAGAAGCAGACCGGCGGCGCCGGCCAGTTCGGCGAGGTGTTCCTGCGCATCGAGGCTCTGCAGCGCGGCGCCGGGTTCGAGTTCGTGGACGACGTGGTGGGCGGGGCCATCCCCGGTCAGTTCATTCCGGCTGTAGAGAAGGGGGTACGCCAGGTGCTCACGGAAGGCGCGCTGGCCGGCTTCCCGCTGCAGGACATCCGCGTCACCGTCTACGACGGTAAGCACCACGCCGTGGACTCGAAGGAAGTTGCTTTCGTCTCAGCCGGACGCAAGGCCTTCCTGGACGCCATCCACAAGGCCAATCCCATCGTGCTCGAGCCCATCGTGCACCTCGAGATCACCGCCCCCGCGAGCGCCATAGGCGACATCACGGGCGACCTCGCTACGAAGCGTGCCCGCATCAACGGCAACAATACGTTGCCCGGCCATCTCGCCGCCGTATCCGCCCTCGTGCCCCTCGCGGAAATCACCAACTATCAGACGCGCCTGAAGGCCCTGACGGGAGGGCAGGGCACATACGCCATGGAGCTCAGTCACTACGACCCGGTGCCGCCGCGCCGGCAGCAGGAGCTGGTGCAGGCGTACCGGCCGCGGGCGGAGGAGGAGTAGCGGCTCGGCCACTACGTTTCCTGCTTAAAGTCGGCGGTAAACCCGATAGGACGTTGCTTTGGAGGCGGATCGCTCATCAGGGCGCGGATCGCTTCGTAAACCTCTTTGAACTGACTCTGAGTCTTGAGATCGAGGGCTACTAGGGAGCGCTCGAGGGCGGTGAGCTTGTCAGCGAGGTCTCTGTTCGAGGCGAGAAGCGTACGCAACTTCACGAAGGCGCGGACGATATAGACTGCCATTTCCGTGGCGCGCGCGCTGTTCAAGACAGTGGCAGCCATGATAGCGCCATGCTCGGTAAACGCCCAGGGGAGCTTGCGACGGCCACCCCAACTTGATGTCGCAGAATGCGACTTCAAGTTCGCGAATTCCTCGAGGGTGAGCTCGAAGAGGAAATCAGCCGGGAAGCGCTTGCGATTGCGGCGTACCTGCTCGTTCAGCCGACGGGTAGTCACGCCGTATAAGATTGCGAGTTCGGCATCCAGCAAGATCTTCTGGCCGCGCAGGATACAGATCGAGCGGGCGATGTTCTCGACCGGTCCGAGGGCGGCGTTGCGCGATGAGGCTAACAGAGTGACTGGCCGAGAGTGGAGGAGGAGTGAGCGCTATATCCAGTTGAACGCCCGAGCCAGCGCGACGGTTACCATCGCGTACCCGAGCCATGTCACAATACGCGACCAGGTCTCGTACCTTCGCGCTTCGAGGCGATCCTCTCGCACGTGCGCGTCGTCGATCTCCTTGCGCAGCTCGCGCACCTCCACCCTCATGTCGGCCACATCCGATCGGATGTGCGCCGCACCCGATTCGAGTCGACCCAACCGAGCTTCCGTCATCTCTGCCATTGCCAGAGCCGCCATCGCCGTTGCCTTGGAGATTCTAAACGCTTTTGCGCCGTTGGCATATCTCAACAGAAGCCTCGGTTGAGGTGAATCCGGAGAAATTGGGGAAATCAATGACATTCATATGGTGCGAGTTGGTGTGAGGCGCTGTATCATCGCGGGTGGCTGTTAGGCGTCCGTGCGACGCATCAAGCCGGACGCGCAAATTGATGGCAACGCCTCCGTCGGAAACTAATGGCAACCCGGACCATGGACTTCAGTGAGGAAACCACGTGAACAATCGGTCATCCCGTTCCCCAGTCTCGTTTCGCTCCGTGCTCGCTCTATCGGTGCTGATCGCATGCTGTCTCGGCGCGGCGACGGTCGCGCAGGCAGACGACCTCCTCGGTCTCTACGTTGGTGCAGCCTACGGCCAATCGAACATCAGGGCACGGTTCAATGAGGCCGTTCCCGGCAGCGGCGGCGCGCTCGACAGGACGGATTCCGCAGCCTTCAAGGGGATGCTGGGAGTCCGTCTGCTCTCGTTCATCGGAGCCGAGGTCGCCTACATCGATCTCGGTCGGCGCGCCGGGTCCGGCTCGGGCAGCCCGGTCGCCGGAGTGCCTTTTGTTACTTCGGCGCAAGCCTCCCAGAAAGGCGAGGCAGCCTTTGCGATGCTCTATCTCCCGGTGCCGATCGTCGATCCTTACATCAAAGTCGGCTTGTCCCGTATCACCACGGACATGAGCGCCAGCTATCAGATCAACAGCAGCGTGAACGGCACTGCCACTCGCAATTTCACCGAT
>JAGWPE010000149.1 GCA_028870635.1 Gammaproteobacteria bacterium | reverse complement strand
TATTCCCCCGCATCACGCGGCCGCCACGAGTTCTGCACGTAGCGGAAGGACCGCTCCGGGTGCGGCATCGTGATGGTCACGCGCCCGTCGAGATTGCTGAGGGCGGCGATTCCGTGCGGCGAGCCGCTGGGATTGAATGGATAACGGCTCGCGACCGTGCGGTCGTGATTGACGTACCGGAATGCCACCAGCCCGTCCTTCACGCAGGCCTCGGCCGCCGCGCGGGATTCGTACTCCGCGTGTCCTTCTCCGTGCGCCACCGCGATGGGCAGGAACGACCCTTCCATGCCCGCGAGCAACACGGATGGCGAGCGGAGCACCTCGACCAGAGAGAAGCGCGACTCGTACTGCTCGCAGCGATTGCGTACGAAGCGCGGCCAGTGCGCGGTTCCGGGAATGATGCTCTTCAGCGCCGCAAACATCTGGCAGCCATTACACACACCGAGCGCGAAGGTCTCCGGCCGCTCGAAGAAGCGCTGGAATTCCTCGCGCAGGGCGGCATTGAACAGGATCGACTTCGCCCAGCCTTCCCCCGCCCCGAGCACATCGCCATAGGAAAAGCCGCCGCAGGCGACGATGCCGGCGAACTCCGCCAGACGGTGCCGGCCGCAGACGATGTCCGTCATGTGCACGTCGTAGGGCGCAAACCCGGCTTGCTCGAATACCGCGGCGGTTTCGGTGTGACTGTTGACGCCTTGCTCTCTCAGCACGGCGATCTTTGGCCTCACTCCGCGAGACACGTAGGGCGCCGCGACGTCCTCCTCGGGGTCGAAGCTCAACTGTACGTCAAGACCCGGGTCGACCGCGGCGGTCTGCGCCGCGTACTCCTCATCGGCGCATTGCGGATCGTCGCGCAGCCTTCGCATCCGCCAGGATGTCTCCGACCACGCCCCTCGCAGGTCCGCCCAGCACTCATCGAGCACGCGCTCGCTGCCGATGTGGATGCGCACACGCAACTCCTGCAGCGGCACTGCCACGCGCATGGCGAGGTCCGAGAGCCCGTGCCGCGAGAGGATCTCGCGCACCCTCGCCTCGTCGGCCGCCATGACCTGCAGCACCACTCCCAGCTCCTCCGCGAAGAGCTGCGCCGCCGGGGATCCGCTCTGCGCCGCCAGCCGGACATCGAGTCCGCAATGGCCGGCAAACGCCATTTCCAACAGGGTCGCGAGCAATCCGCCGTCGGAGCGATCGTGATAGGCCATCACGAGTCGGGCCTCCCTCAGCTCCGCCAGGGCCGCCGCGAGCCGCACCAGCCGCTGGCTGTCATCGAGGTCCGGCGGCTCGGCGCCGAGCTCTCCATAGACCTGCGCCAGCGCGGAGCCTCCCAGCCGATTGCGGCCGGCGCCCAGATCGATGAGCCAGAGCGCCGTCGGACCCTCCTTCGTCGACAGCGCCGGCGTCAGAGTCCGCCGCGCATCGTCGATGGGGGCAAACGCCGATACGATGAGCGACACCGGAGCGACCACGCTGTGCTCCGCTGCGCCGTCGCGCCAGCTCGTGCGCATCGACAAAGAATCCTTGCCGACCGGGATGGCAATGCCGAGCGCGGGGCAGAGCTCCTTGCCGACGGCCCGCACCGTCTCGTAGAGCGCCGCGTCCTCTCCCGGCTCCCCGCATGCCGCCATCCAGTTGGCCGACAGCCGAATGCGGCTCAGCGACGGCACGTCCGCCGCGAGGATGTTGGTGATGGCCTCGCCGACCGCGAGGCGGCCGGAGGCGGGCGCATCGAGCACCGCCACGGGCGTGCGCTCCCCCATCGACATGGCCTCGCCCGCGTAGCCGCGGTAGTCCGCCACCGTCACCGCCACGTCGCTCACCGGCACCTGCCAGGGTCCGACGAGCGGATCCCGGCTCACCATCCCGCCCACCGTCCGGTCGCCGATGGTGATGAGGAATGTCTTGTCGGCCACCGCGGGCAGGCGCAGCACCCGATAGGCCGCCTCGCGCAGCTCGATGCGGTTGAGGTCGAGCGCGCGCGGCTGCATCGCCGCGCTGCGCACGTCGCGGACCATGCGCGGCGGCTTGCCGAGCAGCACCTCGAGCGGCATATCGATCGGCTCACCGCCGAGGAGCGGATCGGAAACGGTCAGCCGGCCCGTGCCGTCGATCTCCCCGATGACCGCGTAAGGACAGCGCTCCCGCGCGGCAATCGCGGCGAAAGTCTCGAGCGCCTGCGGGCCCACCACGACGACATAGCGCTCCTGCGCCTCGTTGCACCAGAGCTCGAGCGGCGACATGCCTGGCTCGGCGCTCGGGATCGCACGCAGGTCGACTCGCGCGCCCCGCTCGCTGTGCGCCACGGCTTCCGGCACTGCGTTGGAAAGTCCGCCCGCGCCGACGTCGTGAATGAGGAGAATGGGGTTGCCCTCACCCAGGGCCCAGCAGCCGTCGATCGTCTCCTGCGCCCGGCGTTGGATCTCCGCGTTGCCGCGCTGCACGGAAGCGAAATCCAGATCGGCGCTCGATGCGCCGCTGCCCACCGAGGAGGCCGCACCGCCGCCCAGGCCTATGAGCATGGCGGGCCCGCCGAGGACGATGAGCTTCGCGCCCACTGGCACGTCCGCCTTGTCGACGTGCGCCCGGCGGATGTTGCCGAGGCCGCCCGCGATCATGATCGGCTTGTGGTAGCCGCGCACGCGCCCCTGCCTGTCACCGGGAGTGGCCAGCTCGAACGTGCGGAAATAACCGCAGATCGCCGGCCGGCCGAACTCGTTGTTGAAGGAGGCGGCGCCGATCGGGCCATCGAGCATAATCTCGAGAGCGGAGGCGATGCGCACCGGACTGGCGGACGGCCGCTCCCAAGGCCGCTCATACCCGGGGATGCGCAGGTTCGATACCGAGAACCCGGTGAGGCCCGCCTTGGGACGCGCTCCGCGCCCCGTCGCTCCCTCGTCACGGATCTCGCCGCCCGATCCGGTCGCCGCGCCCGGGAACGGGGAGATGGCGGTGGGATGATTGTGGGTCTCGACCTTCATCAGGATGTCGATGGGCTCGCGGCTCGCGCGATAGGCGCCGGTCCGCGGCTCGGGGAAATAACGGAATCCCTCGGAGCCGGCGATGACCGCGGCATTGTCGCGATAGGCGGAGAGGACGCCCTGCGGATTGCGCGCATGGGTGTGCCGTATCATCGCGAAGAGCGATTCCTCCCGCTCGCGGCCGTCGATGATCCAACGCGCATTGAAGATCTTGTGCCGGCAGTGCTCGGAGTTGGCCTGCGCGAACATCATGAGCTCGGCGTCCGTCGGGTCGCGGCCGAGTTGCCGGAAGCTCGCGAGGAGGTAATCGATCTCATCGGCGGAAAGAGCGAGTCCCATCGCACGGTTCGCCTCCTCCAGCGCCGCGCGGCCGCCGGCGAGCGCAATCCGCTGCGCAGGCCTCGGGGCCGAGTGGCCGAAGAGCCGGCTGGCCTCGGACGCATCGAGCAAAGCCATCTCCGTCATACGGTCGAGCAGCATCGGAGCAAGCTGCGACAGCCGCTGCGCCCCGAGCGGACTGCGGCCCGTGATCCGATACTCGATGCCGCGCTCGATCCGCGCCACCGCGGAGAGTCCGCACACGTGCGCGATATCGGTCGCTTTGCTCGACCAGGGGGAGATCGTCCCCGCGCGCGGGACCACGAGCAGCCGCTCGGCCTCGCCGCTCTGGGGCGGGGCGGCGGCGCGGGGCCCGTAGGTCAGAAGCTGCTGCAGGATGCGCAGCTCGCCGTCGGCGAGCGGGCGCTGCAGCGCGGCGAAATGCACGAAATGAGCGGCGAGGCCGGTCACCGCCGGCTCCAGGGCGCAGATGCGGGCGAGAAGCTTCTCGATGCGGAAACCGGAAAGCGCCGGGGTGCCGGCCAATATCAGAAGTCGCTCCATCAGGCCTACTTTTTCTCGCCCGGCGGCGGCGAGTACATGGGCATCGGGAACTGGGACACGTTCGCCCCGCCCTCGAGCGTGGTGATCTTGCTCACCCCCTGCTTCTTGACTTCGTCTATCCGCAGCACCGAGTGCAGCGGCAGGAAGGTGCGCTTGACCCCCGTGAACTCGCTCTTGATGCGCTCCTCGGAGGGGTCCAGAACCACGGAGGAGCGCTCCCCGAAGACCAGCTCCTCCACCTCGATGAACCCGAACAGATCGCCATGGCCCACCCTGCGGGCGTAGACCTCGTAAACCTTGCCCTGATTCACGAACATAATGCGGAAAATGTGACTGGCTGCCATGGCTCGGGTCAGGCCCGCTGCTAGTTTGGAGGCGACATTATATTGCCGGGCGTGCCGGGGAAGCTGCCGCGTCCGTGCAATGGGCTTCTATTTTCGCAGCTAAGGCCACTTGACTTCGGGGCATCATGTCGCTTCGCCTGCGCGTCGTCAGCGATCATCGGCGGCAGCTCGCCGAGCGTCATTCCGTCGTTTTCGGCGTGAGCGGCGGCTCGATCGGACGCTCCAGCGAGAACGACTGGGTGCTTCCGGACCCGCTGCGCTACGTGTCCGCGCACCATGCCCGCGTGCATTTCCGCGACGGGCACTTCTATCTCGAGGATCTGAGCACCAACGGTGTGTTCGTCAATGACCGGACGGAGGCCCTCGGCAAGCTCGGCTCGAGCGGCTATCGGCTGAAGAACGGCGACGTGCTGCGGATCGGCGACTATCAGATCGTCGTCGCCCTGGACAGCGAGACCGTACCCGAGATCCCCGAGCTCGATTCGGGCGGCGCCGTACCCACCAGCATTCATGCGCTGCACCCGATCGGGCGCGCCGCACAGACGGACATCGGCGCCATGCTCGATCTCGAGGAGCTCCTGGTGAGCGATGCCGACGCCGCCGTCTCGGGCAGCTTCCAGCCCGTGAACGCGTATGGCCAGGCCATCTCCCCGGCCCGGGCGCCGAGTCCCGGCGCCAGGCCGGCGCCGGCAGCTGATCCGAGCGAGGAGTCTCTCGCCCGCCGCATCGCGCGGCTCGCCAAGGCGGCCGGCCGGGACTCGCGTGGAACGAGCGCGCCGGCGCTCTACGACGTGCAATCGGGACTGCAGGCCTTCTGCCGCGGCGCGGGCATCGACGCGGAAAAGCTGCCGCCCGAAGCCCAGACGCGGCTCCTGCACCTCACCGGACAGCTCCTGCGCGAGGCTCTGGTGGGCCTCAAGGACCTCGAGCGCTCGCGCAGCGAGATCCGCGACCGCTACCGCATCGAGCTGCCGCCGCCCGAGCCCGACGACCCGCGCCCCTCACTGGGCCGCTCGACCGTCGATGAGCTTCTGCTCGCGGTTCTGATACGGCACGAGAGCCGCAGCATCGATGCCGTGCAGTGGCTGCGCGAGGCAGTCGGGGAAGCCAAGTCCCATGAGCAGGCGGCAGCGCAGGCGATGCGCGCCGCCTTCGTCGAGTTCCTCGACCGCTTGGACCCGGCGGAGCTCGAAGCGCGCT
Organism: Gammaproteobacteria bacterium; assembly: GCA_028870635.1. Classification (GTDB taxonomy): domain Bacteria; phylum Pseudomonadota; class Gammaproteobacteria; order Steroidobacterales; family Steroidobacteraceae; genus 13-2-20CM-66-19. The sequence continues at coordinate 474 of JAGWPE010000149.1, read as the reverse complement.
TCGAGCGAGCAGCTCGCCGCGGTAAAGCGCGCTCCGCCGACAAGGCTCAGTATTGGGAGCTGTTCACCACCTTCTACCGCAATCTCATCGAGATGCCGGCGGATCATCTGCCGCATACGTTTGTCGAGGCGTTTGCGGCGGCGTATCGCGAAGCCATCAAGAAGAAGTAGCCGCTGCGAGCTGCTTGCGAGGTTGCGCGGTGGAGCCGCTGCGCATCGCAATTGCGGCCGGCCAGATCTCGGCAATCAGCCGTACTTCCTCGTACCCCGGCTCCCACGCGGTCAGCGGAATGTCGTCCAGAGCAGGGTCAGTGCAATACCCCACATGACCAACGCGACCAGCGCATCGAGCAGCCTCCAGGCGATGGGACGCGCGAAGACGGGGGCGAGAAGACGAGATCCGAAACCGAGACTCGTAAACCAGCCGAAGCTCGCCGTCCATACTCCCGCGAGGAATGCCGGCCGCGCCGGCATG
>JAGWPE010000148.1 GCA_028870635.1 Gammaproteobacteria bacterium | reverse complement strand
GCGCTGTTGAAACGGCGCATGTGCCGCCACAGTGTGGTGACGCTGATGCCGAGCTCGGCGGCGGTCTTGCCGCGGTGGCCGCTGTTGCGGCGCAGGGCCTCGCGGATGGAGGCCTCCTCGGCATGGGCGAGCCGCTGGCACAGCTGCGTGCTGCCAGGGGACTCGGCGGGGTCTCGGGAGGCCTCTGCGGGCAGCTCCTGCGGATGCTCCAGATGGCGGCAGAGGAGAATGTCGCCTTCGGCGAGACTGACGGCTCGCTCGAGCACGTTGCGCAGCTCGCGGATGTTGCCCGGCCAGGGCTGCTCGCGCAGCCACTGCAGCGCCTCGGGATGCAGAGTGTAGGGCGCGCGCCCCGCCGCGCGGCTGAGGCACTCGATGAGGCGGCTGGCGATCGGCGGAATGTCTTCCCTGCGATCGCGCAGCGGCGGCAGATGAATGTCGAGGACGTTCAGCCGATAGTAGAGGTCTTCGCGAAAACGACCCTCGCGCATCTGGCGCTGCAGATCGCGGTTGGAAGTGACGATGATGCGGGTGTCGATCGGGATCGGCTTGACCGAGCCGATGCGGCAGACCTCCCGCTCCTGCAGCACCCGCAGGAGCTTGCCCTGAAGGTCCACGCTCATCTCGGTGATCTCATCGAGCAGCAGCGTGCCGCCGTGGGCCTGCTCGAACACCCCGGGACGGCCACCCTTGCTCGCCCCGGTGAAGGTGCCGTCGATGTAGCCGAAGAAGGTGCTGTCCACCAGCGTCTCGGGCAGCGCCGAGCAGTTGATGGCGATGAACGGTCCGCGATGGCGCGCCGAGTCGTTGTGGATGGCCTGCGCGAACAGCTCCTTGCCGGTGCCGCTCTCGCCGGCGAGGAACACCGGCGCGTTGCAGCGCGCCGCCGCCTTGCCGCGTACCACCGCCCGGGTGATCGCCGGGCCTTCCCCGACGATGTCGTCCCAGCGGTATCTCGCGCCCAGCGCCCCGCAGCCACGCGCTCCCTCCGTGTCCTTCTCGCCCGCGAAGGCCGGCCGCTCCAGGCCGCGTACCAGCTCCGAGACCGTCCCCAGGTGCACCGCCCGCTCGAGGCCCTTCGGGCGCAGGCATCCCACGATCTCCACGGTCCAGTCTCCCACCGGAAAGGCCACCCGCAGCTCCCCGGCGCTCTCGTCCTCTTCCCACCGCGGCCGGCGGGTGCGCGCTACCGCGCGAACCAACCCGCTGCCGTGCACATCCCGCAGCGGCACGACGCCGCCGTCGCGATCCACCCGGTGGCGGTAGCGGCCCTCCGCATCGGCGAGGCACACAGTCCCGCCGCACAGGCGCGCGAGTGTTGGCAACACGGCCAACATGCTCCCCTGTAGCGCTTCCTCCGCCAGGACAATAGCTTCCAAGACGCCGTCACGATTAGCGACCAATGGATGCTCCCCCTCTGCTCAGGACCCCGCTCGGCGAGAGTCGGATGGCGTTCTCCTATACGGAAACGCTTTCCGCCATGATGAAATCCTTGTAGCAGTGGGCCGGAGGCTTGTCAATCGGAGCCGGATGGGGCGCGAGGCGGTGTGCCTGCGAACAGGCACAGGGAGGGGGTGCGCCGGCGTGACGCGGGCGCCGGCCCATGGCGCCCGTTGGGGGGCTGGCCCGCGGCGGCGGGGTCAGCGCGGCTTCAATCTTGCCCCGAGCCGCAGCGAGATCGCCTTCGCCGCGGCATCGACGTGCCTGCCGATGATCGCCAGCCGGTTCTTGGTCAGCCGCTGCGCCGGACCGGTGACCCCGACTGCTGCGACGGAACCGCCGGTGTCGTCTCTCACGGGCGCCGCGATGCTGCGCACGCCCAGCTCGTATTCCTCATCGTCGATCGCGTAGCCGCGCGCGCGGACCTTGGCCAACTCCTCCCGCAGCGCTTCTGGATCGGTCAGCGTCCGGGGGGTGCGCTGCTCATGCGTCGCGGCCATGATCCGATCGATGACCTGCGCAGGCTGAAAGGCGATCAATGCCTTGCCTTCCGCCGTGCAGTGCACGGGCTTGCGCAAACCGATTCCGGAGCTGATGCGGTTGACCTTCTGGCTCTCCAGGAAATTGACGCAGACCACGCCGTCGTGGTCCAGGATCGACAGGTCGACGGTCTCTCCCGTCTGCTCCCGCAGTGTCATCAGCCACGGCTTGGCCTCGAACGACAGATCGAGCTTGCGGCGCACCAGTGAGCCGAGCTCGAACACCGCGAGCCCGAGCCGGTATTGTCCGCCGGCGCTTTGCTCGAGCATGCCGGCCTCGACCAGAGTGGAGGCCAGCCGGTGCACCGTGCTCTTCGCCAGATGCAGGCGTTCCGCCAGCGCACTGATGCCGAGCTCGCCGTGCTCGTCCGAGAACGCTTTCAGCAGAAGGATCGCATTGGCGACGGAGGAAAGCTTCGTTCGTCCCTTGGTCGACCTTCTCGCTCGCTCTGCCATTTCAGCCAGGGACTCCCCGTGTACACGAGCGCGCATTATGCACCCAATCCGCAAGGGGGGCTCGCGGCCGAAGTTCGCACGGGCCGCATCAGCGGATCCCGAGGAGGGGCCAGTAGAAGGGCACGAGCAGCATCAGGACGAGAAACTCGAGCAGTGTCAGCCACGCGCCCATCTTGATCAGGTCGCGCG
>JAGWPE010000008.1 GCA_028870635.1 Gammaproteobacteria bacterium | reverse complement strand
TTGATCGCCGTCTCGCCGGAGAAGGTGATGTTGCGAACGTAGACGCGGTTACCCGGGTCGATGAAGAAGGTGAGCGAGACCGTGTGGTTCTTGTCGTCCGGCGTCGGCACCGGATCGACCTTCGCGAAGGCGTAGCCGTCCTCGCCCAGGCGGTCCTGGATCAGCTTCTGCGTGGCGGTGATGAGCTTTCTGTTGAAGATCTCCCCGGGCTGGATCTCGACCAGCTGCTCGAGCTCCGGCTTCGGCACGACGAAGATGCCCGCCAGCTTGACCTCGGAGACCTTGAAGACCTCGCCCTGAGCGATGTTGACGTCGATGAAGATGTCGTTCTTCTCGGGCGTGATCTGCACCTGGGTGGAGTTGATCTGGAAGTTGGCGTAGCCCCGATCCATGTAGTAATCGCGCAGCCGCTCCAGGTCGCCCTGCAGCGTCTCGCGCGAATAGCGGTCGTCCTGCCTGTACCAAGAGAGCCAGTTCGGCGTCTTCAGCTGAAAGGTCTGCAGGATGTCCTTCTGCTTGAATCTCGTGTCGCCCACGATGTTGATGGAGCGGATCACCGCCCGATCGCCTTCGCGGATCTTCACGGCGATCTTCACGCGGTTGCCGCTGTCGGGCTTAACCTCGGTGTCGATCGCCACGCCGTACTTGCCGCGGCTGTAGTACTGATCGGTGAGGTACTGGGTGACGTCCTCGAGCACGGAGCGGTCGAAGATCTTGCCGGGGGCGAGGCCGACGTTGCGCAGCGACTTCTGCAGATCCGCGGTCTTGATGTCCTTGTTGCCGGTGATGGCGAAGCTCTCGATCGAAGGACGCTCTAGGACCACGACGACGAGCGTGTTGCCCTCGCGGCGCAGCTCCACGTCGCGGAAGAACCCGGTTGCGTAGAGGGCGCGGATCGCCTCGCGCACCCGCTGCGGCGTCAGATGATCGCCGATGTTGACAGGCAGGTAATTGAATACCGTGCCCTCGGAGATGCGCTGCAGGCCCTCCACCTTGATATCGCCGACGGTGAAGTCCGCGCCGGGGGATGGTATCTGCGCCTGCGCGAGCGCGATCGCCGAATGGACGGCCAATGCGACCGAGGCCAGCAGTACGACGCGAGGCTTCATGTTCTGATACCCAACTTCTTTGTCACCTTCGGGCTCTTCAGGCCCCAACTGTTGCCATCGATCACGTAAGTCGACCCCCACTCGCCGCGGCAGGAACACCGCGGCGGGGATGTGCGGACCTCTTGGGGTCCTGCGCTAGCTCGCGAATATCAACTGAACTGGCGCGCGATATCGTTGAAGAGCGCCACCCCCATGAGGAGGATCAGCAGTGCGATCCCCACCTGCTGGCCGAATGCCTGCGCCCGCTCCGACATGGGGCTGCCCTTCACCCACTCGACCAGCTGGAATACGATCTGGCCGCCGTCGAGGATGGGGATGGGCAGCAGATTGAGAAAGCCGAGCGACAGCGAGATCAGGACCAGGAAGTAGAGGAACGCGCTCACGCCCTCGGATGCCGACTGCCCCGCGTACTGGGCGATGGACACCGGCCCGCTCAGGTTCTTGAGCGAGACCTGGCCGAGCAGCATGCGCCAGAAGAGCCTTCCCTGCAGCGCGGTCATGTCCCAGGCCTGCCCGGCGGCACGTCCCACGGCCGTGACGGGCGACAGTCTGATGTGACGCACCATGCTCGGCGGGTAGGGGATGTCGCTCGGCCCCGCGGCCTCGATGCGGCCGACGTACTTGCCGTCGGCCTGCACGCTCTGGACTTCCACCTGCACGGTATGCGTCGCGCCATCGCGCAGATACGTCAGGCTGATTGTCCCACCTGGATGCGGACTGATCTGCGCGACCAGATCGTCCCAGTCCTTCACCGTGTGGCCGTCCACGGACAGTACCCGATCGCCTTCCTGCAGGCCGGCGCGCGCCGCCGGCCCGTCGCGCAAGACCTGGCCGAGCTGCGCCGGAATGGACGGCTCCCAGAACTGGAAGCCCAGGCCCGTGAGCGGGTCCACCGTCATGTGCCGGCGGGACGCCGCATTGGACACATCGAGATCGACCTCGCGCGTGGCCCCGCCGCTGCCGCGCACCGTCAGATCCGCGTTGCCGCTCGAGCTCATCGCATCCAGGAGCCCGAACACCACACCCTGCTGCTCGCTGACCTTGGAGCCGTTGATCGCGACGATGGTATCGCCGGAGCGCAGCCCCGCGTTGGCGGCGATCGAGCCGGCCGTCACGTCGCCCACTACGGGCAGAACCTGCGTGATGCCGTTGACGCACATGATCCCGGCGAGCACGAGGATGGCGAAAAGGATGTTGAAGCCGGGGCCGGCGAGCAGCACCACGATGCGCTGGAAAGGATGCTTGCGCGTGAAGGATCGCGGCAGATCCTCCGGCGCGACCGGACCTTCGCGCTCGTCGAGGAGCTTCACGTAGCCGCCGAGGGGGATGGGGGCGATCCAGTGCTCCGTGCGGTCCGGGCCCGCGCGCCACGAGACCAGCGGTTGTCCGAAGCCGATCGAGAATCTGAGGACTTTGAAGCCGAGCCGGCGCGCGACCCAGTAGTGGCCGAACTCGTGAACGGTGACCAGCAGTCCCACCGCGATGACGAACCACAGGGTGTACCAGACGACACTCATGCCCGTGCGCCCTCGAGCGAGCGCCCCCCGGCCGCGCGCAGCCCGCCCTCAATACGCTCGGACGCGAGCCGCCTGGCTTCCGCGTCGGCCGCCAGCACATCCTCCAGACCGCCGATAGCCCCCGCGGAGCACCGTGTGACCACCTCTTCAATGACTGCAGCGATGCCGGGAAAGTTCAATCGGCGCTCCAGAAAGGCATGGACGGCAACCTCGTTGGCGGCGTTCAGAGCGACCGGAGTCAGCCCTCCGGCCCGCGCCGCCGACTGCGCCAGAGCGAGGCAGCGGAATTTCTGCAGGTCCGGGGCGCGGAAGTCGAGCCGCGAGGTCTTCACCAGATCGAGGAATTCTACACCGGAGGCCATTCTCTCGGGCCAGGAGAGCGCGCAGGCGATCGGCGTGCGCATGTCCGGCGAGCCGAGCTGCGCGAGGAGCGACCCGTCCAGGTACTCGACCAGCGAATGGATGATGCTCTGCGGATGGACGACGATGTCGACGCGGTCGGGCGTCAGCGCAAAGAGAAAGCAGGCCTCGATGAGCTCGAGCCCCTTGTTCATGAGGGTCGCCGAGTCGACCGAGATCTTCCGTCCCATCACCCAGTTGGGATGGGCGCAAGCCATCTCCGGGGTCGCCGCGGCGATGGCCGCGGCCTCCCAGTCGCGGAACGGGCCGCCGGAGGCGGTGAGAAGAATGCGGCGCACGCCCTTGGGCGCTTCCCCCGTGCGCGCGCCCGCCGGCAGGCATTGGAAGATGGCATTGTGCTCGCTGTCGATGGGCAGCAGCGTCGCCCCGCCCGCCCGCACGGCATCCATGAGCAGAGGGCCTGACATGACGAGCGACTCCTTGTTCGCGAGCAGCAGCCGCTTGCCGGCGCGCGCGGCGGCAAGCGTGGAGCGCAGCCCCGCGGCACCGACGATCGCCGCCATGACGCAATCGGCCTCGGGCAACGTCGCGAGCTCCGTCAGCGCACCGGGCCCCGCCAGGACACGCGTTGCGCGCGCCTCGCCGCCGAGCTCGCTCATGAGCTCGCGCGCCGCCCGCTCATCGGCCATGGCCGCATACGGCGGCCGAAAGCGCCGGATCTGTTCCGCAAGCTTGCCAACACTGCGATTGGCGCCGAGCGCCACCACGCGGAACCGATCCGGATGGCGCGCGAGCACATCGAGCGTGCTCTCGCCGATCGAGCCCGTCGAACCCAATACGACCACACCGGTCATGGCAGGACTCCTAGAAAAGTGAGGCCGAGCAGCAGCACGGGCGCGGCGCCGGTGACGCTGTCGATGCGGTCCATCACGCCGCCGTGCCCCGGAAAGAGCGTACCGCTGTCTTTCATTCCGGCGAAGCGCTTCAGCAGACTTTCGGTCAGATCCCCGACGATGGAGAAGGCCACCGCCGCCAGGCAGAGCACCAGGAACTGCTCGAGCGGCAGCCGGAACCAGGCACCGCCGGCAATGGCGATGATGCCGCTCGCGGCCAGGCCGCCGAGAGCGCCCTCCCAGGTCTTCCCCGGCGAGACGGCGGGGGCGAGGCGCCGCCGGCCGAACCGGCGCCCGCAGAAATAGGCGCCTATGTCGGCCATCCAGACGAGCACCAGCGCAAAGAGCACCCACTCAGCTCCATGCCTGGTCTCGAGCCTGAGGCGGGTGAGCGCAAGCCAGGCCGGCACCAGTGAGAGGACGCCTGCGAGTCCCGCCGACCAGGGCCGCACCCGCCGCGGCGCGACCACGATCCACGCGAGGGCGACGAGCCACCACAGAAGCGCGGCGCCGAGCAGCGCCTCGAGGCCCGCCGGAGTGCGCGTGACGATCCAGGAGAGAGGCAGGAGCACCGCCACGAGCGCAACGAACGCGCCCCGCGCCCGCGGGTCGGCCCACTTGAGGAAGGCCGACCACTCCCACGCGCCCATGAGCACCACCAGGGTGAGCACCGCCACCGTCGCGGCCGCAGGCAGCCAGAAGAGCACCGCGAGCAACAGCGCGATCAGGACGGCGGCGGTGGCGACTCGTTTGCGTAGCGACTCGCTCACGGGCCTCGGGCTTTCATCGCTTGCGCGGTCGTGAGGCCGAAGCGGCGCTCCCGGCCGGCAAAGAACTCGAGCGCGGCCGACAGCTCCACCCTGTCGAAGTCCGGCCAGAGGCGATCGCTGAAATAGAGCTCGGCGTAGGCGATGTTCCAGAGAAGGAAGTTGCTGATCCGCCGCTCGCCGCCGGTGCGGATCAGGAGGTCAGCATCGGGCAGCCCGCCGAGCTCGAGCGCCGCGGCGAAGCGGTCCTCGTCGATCTCGGCCGGACGCAGCGCGCCGCTCGCGCACTGCGCGGCGAGTTGGCGGGCGGCCTGCACGATGTCCCAGCGGCCGCCGTAGCTCACCGCCACCTGCAGCTTAAGGCCCGTGTTGCCGGCGGTGTGCTGCTCCGCGGCGGTGATCTGCGCCTGCAGGCGGACCGAGAGCCGCTGGCGGTTGCCGATGAAGCGCACGCGCACGCGCTGGCGGTGCAGCTCCGCGATCTCGCGGTCGACGGCCTCGAGGAACAGGCCCATCAGGCTCGCCACCTCCTCCGCCGGCCGAGACCAGTTCTCGCTCGAGAAAGCGAAGAGCGTCAGTGCGTCGACTCCGAGCCGGCTGCACTCCTCGACGCAGAGGCGTACGGGCGTCAGGCCGGCCTTGTGGCCGGCCGAGCGAGGCAAGCCGCGCCCTGCGGCCCACCGGCCGTTGCCGTCCATCGTGATCGCGATGTGCCGCGGCACGGCGTCGGCGGCTGAAGGTGGCGACAAGTCTCTCATCAGACCTGCATGACTTCCTTTTCCTTCGCCACCAGAAGCTGCTCGATGTCGGCGACGTGCTTGTCGGTGAGCTTCTGGATTTCCGTTTCGGCGCGCCGCTCATCGTCCTGCGATATCATCTTCTCCTTCAGCAGGTCCTTGATATCGGTCATGACGTCACGGCGCACGTTGCGCACCGCGACGCGCGCGTTCTCGGCATCGTGCCGCAGCACCTTGGTGATCTCCCGGCGGCGCTCCTCGGTGAGGGGCGGCATCGGGATGCGGATCACGGTGCCCGCGGTCATCGGCGTCAGGCCGAGGTCGGACTTGAAGATGGCCTTCTCGATCGCCTGCACCACGCTCTTCTCCCAGGGCGAGACGACCAGGGTGCGTCCGTCCTCGACGGCGATGCTCGCCACCTGCTGCAGCGGCACCTCCGAGCCGTAGTAGTCGACCCTCAGGTGCTCGATCAGGCTCGGATGAGCCCGTCCGGTGCGCAGCTTCCTGAGATCCCCCTGGAAGGTCTGCACGCATTTGGCCATGCGCTCACGAGCGTCTTTCTTGATGTCTTCGAGCATGTTTGCGTCTCCAGGCCTGGCCTATTCGCAGGTGACGGCAGTACCCACGTCCGCGCCGCGCACGATGCGCGTCAAGTCGCCGGCATTGTTGAGATTGAAGACCCGCAAGGGCAAGCGGTTGTCGCGGCACATCACGATGGCGGTGGCGTCCATGACGTTGAGCTTCTCGGTGAGCACCCGGTCGAAGGTGAGACGTTTGTAGTGCACCGCGGCGGGGTTGCGTACCGGATCGTCGGAGTAGACGCCGTTCACCTTCGTCGCCTTGAGGAGCACGTCGGCATTGATCTCGATGGCGCGCAGTGCCGCGGCGGTGTCCGTCGTGAAGAAGGGATTGCCCGTTCCCGCGGCGCAGATGACCACCCGCCCCTTCTCGAGATGGCGGATCGCGCGGCGGCGGATGTAGTCCTCGCAGACCTCGTTGATGCGGATGGCGGACATCACGCGCGCGTAGAGGCCCAGGCTCTCCAGCGCGTCCTGCATGGCAAGCGCGTTCATGACGGTGGCGAGCATGCCCATGTGGTCGCCGGCCACCCGGTCCATGCCGGCGCGCGCCAGCCCGGCGCCGCGGAAGATGTTGCCCCCGCCGATGACCACCGCAAGCTGTACGCCGAGGCCGACGATCTCCTGCAGCTCCCCGGCGATGCGCTTGAGCACCGCCGGGTCGATGCCGTAGTCGCCGCCGCCCAAGAGGGCCTCCCCCGAGAGCTTCACGAGAATGCGGGAGTAGCGAGCCTTATCAGTGCCTTCAGTCATTCCGATCTCTCATTGGCTGAAAGACGCATCCTGTGCTTTCAGCAGCCAGCCCTTTGACTCTGTCGACCTCGCGGGCGAAAGAACGGCTTTCGCCCGCTTATTCATTCGCTTTCCACCTACCCCACTTGGATGGAAAAAACCCCGCGTTGGGCGGGGCTTTTTCGTGAGCGGCTGTCGCTGCGTCAGTGCTTGGAGCCCTTTACCTGGGCCATCACCTCCGCCACGAAGTCCTCCTGCTTCTTTTCGATGCCGGCCCCGACCTCGAAGCGCTCGAACGCCACCACCTGCGCGCCCGCGCCCTTCAGCAGCTTCTCCACGGTCGTATCCGGATCCTTGACGAACGGCTGGCCGAGAAGGGTGATCTCCCCCAGGGACTTGCGCAAGCGGCCCTCGACCATCTTGGCCACGATCTCGGGCGGCTTGCCCTCACCCTGGGCCTGCTCGGTCAGGATCTCGCGCTCCTTGGCCATCACCTCGGCCGGCACCTCGCGCTGGGAGAGGTATCTCGGGTTGCTGGCGGCGATGTGCATCGCGAGGTCGTGCGCGAGCTGCGCGTCCCCGCCCTTCACCGCTACCAGGGCCCCGATGCGGGTGCCGTGAGCATAGGCGCCGAGGTGCTGCGGGGTGGCCAGCACGGCGAAGCGCCGCACGCCGATGTTCTCCCCAATCTTCGCCACCAGCGACCTTCTGCGCTCCTCGATCGTTTCGGCACCCTCGAGTTTTGCCTGCAGCAACGCGTCGACCGTTTGCGGACGCTCCGCGACAGCACGGCTGGCGACGGCCTTGGAAAAGGCACGGAAATCCTGCTCGCGCGCCACGAAGTCCGTTTCGCAGTTGACCTCCACCATCGCCGCGGCCAGGCCGTCGGCGGAGCGCTCGATGGCGATGACGCCCTCGGCCGCGATCCGCGCCGCCTTCTTATCGGCCTTTGCGAGGCCCTGCTTGCGCATGAGCTCCGCGGCGGCATCGAGGTCGCCCCCGGTCTCCACCAGGGCCTTCTTGCACTCCATCATGCCGGCGCCCGTGCGCTCGCGAAGCTGCTTGACCGTCTCTGCTGTGATGCTCATGAATCGTGATGCTCCTCAAAGCGCGCCGGTCAATCGCCCTTCCTGCGGCGGCCGGCACCACCGGCACCGCTCGGACGCCGTGCGGCAACAGAAGCCTTCTCGCCCGTACCGCCGGAAGCGGCCAGCTCCGGCACCTCCTCGCCATCCAGATCGTCCTCCTCGACTGCGAGCGCCTCGGGGGCTCCGACAACCGCCGGCGCCTTGACCGGCGCCGCAGCCCGGCGGCGCGGGGGAGCCTTCTTGCTGCGCACGGTCGCGGCCGGCTTCTGCCGGCCACGCGCGGACTTGCGGCGCGGATTGCCGGCTTCGTCCAGCTCGACGAACTCGTCCTCGCCCACCGCCACGGCCGGCACGGATTCCCTGCCCTCGAGCACGGAATCGGCCACCCCGGAGGCATAGAGCTGAATGGCGCGCATGGCATCGTCGTTGCCCGGGATGACGTAATCGATGCCATCCGGGGAGCAATTGGTGTCTACGATCGCGACGACGGGAATGCCGAGCTTGCGCGCCTCATCGACCGCGATTTTCTCGTGTCCGACGTCGACGACGAAGAGCGCATCGGGGAGCGCCTCCATGTTCTTGATGCCGCCGAGGCTCCTTTCGAGCTTTTCCATCTCGCGGCGAAGCTGGGTCGCCTCCTTCTTGCCGCGCTTGTCGAGCGCGCCGGAGGCCGCGAGCTCGGTGATCTCGCCGAGCCGCTTGATCGACTGGCGGATGGTCTTGAAGTTCGTCAGCATGCCCCCCAGCCACCGCTGGTTGACGAAGGGCTGACCGGCACGCTCGGCCTCCTTCTGCATGGCCTCGCGGGCGGAGCGCTTGGTGCCCACGAAGAGCACGGTGCCGCCGTCGGCGACCACGCCCCTGATGAACTGAGCCGCCTCCGCGTAGAGCGGCTGCGTCTTCTCGAGATTGATGATGTGGATCTTGTTACGCTCACCGAAGATGAAAGGCGCCATCTTCGGGTTCCAGAAGCGGGTCTGATGTCCAAAATGGACCCCCGCTTCCAGCATCTGTCGCATGGACACGCCGGACATGGAGAATTCTCCTGTTTGGGTTGAGCCTCCGCGCATCCCCACGGCCATCCTCGTCTAGCGAGGACACCCAGCCGGCGGGTTTGACGATACGCGTGTGGGTTAATTGCCAAAAAAGGCCGCGCTTTATACCATGATTCGAGACACCATGCACGTCACGATCAAAACCCCTGAAGAGCAGGACAAAATGCGCATCGCCGGCCGCCTGGCCGCCGATGTCCTCGACATGATCACCGAGCACGTGGTGCCCGGGGTGACCACGGATGAGCTCGACCGCATCTGCCACGATTACATCGTCGATGTGCAGAAATCGGTGCCGGCGAACCTCAACTACCGTGGGTTTCCGAAGACCATCTGCACCTCGGTCAATCACGTCGTCTGCCACGGCATCCCGAACGACAAGCGCCTCAAGGCCGGGGACATCGTCAACATAGACGTCACCGTGATTCGTGACGGCTTTCACGGCGACACCAGCCGCATGTACGCGGCGGGCAAGGCACCTGCCCATGCCCAGCGCCTCACCGACACCTGCTTCGCCGCAATGTGGCAAGGCATCCGCGCAGTGCGTCCCGGGGCACATCTCGGCGACAT
>JAGWPE010000147.1 GCA_028870635.1 Gammaproteobacteria bacterium | reverse complement strand
GTGTTCGTCTATCAGGAGCAGGTGATGCAGATCGCCCAGCGCCTGGCCGGATACACCCTCGGCGGCGCCGATCTGCTGCGCCGGGCGATGGGCAAGAAGAAGCCCGAGGAGATGGCCAAGCAGCGGGCCGTCTTCGTCGCGGGCGCCGCCGCGCGCGGCATCGAGGAGAGGATCGCCAATGCGATCTTCGACCAGATGGAGAAGTTCGCCGGGTATGGCTTCAACAAGAGCCATGCCGCGGCCTACGCGCTGGTCTCGTACCAGACCGCTTACCTCAAGGCGCACTTTCCCGCGGCGTTCATGGCCGCGATGCTCTCGGCCGACATGGATCACACGGACAAAGTCGTGACGCTGATCCACGAGTGCGATGCCATGAAGCTCAAGGTGCGCCGGCCTGATATCAACACCTCGCTCTATGAGTTCACCGTGGAGGGCGACAACGTCATCGTCTACGGGCTCGGAGCAGTGCGCGGCGTCGGGCGGGGGGCCGTGGAGGCGGTCATCGCCGAGCGCGAGGCCCACGGGCCGTTCACGAGCCTGGCGGATCTCTGCCGCCGCGTCGATCTGCAGAAGATCAATCGCCGCGTGTTGGAGGCGTTGCTGCGCTCCGGCAGCCTCGATGCGCTCGGTCCCAACCGCGCGACTCTCATGCAGCGTCTGCCCTCGGCGATGCAGCTCGGCGATCAGAACTCCAAGGCTCATGAGGCGGGGCAGAACGACCTCTTCGGGCTCGGCCCCGGGGCCTCCGCGCAGGCCCCCGCCGCCGCGACGCGCACGGATGGAGCCTTGCTGCAGGAGTGGACCGAGGCGGTGCGCCTCGCAGGCGAGCGGGAGACATTGGGCCTTTATCTCACGGGTCATCCCGCCAAGCCCTTCGCATCGCTGCTCGCCCGCGTGGCCTCGCACAGGATCGGGGATCTGGTGAGCGAGAGGCCGCCTGCGGGCGCCGAGCCGATGCGCTTCGGCGGCGGCAAGCTGGTGACCGTCGGGGGCCTCATCGATGAGGTCAAGAAGCGCGGCCCGCGCTTCATCCTGACGCTGGACGACAGTACCGGCCGGCTCGAGATAACCCTGTTCGAGGACGTGTACCAGAAGTATCGTGACGTTGCCGCGAAAGACGCCCTGGTGCTGGTCGAGGGCATGCTGCGTTTCGACGACTTCAGCGATGGCTGGCGGCTCGCGGCGCGCTCGATCATCGATCTCGGCAGGATGAGCGAGCAGCAGGCGCGCAACATCGTCCTCACGTGGCCTGAGGATCGCCCCGACACGGCGGCGCTGCAGGGGCGCCTCGCCGAGTTGCTCGCGGCCCACCGGCCCGGCCCCTGCACGATCGTGATCGAATATTCCGGCTCGGCCGCGCGCGGCGCGCTCAAGCTGGGGCCGGAGTGGAGCGTGCGCGCCACGAGCGAGCTGCGGGAGAGCCTCGAAGGGTTGCTCGGCCGCGGCTCCGTGGACGTCAAGTACGCTCCGCTCACCGCCGCCTCCGGTCCGCCGCTGTCGGCTGATGGGCGCTGACCCACCCCTCTGAGACCTGCCGCCCCGCGTATGTGCCCGAGGAAGCCACCGAGCTTGCGCCCGGGGCTGGCGCCCCGTAACCTCGCGCGCAGCATGAAAAAGTCGCGGTAAGACTGCATGGCCGTTGCGTTCCTGGATTTCGAACAACCCATTGCCGAGCTCGAAGCGAAGATCGAGGAGCTGCGGCACGTCACCTCCGACTCCGAGGTCAACATCCAGGAGGAGATCTCGCGCCTGCAGGCGAAGAGCCGTCAGCTCACGACCAGCATCTTCGCGAGCCTCACGCCCTGGCAGATCACGCAGCTCGCCCGCCATCCGCGCCGTCCCTACACGCTGGATTATGTCGCCGCCATCTGCACGGAGTTCAGCGAGCTGCACGGCGACCGCATGTTTTCCGACGACCAGGCGATCGTGGGCGGTCTCGGCCGCATCGCGGGCCGTGCCGTCATGGTCATCGGCCATCAGAAGGGGCGCGACACGAAAGAGCGTGTGCGGCGCAACTACGGCATGCCGAAGCCCGAGGGTTACCGCAAGGCGTTGCGGCTGATGCGCCTCGCGGAGCGCTTCGGCCTGCCGCTCGTCACGCTCATCGACACTCAGGGCGCCTACCCGGGCGTCGGTGCCGAGGAGCGCGGTCAGAGCGAGGCGATCGCGCGCAATCTCTTCGAGATGTCGGTGCTCAGCGTGCCGATCGTGACGGTCGTGACGGGCGAGGGCGGCTCGGGGGGCGCGCTCGCCATCGGCGTCTGCGATCGGCTCCTCATGCTGCAGTACAGCACCTACTCCGTCATCTCTCCCGAGGGCTGCGCGTCGATTCTCTGGAAGAGCCAGGACAAGAAGGAGGCGGCCGCGGAGGCGCTCAACATGACCGCCGACCGCCTGGCCAAGCTGGGACTGGTGGACGAGGTGATCGAGGAGCCGCTCGGGGGTGCGCACCGCGATGCGTCGGCGATGTCGGCGAGCCTCAAGACGGCGCTGCTGAAGCACCTCGATGCGCTCGAGTCGATTCCGCGCGATGAGCTGCGCGCCGCGCGCTCGCGCCGGATCGCCTCGTTCGGGGTCTTCAGTGAGAGCCAGGAATGATTCGCCGGGAGCGAATCATAACGACATGCGCAGCATGTCGGCCCCCGCGCGAGCGGGGGCGAGGCCCGGGATGGGCCGAGTAATAGCGGGCGCGGGCTCGTTCGGTCCGGAGTGGCTCCGAGAGCGCCTCACGCGCCTCCTGCCTGGATTTCCTGACGTCGCGATCTGCCTCGCGCTGAGCGGCGGTGTCGATTCCACGGCGCTGCTGGCCGCGCTTGCGCAGGCGCGGCCCGAGGGCCTGCGCCTGCGCGCCGTGCACGTCAATCACGGTCTGCACCCCAACGCAGCGCGCTGGAGCGCCCATTGCCGCAAGCTCGCGCGCCGGCTCGGCGTTCCGCTGAAAGTGCTCGCGGTGAAGGTGGCCCGCGAGCGGGGCGCTTCGCTGGAAGAGGCCGCCCGCATCGCGCGCTACCGCTGCTTCGCGGAGCAACTGCACGGCGGCGAGGCGCTGCTCACCGCTCATACGCAGGACGATCAGCTCGAGACCGTGCTGCTGCAGCTCTTCCGCGGCAGCGGTCTGCCGGGGCTTGCCGCCATGCCGGCCGCCGCGCCGCTGGGGGCGGGGAAGCTGGTGCGGCCGCTGCTCGCACGTGCACGCGTGGAGCTCGAGGCCTGGGTGCGGGCGCGCGAGCTCGCCTGGATAGAGGACGATACGAACCTCGATGAGCGCTTCGATCGCAACTATCTGCGGCGCCGGGTGCTTCCGGCCGTGCGCGAGCGCTGGCCCGGGGTGGCTGCGGCCGTGGCGCGCAGCGCGCGTCACGCGGCCGAGGCGCAGGGACTGCTCGCGGCGCTCGCCCGCGCCGATCTCGAGCGCGCGAGCGACGGCGCATCGCTCTCCGTGAAGTCCCTGAGAGCGCTGCCGCCGGACCGGCGGCGCAATGTGCTGCGCAGCTGGATCGCAGCCAGCGGGCGCGCTCCGCCGGATGCGCGCCGGCTGGAAGAGATCGCAGGTCCCCTCATCGATGCGCGCGCCGATGCCAATCCGCGCGTGGAGTGGAGCACGGAGGCCGCAACCACCCGGCGCATCGCCGTGATGCGGCACGCGGATCTGCTCTCGCTCACCGAGCGCGGGCCGGTGTTGGATTCGGGAGCGCCGGCCGCGCAGCTCGCCTGGGAATGGCGGCGGTCGGCGCGCTGCGCGCTTCCCGACGGCGGCACTCTGGAGCTGACGCCCGAGCGGCACGGACCCATCGACCTGGAAAAACTGCCGCCGCGCCTCGCCGTCACGTGGCGGCGCGGCGGCGAGCGGCTGCGCGTCAGGCGCGGCGGACCGCGCCGTGCCCTCAAGAGCTTGCTGCGGGAAGCTCATGTACCGCCCGCGGAGCGCGCGCATCTGCCGTTGATTCTCGCGGACGGCGCGCTGATCGCGGCGGCGGACCTCTGGATCGACGAGTCGGTGCGGGCGCCGCCCGCGGCGCGGCGCCGCGGCCGCCTCCTGTGGCGCAAACCTACCGGCGGCCCGCCCTGATGTGCTAATCTGCCCTCCCGTCGTCCAGGCTCTGATTCATCGGGCGCTGCAGGCAGCGCCTCTCACGACGGGACATCCCCTGATTTAACTATGGCGCGATTCGTATTCGTCACCGGTGGCGTCGTGTCCTCATTGGGCAAGGGCATCGCCGCCGCCTCTCTCGGGGCGATCCTCGAGGCTCGCGGCCTCAGGGTCGC
>JAGWPE010000146.1 GCA_028870635.1 Gammaproteobacteria bacterium | reverse complement strand
TCACTCTACGCCGCCCGCGGGTCGGCCGCCTACTTCGGTGAGGCCGTGTCCATGACCGAGCACGGTCTGCAGGCCGCTCATTTCGCCGAGCTCGAGGGCGCAGGGGAAATCGTCGTTGCCGCGGCACTCTTGCATGACATCGGCCACCTGATCGCAACCGTGCCCGACGATATCGCCGAGTGGACTGTTGATGCGCGCCACGAGGCCACTGGTGCGCGATGGCTCAGTAAATGGTTCGGCGATGAGGTCGCGGAGCCCGTTCGCTTGCATGTCAGAGCGAAGCGATATCTGTGCACGGTCGACGCGACATATTTTTCGCAGCTGAGTCCCGCGTCCATTCTGACGTTGAAGTTGCAGGGCGGCCCGATGCCGGCCGATGAAGTCGCGAGCTTCGAGGCCGAGTCCGGCTATCGCGACGCGATCGTCGTTCGCCGCTGCGATGATCGGGGCAAAGTGGCGGGGCTGGAGACGAGGCGTCTGGAAGACTATCGCGGGCTGCTCCAGTCGCTTGCGCGCCCGGCTGAGCTGCGCGGCGGGAAAGTCTGACATCTCTGGCCCGGTGGTGGAGGCGAGCATGCAAACGCAGATGTTGATCGATGGCCGGCACCTCGCCGGGCAGGGGCCTCGGGAAGACATCCTGGACCCTGCGACTGGAGCCACGATTGCCGCGGTGCCCGAGGCCGCCCCCGAGCAAGTGGACGCCGCGGTGGCCGCCGCCGAGCGCGCCTTTACCGGCTGGGCGGCGACGGCACCGAAAGATCGCGCGGCCGCGCTATTGCGCGTCGCGGACCACCTGGAGAGCGATGCGGCCGATTACGCCGCCCTTGAATCGCAGAACACCGGCAAGCCGCTCTCGGCGGTGCTGTCCGACGAGATACCCGCGATCGCGGATGTCTTTCGCTTCTATGCCGGCGCCTGCCGCACGACCGTCGGACCGACGGCCGGAGAGTACCTGCCGGGTTGCACGAGCCTCATTCGCCGCGATCCCGTCGGGGTCGTGGCTTCGATCGCTCCGTGGAACTATCCATTGATGATGGCGGCGTGGAAGCTTGCGCCGGCGATCGCGGCCGGCAATACAGTGGTGCTGAAGCCGTCCGAGCAGACACCGCTGACAGCATTGAAGCTGTCCGGGGCGCTGGCAGAGCTTCTGCCGGCCGGGGTAGTCAACGTGATCTGCGGCCGCGGCGAGCCCGTCGGCAGGACGCTGGCCTGCCATCCCCGCGTACGCATGATTTCCCTGACCGGCGATGTGGCGACAGGACAAAAGGTGCTGGCCCTCGCCGCGGGCAACCTCAAGCGCACGCACCTCGAGCTGGGTGGCAAAGCCCCCGTCCTCGTGTTCGATGACGCCGATCTCGAGAGCGTCATCGCCGGCATCCGCACTTTCGGCTACTACAACGCAGGCCAGGACTGCACAGCCGCGTGCCGCCTCTACGCCGGCGCGGCCATCTACGACCGCCTGGTGGCCGATCTCACGAGCGCCGTACGCAGCATCAAGGTCGGCGGCCAGCGCGAGCCCGGTGTAGAAATGGGACCGCTGATCTCCTCGCGCCAGCGCGACCGCGTGGCCGGTTTCGTCGAGCGCGCTGCAGATCTCGCGCACCTCGAGATCACCACCGGCGGCCGTTCCCGCACAGGCGGCGGCTTCTTTTACGAGCCCACCATCATCGCCGGCGCCCGACAGTCCGACGAGATAGTGCAGCGCGAAGTGTTCGGTCCCGTCATCTCCATCACGCGCTTCACCGACACCGAGGAAGCCATTCGATGGGCCAACGATTCCGAATACGGCCTGGCTTCCTCGGTCTGGACACGCGACGTAAGCCGCGCCATGCAGGTGGCCGCCCGCCTGCAGTACGGCGTCACCTGGATCAACACCCATTTCTCCACCATCAGCGAGATGCCGCACGGCGGCTGCAAGCGCTCCGGCTACGGCAAGGATCTCTCGGTATTCGCGCTCGATGACTACACGATCCCGCGGCACATCATGGTGAGACTGTAGAGTGGCAGTTGATGACGCACGAATCGGCGACGGGATGGCGCCTATTTCAATACGACGGTTCTGCTGCCGTTACGGAACACGCGCCGCTCGGCGTGCCATTTAATGGCGCGATTGAGCACGACCGTCTCGAGCTCGCTGCCGACGACAGTCAAGTCGTCAGGTGATTGGGTGTGATCGACCCGAGAGACCTCCTGCTCGATGATCGGTCCTTCGTCGAGGTCGGTCGTCACGTAGTGCGCCGTTGCACCGATCAGCTTCACTCCCCGGGCGTGCGCCTGGTGGTACGCCTTGGCCCCCTTGAAGCCGGGCAGGAAGGAGTGATGAATGTTGATGGCGCGGCCTTCGAAATACCGGCACGCCTCCTGGGTGAGGACCTGCATGTAGCGGGCCAGCACGAGGATCTCGGCTTCCGCGCGCTCGAACAGCTCCATGAGCCGCCGCTCCTGCTCCTGCTTGCGGCCATCGATGATCGGCAGGTAGTGATACGGCACTCCGTGCCACTCGGCGAGACTGCGCATGTCCTGGTGATTCGATACCACGCCCACCGCCTCGATGGGCAACGTGCCCGTACTCCAGCGGTGCAGGATGCTGTTGAGGCAATGGCTCTGGCGTGAGACGGCGAGCAGTGCGCGGCAGCGGCGCACCTGATTGAACTGCCACTCCATCCGGAAGCGCTGGCCGACGGCTTCCGCGAACTTGCGATCGAGCTCCTCCACGGACGGCATTCCCTGTCCGTTATCGTGGAATACCGTGCGCATGAACGACGTGCCGGTGTACGGGTCGTCGTAGTGCTGCGCCTCGGCGATCGTCGCATTATGTGCGGCCAGGAATCCTGCGATCCCGGCCACGATCCCCGTGGTGTCCGGGCACCGGGTGGTGACGATATAGAGGGGGGGGGCGGCGGGACTGCGCTGCACCGCGGCGGTGCTGCGGACAGGGGTGGCCGTCAATTCGTCGAGAGCTGGGGGCATATGTGCTCCGGTCGTCACCGCGCGGCGATGAGGCTCTCATGGCCTCATCGCCGATAGTAATGCCGAACGAGGGGTGCCGGCGGTGGATTTTCGACCCAGGCGTGCCCGCGGGCGACAAGGGGTGGGCGGACGCATCTCGGCAAGTGGATGACGCAATTCGATTAGCTGCCGGCGAGGCCGCCGGCCATACTTTGGGGAGCGCCGCTTCGGCAAACCCTATGACGCGGAGTTCCCATGGACGAGCAGCCAGCCCAGACCCTTCGCTCTCGCCGTCCTAGCGGTCGGGATGCCAAGCGAGCCGCGCGCACGGCGCGCAGCCATTCTTCCGTCCCCTATATCACGCGCAACATCCCGTATTACGAGGTGCTCGGCACGGACGGTCTCGAGTTGCTCGAGCACAATGCCGATACGATTCTCCAGGAGATCGGCATCGATTTCCGCGATGACGCCGAGACGTTGAAGATCCTGCGTGACGCCGGCGCCGATGTACAGGGCGAGCGCGTGCGCTTTCCGCGCGGCATGTGCCGCACCCTCGTAACCCGCTCGGCGCCCAAGGAGTTCGTGCAGCACGCGCGCAACCCGGCGCGCAGCGTCGTGATTGGCGGCGGCCGCACCGTCTTTGCGCCCGCCTATGGATCTCCGTTCATCCGCAGCCTCGACGAGGGCAGGCGTTACGCCCGGATCGAGGACTTTCGCAACTTCGTCAAGCTCGCCTACTCGGCGACGTCCCTGCATCATTCCGGCGGGACGATCTGCGAGCCAGTCGATCTGCCGGTCAACAAGCGGCATTTCGACATGGTCTATAGCCACATGAAGTACAGCGACAAGCCGTACATGGGCTCGGTGACGCTTGCGGAGCGGGCGGCCGATACAGTCGAGATGACGCGGATCCTGTTCGGGGACCAGTACCTGGACCCGGCCACGGGCAAACCCAAGACCTGCGTCCTGAGCCTCATCAACGCCAATTCCCCGATGACCTGGGATGCGACGATGCTCGGTGCGCTGAAGACTTATGCGCGCGCGAATCAGGCCACCCTCGTTACTCCGTTCATTCTCGCAGGGGCGATGTCGCCGGTGACCGTCGCCGGCACGGTCGCACAGACCCTGGCCGAGGCACTCGCCGGCATGGCGCTCGCCCAGCTCGTCAATCCCGGCGCACCCGTGGTGCTCGGCAGCTTCGCCTCCTCGCTGTCGATGCAATCCGGCGCGCCCACGTTCGGAACCCCCGAGCCGGCTCTGGTGCTCTATGTGATGGCGGCTCTCGCGCGGCGTCTGGGTGTGCCGTTCCGCTCCGGCGGCTCGCTTTGCGCCTCCAAGATCCCCGACGCCCAGGCGGCTTTCGAGTCGGCCAACACGCTGATGCCGACCTGCCTCGCCGGTGTCAACTTCGTGCTGCATACCGCCGGCTGGCTCGAAGGCGGTCTCACCATGGGCTACGAGAAGTTCGTCATGGACGCCGACCAGGCGGGCATGATGCACACCCTGCTGCAGGGCGTGGATCTCAGCGACAACGGCCAGGCGATGGACGCGATCCGCGAGGTCGGCCCGGGCAAGCATTTCCTCGGCTGCGCCCACACGCAGGCCAATTTCGAGAACGCGTTCTACCGCTCGCCGCTGGCCGACAACAACAGCTTCGAGCAGTGGGACGCCGAAGGGGCGACGGACATGGCGCAGCGCGCCAACACTCTGTGGAAGAAGCAGCTCGCGGAGTACGAGGCTCCGCCGCTCGATCCCGCTGTGGACGAGGCGCTGCTCGACTACATGAGCCGGCGCAAGGCCTCTTTCCCGGACTCGAATGTCTAGTGTAGTGCTGCGGAAATAACTAGACAGATGGTTCTCTTTATGGTTTACTGGCGAAGTGAGCAAGAACTCTCTGGCCTTGCAGCTGAAGCCCGACGAGCAGGAGGTGCTAGAGGGGTGGGTTCGGGCGCACGGTACGCCTCAGCAGGTGGTGAGGCGCTGCCGGATCGTGCTGTTGGCGCATGAAGGAAACAGCGACGTTGAGATTGCTGGGGAACTGGGATTGAACCGCCACACATGTCGGCTGTGGCGGGAGCGTTTCAGGGCCGAGGGAGTAGAGAGTCTGTGGGAAGTGGCGGAGGGACGAGGCCGCAAGCCACGGTCGGGCCTTGCCGAACGGATCGTAAAGGCGACCTTGGGGAGTAAGCCGGCCGGCCAGACGCACTGGAGCACCCGCACGATGGCGAAAGCGCAAGGAGTGGATGCGAGCACGGTGTGCCGCATCTGGCAAGAACACGGCCTGCAGCCGCACCGGCAGGAGACCTTCAAGCTCTCGCGCGACCCGCAGTTTGTACCGAAGTTGCTGGATGTCGTGGGGGTGTACCTGAATCCGCCGCAGAACGCGGTCGTGCTGTGCGTGGATGAAAAGAGCCAAATTCAGGCTCTGGATCGGACGCAACCGGGGCTACCGATGAAGCGCGGACGTTGCGGCACGTGGACGCATGACTATATCCGCCATGGCACCACGACACTCTTTGCCGCCCTTGACGTAGCGACCGGGATAGTCAGCGGGCGTTGTTTTCCGCAGCATCGGCACCAGGAGTTCTTGCGTTTCCTGCGCCAGATCGATGCCGAGTACGAGCCGGAGCTGGATTTGCACCTGGTGCTGGACAACTATGGCACGCACAAAACTCCACACGTGCAACGCTGGTTGAAACGGCATCCGCGCTTCAAGGTCCACTTCATTCCGACCAGCTCCAGTTGGCTGAATCTGGTCGAACGCTGGTTCGGCGACCTGACAGGCAAGGCCGTGCGTCGTGGCAGTTTCGCCAGCGTTCCGGACCTAGTGGCGGCGATCGAGGCATTCATCGCGGCATGGAATCGCGATCCCAAGCCCTTCATCTGGCAGGCGCGCGCCGAGGACATCCTCGCCAAGATCGAACGCTGCCGGCGACGGCTGGAGAAAATCCAGCCCGGCTGTACGGTGCGTCGCGTACGCAAGAAAGCGGCTTGATATGTGTATAGTTATTTTCGCATCAGTACACTAGCGTCG
>JAGWPE010000145.1 GCA_028870635.1 Gammaproteobacteria bacterium | reverse complement strand
TCCGAGCCCTGCCGGGCCGCACCGGCGAGTGAGGCGCCGCAGCCGTTCCACACCTTCAGGGTGACCGTCTACATTCCTGTGCAGGCGGTGGAGCGCATGGCGCACGACCCAGCCTGGATGCGCTCGAGCTGGCGCACGATCAGCAGCCGCCTGCACGTCGATCAGGTATTCATCGAGGACTATCGGTCCGGCCTGAGCGCCGACGATGCGACCATCTCGCGGGTGAAACGGTACTTCGTCTCCCAGGGAATCGCGGTTGCAGGCGGCATGGCGATGCTGGGCGCGGGGCGCAGCGCCCAGTTCCAGACCCTCGATTACACGCTGCCGCACGATCGCGAGCTCGCAAGCCGCATGTCGGCGCTTCTGGCGCGGCACTTCGACACGTTCGTGCTGGACGACCTCTATTTCTTCAACACGAAGAGCGAGGCGGACATTGCCGCCAAGGGCAAGCAGAGCTGGGCGCGGTTTCGCATGCGCACCATGGACGAAGTGTCGCGCGACCTCATCCTCGAGCCCGCGAAGGCCGCGAACCCCCATGTCAAGGTCATCATCAAGTTCCCGAACTTCTATCCCTTCTTCCAGGAGATGGGCTTCGACCTGAGGAACGAGCCGAAGATCTTCCCGGAAATCTGGACCGGCGATGAGACGCGGTATGCGTCCACGACCGACCAGCAGCTGCGGCCCTACGAGAGCTACGAGATATTCCGCTACTTCGAGAACATCGCCCCCGGGCGCAACGGCGGCGGCTGGGTCGATCCCATCGCCATGCAGTACCTCGACCGCTACGCCGGTCAGCTCTGGGACACGATCCTCGCCAAGGCGCCTGCGATCAACCTCTTCCAATACACCGACCTGTTGCGCATCGCCGACCCGCGCAACCGCGAGGCCTGGGAGCGCCTGCCGACGACCTTTGACTACTCCGATATGGCGCGCCGGTGTTGCGGCGATTCCCCCGGCAATCCCGGCGCGAGTCCTCCGCTCCTTGCCGATGCGGTCGAGTACGCGCTGCGCAAGGTGGACGCCGCCGCCGGGTCGCTCGGACAGCCGGTGGGGCTTGCGACCTACCGGCCGTACGACTCGACGGGCGAGGATTTCCTGCCGGAGACGGCCGGCATGGTCGGCATCCCCGTCGAGATGTATCCGCGGTGGCCTGATGCGAAGACGGTTTTCCTGACACAGGCGGCGGCGGCGGACCCCAACATCGTATCGGAGATCGAGCGCCGCCTGCGCGGCGGCGGCAACGTCATCATCACTTCCGGGCTGCTGCGCGCAATCCAGGACAGGGGATTCGATCAGGTGACCGACATGCGCGTCACCCACGATGTCGTGCCGGCCACCGAGTACGTCGAGGGGTTCGGCTTCGGAGCGGGGACGGTGCTCGGGCACGCGAAGCCGATTCTCTTCCCGCTGATCCACTTCTACACCAACGAGGAATGGGCGGTCCTGCGAGGGGTCGCGAGCCAGGCGGGCATGCCGCTCCTCCTGATGGATCACTACGGCAAGGGTGAGCTCTACGTCCTTGCGGTGCCCGAGGAAATGAACGACCTCTATTCCCTGCCGACTCCGGTGCTGGATGCGTTGCGCCGCTACCTGACTCCCGGCCTGCCGGTGAGGCTCGAAGGACCTTCGCAGGTCAGCCTGTTCGAATACGGCAACGGCACCTTCGTCGTCGAATCCTATCTCGATCATCCGGCCGCCGTTCGGGTCGTGGGCGGCTTCGCGCACCTCACCAACCTGACGACGGGGACAACCTCCGAGGGAGAGCCGGCACCTTCGATTCCGAGCTTCCTTGCGCCGCCGTCCGCGGCGGCCGAGCGGCAGTTCGGCTACGAGCTGCGCATCGAGCCGCACAGCTTCCTCGCCTTCCGCGAAGGCCGTTGACGGCTCGGGCGGACGACTTGCAGGCATAAGGGTCCCGCGAGGCAAATTCGCCAAACGGCCGCAGGCCGGTTTGGCCAAATGAAGAACAAAACGCGAACTGAGTCACGGAACGAGCGTGCCCGGCGGCCGGCGCATCCCGCCGCGATGCGTGTGACGCGACGGCGCACGCATGCCGGACGGGGCTTGTAGTAGGCTCGGGACGAATGTGAGGGGGGTCGGTGAGACCTGTCGAAGAGAGCGTCGCGAGCGTAGAAAAGGAGTCCGATGCGGGCTCCCGGCGGCCTTTTCCCCCGGCGCTGCTTCCCGACACCACCTGCCCCGAGGCCGCGCTCGCCAAGGCCGATCGC
>JAGWPE010000144.1 GCA_028870635.1 Gammaproteobacteria bacterium | reverse complement strand
CTCACCATCGGCACGTTCAATACCGGGCTGATCTACATGCAGCTGCTGCAGGCTCCAGGTGTGCGCTTCGACCTCACCCGGATGAGCTGGATCGGCAAAGCGGCGTCGGATCCGCGCGTGCTGGTGATGAGCAGGAAATCCGGCATCACGGACGTGCGGCAGCTGCTCGATCCCTCCAGGGCGCCGACCATTCTGTTCGCCGCCGGCATGGGCTCGGCGGGATACCTCGACACGCGGCTCGCCGCCACCGCGATCCATCTCAACGTGCGCCTGATCCCCGGCTATGGCGGCAGCGAGGGTACGATGAGCATGCTGCGCGGCGAGACCGAAGGCACCATCGGCTCGCAGTCCTCGTACGCGCAGTTCGTGAGCCAGGGGCAGGGCTCGTATCTGCTGCAATTCGGCGGTCCCCGGGACGGCCCGATCCCGCATGCCATGCCGCTCGCGAATACTCCCGATGCGAAGAAGCTGCTCGCACTCATCGGAGCCGAGTCCGAAGTCTCGCGGCTGACTGCGGGCCCGCCCGGAATCCCGGCCGATCGCCTGAAGCTGCTGCGGCGCGTCTACCTCGAGGCGCTGGCCGACCCGGGCTTCCAGGCCCAGGCGCGCAAGATGGACGCGCCGGTCGACCCCTCGGGCGGACGGCACGTGCAGGAAATCATCGATCAGGCGCTGCAGCTGCCGCCAAGCACTCTCCGGCTGCTGCGGCAGGCGGTCGGTGCGGGTACCTGAGCGGAAGAAAACGATTCCCGACTTTGAAAGCTGAGGAGGTCTGTCATGTCAAATGAAGAGCGACCCGCTTCCGGCGGCACCGAGTGGGAGCGATGGACGAAGAAGCGAGTCTTCGTCCGCGCGCTCGAAGGCACGTACGGACAGCTGAAGGAGGAGCTTTTCAGCCAGCCGCGCGTGTATCACACCAAGGACTGGAAGTGGAAAGGCGGCCCGCAGAATTACGGCAAGAAGATCATCAATCCGCAGTCAGTCAAGGTGGCGCAGTCGATAGAGTGTCACATCGACGTCTACGCGCCCGGCGGCTACGGTCAGAAGCACGGGCACATGAACAGCGCCGTGTTCTACGTCCTGAAGGGAAAAGGACACGACGTGCACGACAGGAAGCGACACGACTGGGAAGCCGGTGATGCGCTGATCGTCGAGAATGGCTGCGTCCATCAGCATTTCAGCGACGACCTCGATGACGAGTGCATCATTCTCATCATGAAGGCGAAGCCGCTGTTCCTCTTCATGCACATGATCTTCCAGAAGGTCGTGGACTACCCGCCGAAGGAGCCGTCGCCGGGCCACGAGGACTATCTTCCGCCGCCGGAGCTTTGAGCATCCAACCACCATCCAGCAACCGGGAGACCATCATGGGTATCGAGCGGATCATAGACCCCAAGGAGAGTGAGCGCGCCCACGCCGACGTCGGGCACGTGGATTTCTACAGCGAGGCGGTGCGGCAATCGGAGCGGTTCCGCAAGGAGTACGACGGCTATCTGAACGTGGTGAAGTCGGCGCAGATGCCGCTGGAGCGCTCCCCGGACGGGCTGCTCAAGCACATCATCCACGAGAGGATGAACACCAAGGAGATGTGCCTGGACATCTACATGCACTTCATCCCAGCGGGCAAGCGAAGCGGCAAGCACCGCCACTTGAGCGAGGAAGTGTTCTATGTCGTCGAGGGCAGCGGATACGACCTGCATTGGGACGTCAAGTTCGATTGCAAGGACACCATAGAGTTCGAATGGGAGACCGAGCCCAGGAAATTCGAATGGACGGTAGGGGATTTCGTCTACATCCCGCCGTACTGCGCCCATCAGCATTTCAACTCGGGGAAGGGCGAGGCGCGCATCGTGGTGATGAACAGCCGCATCGTCAAGGCGATGGGATTCGACTGGTTCGAGCAGCTGGAGAATTGTGATTACTGAGGAGGAGGTGCGGCATGTGCGGCGATCTGGAAGAGGTTGACGGCGAGTCGGAACGACTTCACGGCGCTTTCCTGCAGGCGGCGGCGGCCGCCATCCACGAGGCGGTCGACCATCGCGGCGGCTCGCGCAGGCGCATCGAGCAGCAGCAGGGCGATTCCGCAGATCAACTGTCCGACGCTTCGCTGCACGCCTACATGGACGGCTTGTTCGCTGACATTCTCTCCGCCTGCATCAAGGATGGGCGGAGGGCGTCCTCGCCGGAGCGCTACCGAGTGCTCGCCTCCCAGTCGGTCGTGCTGGCGCGGCTGGCGGGCTTTCTGGCCGGTCATCTCGATCCGCGCGAAGACCCGCTCGCGAGCTCGATCGAGGCGCTGATGGCCGGATACTCCGCCCGAGACTCGGCACACAGCCACGATTGAGCCGGCCGCATCGAGGCGCGGGAACACGCGACGCGAGCTGCACCCGCGTCATCTCCCGACCAGCTTCTGCAGATGCTCCGGGTAGCGTGCACCCTGTACCGCGACGTTTGCAAGCGCGTGCTCGATCTCACGCAGATCGTCGGCGCTCAACCTGACGTCGGCGGCGCCGACGTTCTCCTCGAGGCGATGGAGCTTCGTGGTGCCGGGAATCGGGACGATCCAAGGCTTCTGCGCCAGCACCCAGGCGAGGGCGATCTGCGCCCGTGTGATCCCCTTGCGGCTTGCGATTTGTCCGATGAGGTCCACCAGCGCCTGGTTCGACTTTCTCATTTCCGGCGAGAACCGCGGCAACGCGCTGCGGAAATCCGTGCTGTCGAATTTCGTGCTCTCATCGATCGCCCCTGTGAGAAAGCCCCTGCCGAGCGGGCTGTAGGGGACGAAGCCGATCCCGAGCTCCTGGATCACGGGAAACACCTCGCGCTCGGGCTCCCGCCACCACAGGGAATACTCGTTCTGCAGGGCCGTCACCGGCTGCACCGCATGGGCGCGGCGGATCGTCTGCACGCCGGCTTCCGACAGACCGAAATGCTTCACCTTGCCTTCGCGGATAAGATCTCTCACGGCGCCGGCGACGTCCTCGATCGACACCTCGGGGTCGACCCGATGCTGATAGAAGAGATCGATCCGATCCGTCCGCAGGCGTTTCAGGCAAGCTTCGGCGACGTCCTTGATGTGCTCGGGACGGCTGTTGAGACCCCGCCGCTGCTTCCCGTCCTCGTCGATGGCGAAGCCGAATTTCGTCGCGATCGCGACGCGGTCGCGTACGGGCGCCAGAGCTTCGCCCACCAGCGCCTCGTTGGTGAACGGACCGTAGACCTCGGCGGTGTCGAAGAAGGTGACACCGCGATCGACGGCGGCGCGGATCAGCGCGATACCCCGCTGCTTTTCGACCGGCTGCCCATAGGCGAAACTGAGGCCCATGCAGCCCAGGCCGATGGCCGAGACTTCGAGGTTGCTTCGTCCGAGCCTGCGCTTTTCCATGGTGGTGATTCCCCGTAATGGTGGTCCCGAGCTTGATCGTTGCGTCGCCGCTTCGCTGACGCCTGTCCCTGCAAAGGGTACTCCTCGTTGCCGTCCAACGCGCGGTTGAGCGTCAGGACGTGGGCGGGCATGGCCTTTGCTTTTCCAACGCCGGGTGTTCTCGACATGCGGGGAGCAACACGATGGATCTCGTTCTCATCCTGATCATCCTATTGCTGCTGCTCGGCGGCGGCGGCGGGCTGTGGTGGGGTTTCGGCGGCGGTTGGGGGATCGGGCCCGTCGGGCTGATCGTTCTGGTCATCGTCGTGGCATTGCTGCTGGGCGGATACCGCGGCCGGAGGGGCCCGCCTCTCTGAGCGCCCAGGGCCGGGAGAAACCGGCGGGCGGCGCCGTGCTGCCCCGCCTGACTTTTGCGGTACGCTGATCATGGCGGCAGACCGCAGAGCAGGTGGATCGTGGCCAGTCACAGCTATCGACTGCTGAATGTCTTCACGCGCGGCACGGAGGTGCTCTCCGGCAATCCGCTGTGCGTGTTCGAGAATGGGGCCGACTTCGACGATCGGACCATGCAGGCCCTTGCACGGCAATTCAACTTGTCCGAGACGACTTTCATCCTGCCCTCCACCCGTGCAAGCGCGCGCGTGCGGATCTTCACGCCGTCGTACGAGATGCCGTTTGCAGGGCATCCCACGCTTGGCACCGCGCACGTCTGCCGTGCGCTCGGGCTCGGCGGAAACGAGCTGAGCCTCGAGATGACCGCTGGCGTGATCCCCGTCGGCGCCGAGGGGGACCGCTGGACGCTGCAGGCCAACGCGCCGCGGTGGCGCGAGGTCGCGGAATCGCGGGATGCGATAGCGGCCATGCTCGGACTCGAGCCGCGGGACATCGGCGATCGTCCGCTGTGGGTGAGCACCGGCCGCGAGCAGTTGATCATCCCCTTGACGAGCGAGGCCGCCGTTCGCCGCGCGCGGCCGCAGCCGGACCCGTTGAGTCGCTTCGCGAGCGAGGACGGGGCGAGCATGGCGTATGTATTCGCTGCGCGAGGAAGTGCCGAGTCCGCGAGCGGCTCGCCGCCGGGAGCTGCGGTCCGGCGGGAGGCTCTCCTTTCGCGGTTCTTCTTCCCGCAGGGGCCGGCGGTACTGGAGGATCCCGCGACCGGCTCTGCCACCGCCAACCTGGGGGGATGGTACGTCGCGGTGGGGCGCGAGCGGCCGTGCCGTGTCGAGATTGCGCAGGGCGAGCAGACGGGCCGGCCCTCGATCCTCTATCTGAGCGTCGATGCGGACCGGCGGGTGCGCGTCAGCGGCGATGTGGTCGAGCTCGGAAAGGGAACCGTTACGCTGTAGGATCAATCGGAAGCCGCGGGGCTCTGCGCCGGTGCCATCGCCAGCGCGCCAACGGCGATGCCTATCCAGATGATGTTCACCGCAGCCGATGGCCACGCGCCATGCCAGAGCGAGTTCGCCCCGAGCAGCAGCCCACTCACGATATTGAGGGCCTGATAGGCCCTGCTGCGCGCGTCGACCAACCCGTACGACACGAATCCATAGGCTGCGAGCAGGATCGCCGCGCCGAGCCAGCCGACGATCTCGAGGAGTATGGGGGTGTCGATCATGCGAAGTCCCTGCGGTTGCGTGGGGCGGAGCGTCTGCGCTCGAATTCGATGATGTGCCGGGCCAGGGCCTCGGGCTGTTCATGATGCACCATGTGCCCTGCGCCGGGCACCGCGGCGACCTCGAGATCGCGGATGTGCGCGCGCATGCCTTCGGCCGCGGCGCGCATGCCGTGTGATCGTCGGTCGCCGCTATCGCCCCGCACCAGCAGCACCGGAGCTCTGGTCCACGCCCAGCAGGCTTCCGCCTCCTCGCGGCGGTAGAGAACGGGGTTGACGAGGCGGTGGCGCGGGTCGAACAACAATTCGACATGGTCAGGATCTGAGGGGGAGGGCGCAGGGCGTGTCCATGCGCGCGCGACGAACTCGGCCCGCTCGGGGGTGAGCCTGGGATTTTTGGAGCGCAGGAACTCGGCAAGATGAGCCACCGAGGGAAAGCCGCCCTCCCGCGGCGGCTGCCGCAGCTCATCGAGCCATTGCGCGTAACGCCACGGCGCCTCCCGGGGGTCGGTGCGGGCCAACCCGAATCCCTCTAGGTTCACCAGCCACGCCAGACGCTCCGGACGGACGCCGGCATACATCTGCGCGATGTTCGCTCCCATGCTGTGGCCGATGAGGCGAGCCTTCGCATCAGGCACCAACATCTCCAACAGCGCCTCGAGATCCGCAAAGTAGTCGGGGAACCAGTAGCCGCCGGGTGCCCACTCGCTGTGACCGAAGCCGCGCCAGTCGGGCGCGGCGAGCGACCACTCCACCGGCAGACAATCGGCGAGGAACTGCCATGTCGCGCCGCAGTCCTGAAATCCGTGCAGCAGCACGATCGGTGTCTGCGTTCGCTCGCCCCACCAGGTGACCCGGTGGCGCAGCCCGCGCACCGTCAGCGTTTCGTGGCGCGGCGCGCGCAAGGGCTCGTAACTCATGGGGAACCCCGATTCCGGCTTCGATCTCAGGGCGGAGGATTTTACAATGCGCACGAGCGGCGCAGCGTACCGTTCCAAGGTGTCGCCCTTGTGCGACCGCCGTGCCGGATGCCCTGCGCGTGTGCACCGCGGCCGGCCTGCCGCGTTCCGCAGGCAGAGGCGGTCGGCAGGACCGCGAGCGTAGTTTTAGTGATGAGGTTCACATGACCCGTGTTGTTTCGCACGCCCGCAATCTGGCGGTCGCTCTCGGGCTCGGACTGGCTCTCGGAGGCTGCGTCGTCGCGCCGGCGCGTCCCTATTACGCCGGAGGATGGGTGGCCGCCGCGCCGCCCCCGCCGCGCGTCGAGTATTACGGGCCGGCCCCTTATCCCGGCTATGTCTGGATCGGAGGCTACTGGCGCTGGGGACCGGGCAGATACGTCTGGGCTCCGGGTCACTGGGCCGCTCCGCGCCCCGGCTACCGGTGGACACCCAGGCACTGGGTGCACGGTCCGCGTGGTTGGCACATGGCGGGCGGCCATTGGGACCGCCGCTGACGGCCAGCCGCGCCCGAGGCTCTGCGCGGCGCTGATCAGCCGCGCCGACCCTGCCGCTTGAGCGCGGAGGGCGGCGCGCCCAGCACCCGCAGGAAGCTGCGGCGCATCCGCTCCGGATTGCCGAAGCCGCATGCCGCGGCAACCTGTTGGATGGAACGGCCGCCGCTTTCCAGGGCGGCGCGTGCGCTGTCCACGCGCATCCGCTCCACCGCCTTGGCCGGCGCGACGCCGACTTCCTCCTTGAACACCCGCGAGAAGTTTCGCGGACTCATGCAGCTCACCCGGGCGAGCTCCGCGACGCTCAGCCGGTCGCGTAGATGCGTCCTCACATGATGCCAGAGCTCGCCGAACCGCCCGTCGGCGCGCTCCATCTCCAGCAGGGGGGAGAACTGCGACTGTCCGCCCGGCCGGCGGTGATAGACGACGAGCTGCTGGGCCGTGAGCCGGGCGATGTCTTCCCCCAGATCCTCCCCGATCAATGCCAGCGCGAGGTCGATTCCGGCCGTGATGCCCGCCGAGCTCCAGATCTTGCCGTCCCTGACATAGATCCGGTCGGCGTCCAGGCCCACCTTCGGAAACCGGCGGCTGAAATCCGCCGTGACACTCCAATGCGTGGTCGCGCGCCTGCCGTCGAGCAGTCCGGCAGCGGCGAGCACGTACGTGCCCGAGCAGACGCTGGCGACCCGCCGTGCCCGCGCCGCGCAGGTCAACACGAACCGTCGGGTCTTCTCGCACATCGCAGCGGCGCGTGTGCCTTGGCCGCCTGCGACGATCAGCGTATCCACAGTGTCGGCGCGACCTAGCGCGGATGCGTGCAGGCAGACGCCGGATGAGCTGGTCACGGCGCCCGATGTTACAGCGATGAAGCGCAACGCGTAGGTGCCAGGACAATAGCGCTCGGCAATCTCGAAGGCCGCGATCGGTCCGGCCGCATCAAGGATCTGGAACTGCGGGAAGACGAGGAAAGCGATGCGGCGCGGCATGGCACGAAAGGTGGGAAGAATGTCGTTTACGCCAAGAGAGTAGCGAGGCATTCTGGCGCCGTCAAACCCGGAGTACGCCTGCGCCCGGGGCGTGATCCAGCGAAGGAGTCTTCATGGCCGCCGATTTTTCCGTCGTGTTCGCCTTGTATCCGAACATCACCCAACTGGACTTCACGGGTCCCTACGAGGTGTTCACCCGCGTGCCCGGGGGGCGGTGCCTGCTGGCATCGGCCGCGGGAGGCACCATCGAGGCGGACGGGGGCATGACCTTTGCCGGTGTCAGAAAGCTCGAGGACATCGAGAGCTGTGCGCTGCTCTGCGTGCCAGGAGGCCTGGGCACCATACAGGCCCTGGGAGACCGCCGGTACCTGACTGAGCTGCGGCGCCTCGCAGCCGCGGCGCGCTACGTGACGTCGGTCTGCACCGGCTCACTGCTGCTCGCGGCAGCCGGCCTCCTCACCGCAAGGCGCGCGGCGTGCCATTGGGCCTGGCGCGATTCGCTGGCGGCATTCGGAGCGATTCCCGATCCGGACCGCGTCGTACGCGAGGGCAACATCTTCACCGGCGGCGGCGTGACTGCCGGGATCGACATGGCCCTCACCGTGCTCGCGGAGATCGCCGGCGCCGACTACGCGCAGGCCGTCCAGCTCGGTATCGAGTACGCGCCGATGCCGCCTTTTGATTCGGGGCGACCGGAGCGCGCTCGCCCCGAGATCGTCGCCGCGGCCAGGAAGCGGTCGGAGGCGGTGCGAGCCGAGCGCGAAGCGGCCGTGCGGAGTGCGGCCGCCGCGCTCGCCGCAGAGCAGGCTTAGCCGGCTTCCGCGGCCGCGCTCCACACTGTGCCGTCCGGGAAGCGATGGTGCTTCAGTGTGTCGCCGCGCATCTCGGCGGAGAAACCCGGCAGGGAGGGGGCAACATACCGGCCGCCGCGGACGCGCACCGGATCCAGGAAATGCTCGTGGAGGTGATCGACGAACTCGATGGCTCGATCCTCCATCGAGCCGCTGATGGCGACATAGTCGGCCATCGCAAGGTGCTGCACCAGCTCGCACAGTCCTACGCCGCCCGCGTGCGGAAACACGCGGACACGGAACTTGGCCGCCATCAGCAGAATGGCGAGGTTCTCGTTGACGCCGCCTACACGGGCGGCATCGATCTGCACCAGGTCGACCGCCTTCGCCTGGAAGAGCTGTTTGAAGATGACCCGGTTGTGCGTGTGCTCACCTGTCGAGATCGGCATGGGAGCGACAGCCTGGCGGATGGCGGCGTGACCCAGAATGTCGTCGGGGCTCGTCGGCTCCTCGGCCCACGCCACATCGAATTCCGCAAGCGCCCGCAGCCATGTGATCGCAGCGGGCACATCCCAACGCTGGTTTGCATCGATTGCCAGCCCGATGCCCGAGCCGATCGCCTGCCGCGCGATCCGGCACCGGCGGATGTCATCGGCGACGTCGCGGCCGACCTTGATCTTGATCGTGCGGAACCCCTCCGCAACGGCCTCCTTCGCCAGCCGCGCG
>JAGWPE010000143.1 GCA_028870635.1 Gammaproteobacteria bacterium | reverse complement strand
GGACGGCGGCAAGACCTGGACGACGGGCTTCATCGCACAGCTCAGGCGCCTGAAGAAGGACCCTGACTACGGCACGCCCCTTGGCGCGGGCAGCGGTCCGGAGCACGACTTCGACTTCAACATGGGACACTGGAACACGCACATCCGCGCCGTGCTGAACCCCCTGTCCTCGCCCGGAGCGTGGAGCAACCTCGCGGGAACACACTCGGTCTATCGGGTATGGGACGACTGGGCCGATATCGGCCAACTCGAGGTCGACGGCCCGCGCGGGCACATCGAGTATCTGGCGCTGCGCACGTACGATCGCGAGACGCACCAATGGCGGGTCTACTTCGCGAACAGCAGCGCCGGGACGCTGGATCCGCCGATGGTCGGGCAGTTCGAGAACGGCGTGGGAACCTTCGTCGGCCTCGATGATGTAGAGGGAAAGACGGTGCTGATTCGGAACGTCTGGTCCGGCATCACCGCGAGGTCCTGCCGGCAGGACTGGGCCATCTCGACCGATGGAGGCAAGACCTGGGTGCCTACCTGGATCTCTACCGATACGCTCGGCGGCTGATGCGCTGGAGCGCTCTCGCCGGCCGGCGAGAGGCAACGCTGATCAGACAGGTCGCGCTGCGGCCTCAGCCGGCGGCGCCGGGCGGATGTCTCGCGCCTGGAGCAGGCGTTCCGTCGGACCAGTTGCCGACCCAGACGAAGAATATCGTCATGCGCTCTTCAGGGTCGTTCGCCGCCATGACCGGCGAGCCCGGCAGATCGGCTCCCCAGCTCCTCGCCGCGTCTCCGGCAACGAAGAACATGAGGTGTGGGTGCCAGCGCTTGGGCTCGTCGCCGAGATATTGCCGCTTGGCGAGCATGTAGCTCATCGCGCCGGGCTCGAGCGGCGGCAGCTCATTGCCCGCGAACGCAGCGGCGAGCGCACGGACGATCTCCTCTTTCGGCTTGCCCGCGAGCACCAATTTCGTCTTCATGAGGTAGATGGGCAGAACCGTGCGGACGGCCGGCGGATTGAGGCAGAGGGGACCGCGCACCTTGGGGTTCCAGAAGTCCGGATCGCCGGTCGTTGCGCCCCACGAGCGCTCCACCAGGCAGACAAAACCATTGGAGTAGGCGGCTGCCACCGCCTTTGCATCACCTCGCTCCATCGCCGGCAGCCAACCCGAGTTGGCCGCCTCGATTGCCTCTCGGGCCGATGCGATGAGGGTGACCGGGTCCGCGCCCGTCACGGACTCGCTGCGCGTGCGCGCCCCCATCGAGTGGGCACAGTACGCAACGGCTCCGATGTCGAGTGGAGGGGTGGTCATTATACGGGCGACTCACAGCGACCGCACGCGCCGAGGAGGAGTGTGTGCCAGCTCATGTCATGCGACCTGAAGCGGTCAGCACCGATCGGCCGTTCGATCCTGCATCGGTTATGTCGTTTCAGCCGCGCAAGCAGCGCTCGAACCGGCCGTTGACGCGGCGCGCATACCAACCGGTGGTGAGCGGCCGCACGATCTTCGGCCCTTCGAGGCGGATTCGCGGCAGAATGGCGCGAGGCAGCCGCCGCCCGATCTTGCGATCGGCCAACATGAAGACGCGGCGATAGAGCGCGGTGCTCTCGAAGCTCTCCGACCTGCCTTGCTCGAGGGCCTCATGGATTTGAGCGGCGCTCTGACGAAGCTGGGGCGCGATGGCGAGCAAGACCCGCTCCGTGCTGCCGGCACTCTTGGCTTCCGGATCCTGCGCGAGCAGCGCACCGTCGGCGGTCAACGGCTTGCCGGCAACGATGCTCGCCGCCCGCTGGAAGGCGGCGTTGCGGCTGGCGTACTGGCCCGCGTTGTAATCGGCGAACCGGTAGAGGTACCGGTCGTATGGCGCCTGATAATCGAGCAGATGCGCGGTGCCGAAATAGATGCTGGCCCGGCGGGTGAAGAGCTCCCGGCGCAGATCGCGCCGGCTATCGTGAAAGGGATAGGGCGTGACCGCCTCGAGCCGCTCGGCGAAGGCGACATTGACCTGCATGGGACCACGGGTGCGGATCGGATTCCAGCTCTCGAACAGCCTGTGGCCGAGCGGTACACGGCCGATGAAGTCGTCGTACACGTCGCTGAGCTGCTTCTCGGTGCGGGCAGCCCTGATGCGCTCAATGTAGGTCTGTCCGTCCGAAGACTTCAGATCGAGCGCCGCGTGCACGAGAGCAGGCGGCACGCCGGCATGCGACGCGCGCGTGTCGATCGTGCGCAGAGCGAGTCTGCCGAGGCCGGGAATGACCGGATCGGCCTGGAAGCCCGACTCCTGCTGGATGACCGCCACGACCGCACAGGCGTTCTCGTGCGTGGGCGGCAGGCCGAGCTCGATGAAGGCGCCGGCGATGTCTGCGGCCCAGCCGGTGCGATCGGAGACCGCAGCCGGCAGAGCACTGTCGATGACGGCCCGGACTTCCACTGGATTGGGCGGCTGACGGGCAAATCTCGATCCCGGCCCCACGCAGCCCACGAGCAACGCCGCGGACAGCAGGCAGGCACGGAGCCGAAACCACCGGAGCGTGCCCCGCGGAGCACGGGCCGGTTGGGTCACCTGCAGCGATGATCGCGGTTGTCGCCGGCAGTGATGCATGGTCAGGCAGTTGAATCACCGCTCCCGGAGCTGGTGGCTGTCCTCGGCTCTGAGGTCCAGGCCGTAGACCCGCCGCAGATCGGCGATCTTCTCGAGCGTCGCCGGCTTGAAGGGCGGCTTGTTCTCCAGAGCGTGCAGCGCAATTCCTTCCAGAAGGTCACCGAGCGGCAGGTCGAGGTACTCCGCCAGTCCTTTGAGCACCTTGAGCAAGCGCTTCTCCAGACGCACACCAGTTTGGACGCGCTCTACCGCGCGGGACGGGGCGGGGGATTTGGACTTGGCCATTGGGTCGGGGTGCTTTCCGGTTGGGGCGGCAGAGAACAGAGAATGACACGAGTTGCGGCAGAAGCCGGCATTTGGTATTTTGGTACATATGTACCAACTATTTCGCTCGCCTTCGCTCACGCTGTCGTGTCTCGCCGCCACTCTCGCTCTCTGGAGTCCAAGCGCAATGTCCGAGGCCCCCTCCACGCAGATCGGCAGATTCCACCTCGATGCCCCCGTCGCACGGGTATTTCCGCTCTTCACGGCCCTCGGCGAGAGAGCTTGGGCGCAAGGCTGGGAGCCGGAACTGCTCAGCGGGCGGGAAGAGCGCGGATCGGCCTTTCGCACCGTGCACGCCGGCCGCGAGACCACATGGATCGTCGTGGAGTACCGCCCTTCGGAAGGCCGGGTCAGCTACGCGCGCCTCGCGCAGGGCTCCAACATCGGCCTGGTCGACGTACGCTGCGACGCAGCAGGAGACGGTACCGATGTGAGCGTCCGCTACACTCTGACCGGGCTGAATCCGCAGGGTCAGGAGTTCGTGACGGAATTTCTGGATC
Organism: Gammaproteobacteria bacterium; assembly: GCA_028870635.1. GTDB lineage: Bacteria > Pseudomonadota > Gammaproteobacteria > Steroidobacterales > Steroidobacteraceae > 13-2-20CM-66-19. The sequence goes on along the minus strand of JAGWPE010000143.1, from coordinate 3,619 downwards.
CGGGCCGGTACGGCCGCATGATGGACGAGTGGCGCGCGGCGATCACCGGGGCATTGTCGGCGGAGCACTGAGGACGCCGGCAAGTCGCGGCAGCCGGCGCTCGGCTTGCGCTCGTCCGGTTATCTAGAAGCCGGAAAAGCTGACAGGCCTGCCGTGGGGTGTCCGGCGGTAGGCGTCCTCCCACGCGCGCTTACGATCGCTGAGCTCGTCCTGCGCGACCGCGCCCTTGCCTACGAGCAGGGACTGCAGCGCTGACAGCCAGCAATCGAAGTAGCCCGGTGTTCCGGGCGCCGCATGCCCGGCGGAGGCCAGCCGTAGCTCACGACCCAGCGCCTGCGTCCATTCGGACCAGGTAAAGCACCCTTGCCTGGATGCGAGGACCGCCAACGCGAACGCCCTGGCCTGCCACGGCTCGGCGAATGCCGGGCCGGGCTCGGCCGCCTCCGCAGCTGCATCAGAGGGCGTCAAGGTAGCCCTCCCAGAGATCGACATACACGGCGTCCCGGGGCACCGCAACATCGCCCCACAGCTCCTGCGCCTCGAATCGCACGGAGTAGACGTGCTGCGGGCTCTCGCCGCGCAAGTGCGCATTGGTGTCAGGAAAGACGAAGACACCGTGCACACGATCTACCATTCCCGCCTTGCCGCGCACGTATCGCGGCAGACGCGTATGTCCGATCGGATTGAGATTGCGCGCCCGGACACGCTGCCCCGGCCGGAAGCGCGGCGGAGAGTTGGATGTGCGCGCTGCCGGAGAGCCGCCGGCAATGAATCCCGGCACCTTGTCGGCCGGCAGCGCCGGCGCGAGCATCATCGGGCCTGGCACGGGCTTTCCGGTCGCCAGCTCTTGCGTGCTGAGGAAGCCGTGGCGGACCAGGAGCTGCGAGAGTCCGGCCAGCCAGCGCTCGTAGTAGCTCATCCGCAGCTGCTCGGCCGCGGGAATCAACTCGCGCTGATGCCGCGAGGCATCGATGTTCCATCGGCCGAACGCACCCATGGCGCGTACCACTGCAAAAACCCGCGCCTCCCAGCGGTGATGAAATACGGGCTCGTTCTCTTCCGGCTGGATGGAGCCCATGCCGTGCATGCCGCCCATGTCGTGCACGCCGTTCACGGTAATTCTCCTGTCGCCGGCGACCGGACGAGCGCGACGCCGATCATGGCGTCCCGGGTTACGAGCGATGCGAGCTGCTCCTCGCTCATGTGCTCCGTCCCTGGCGGCGGCTGCGGAACCACGAGATATCGCAGCTCCGCGGTGCTGTCCCACACGCGAACCTGCATCTCGGCGGGAAGCTCGAGGCCGAATTCCCGCAGGACACCGCGAGGATCGATCACCGCCCTGGAGCGGTAGCCGGCCGACTTGTACCAGACCGGCGGCAGACCCAGGACCGGATAGGGGTAGCAGGAGCACAGTGTGCAGACGACCAGGTTGTGCACCGCCGGAGTGTTCTCGACCGCAACCATGTGCTCGCCCTGCAGTCCGCCGAAGCCCATCTCGGCAATTGCGGCGGTGGCGTCGGTGAGCAGGCGCGCCTTGTAGGCGGGGTCCTTCCAGGCTCTGGCCACCACCTTTGCGCCATTGTGCGGCCCGATCCGATGCTCGTACGCCTCGACCAGGGCATCCAGGGCCTGCGGGTCGACGAGCCCCTTCTGCACGAGAAGCGACTCCAGAGCCATCACCCGCAACGCCGGATCGGAGGGAAGGCGCTGCTTGCCGTGATCGTGGTCCTGGCCCTGATCGCGATCCTGCTCGCGAGAGTGAGGAATGTCCGTCATGCCGCAGATATCGACCGCTGCCTGGGCCTGTAGGGGTGCAGGATGGCTTTGAGCACGTCGAGTCTGGAAGCGACCGCCTGTGCACCGGTGACCGCATAATCCAGCATCAGGCCGCCTCTTTCGGGCGGCCGCACATAGCATTGCGACATGGCGTTGACGCGCAGACCCGCCTGATGAGCCTCGGTGACGATATTGACGTCGTCGATGCCGGGAGGCAACAGCGCCATCAGCTGCATGCCGGCATCCTCCCCCACCACCTCGAGAACGTCGCCCAATTCCGCATCGATCAAGGCCATCAGCGACTCCCGCCGCTCCATGTAGACCGAGCGCATTCGCTTGATGTGCCGCGCGAAGTGCCCTTCCCTGATGAAATCGGTCATGGCCATCTGATAGAGCACGGACGTGGAGAAAGTGTCGTGCGCGCTTCTGATGCTGAGGAAGCTCGGCATGAGATCCTTCGGGACGACGATAAAGCCGAGCCGGAGCGTCGGGAACATGACCTTGGCGAGCGTACCCACGTAGATCACGCGTCCGTCACTGTCGAGTCCCTGCAACGAGGCGATCGGATTGCCGCAGAACCGGTACTCGCTGTCGTAATCGTCCTCGACGATCCAGGCACCGTGGCGCGCTGCCCAGCCCAGGAGCTCGATGCGTCTCGCGGCGCTCATGGTGACGCTCAACGGAAACTGGTGCGAGGGCGTGACGAAAGCGGCGCGTGCGTGCTTCGCCGCCTGGATTGCGCATGCGACCTGCATCCCTTCGCGGTCGACCGGCACGGGCACGAGCCGTGCGGCGGCGGCCCGCAGCGCCTGGTGAGTCGCCGGGTAACCGGGCTCCTCGACCCATGCCTCATCTCCCGGATCCAACAGAGTCAGCGCCGAGATCAACAGACCCTGCTGAGCGCCCGTGGTGACCAGGACCTGTGAAGGGTCGCATCTGACAGCGCGAAAGGCGCCCAGATAATCCGCAACCGCCGCGCGAAACGGCCCGTAGCCCATCGGCTCGCCATACCCCATCACGTCCCGCGAGATCTTCCTGGCGTAGCGGTTGACCAGCTTCGACCAGATCCCGATCGGGAAGTGCTCGAGGTCGGTGCAGCCGCGGCATCTGCCGAGCCACGCCTGCGCGGCTCCTGCCATGCCGGAAGCGCGCCGCGAGACGGCTCGGCGGGAGTTTGATTCCGGAGCAACTGATGCCGCATTCGCGAGCCCGTCCTTGCCGGGCCGGTAGGCCGCATCGGGGATCGATTGGGAGACGCAGGTGCCGGCGCCGACGAAGGGCTGGAAGTAGCCTTCGGCTATGAGGAGCTCGTACGCGCTGAGGACGGGAATTCGGGAGACCCCCAGCTCCTTCGCCAGCGCACGGGTCGAGGGCACCCGCTGGCCGGGCTGCAAGTGGCCGGCGAGTATCGCGCGCTGAAACCAGACGGAAATCTGGCGGTAGAGCGGCGTCTCGCTGGCCGGATCGAGCGCCACCGGCGGCATGAAGCCGGCATGCAGCCGATCCACCGGGGGTTCTGCTGAAGTGATCACACGAGCCCGTACGTGGCGGCGCATTCCGCTGCGGATCAGAGCAGCCAGTAAGTCATTCCGATCGAGAACAGGCTCGGATGCGCGCCGGCGGCGTCGAAGCGCTCGTACTCGCCGCGTACCGCCCAGCTGCCGAGCTTCCACTGAAGACCGGCACCGTATGCGAAGCCGACATCGGTGAAATTGCGAGTGGCAGTGCCGTTCACGCTGCTGTTGATCTGATAGCTGGCGCTCATGTCCGTGGTGATACGGGACAAGCCGACTTTGATGTAAGGATCGACGATCGGCACCGGGAGATAGAGCATCGCAAAGGC
>JAGWPE010000142.1 GCA_028870635.1 Gammaproteobacteria bacterium | reverse complement strand
GGCGCCAGATTGAGCGTGAGCGCGTTGGCATTCATCAAGCACCGTCCCGATAGTCAGTTACGCATCCGCTCGGCGGCAGGATGCCCGGATCCAGCGCCTCATACAACCTCAGCTCACGCGGAACTTGCGCTCCGCACGCGCATACAACGGCCGCCAGAACACGCGGTTCAATACCACGACGAACAGGCTCATGACCGCGATGCCGAGCACGGTGCGCGGGAAATCCCCGGCACTCGTGGCATCGGCGATGTAGGCGCCGAGCCCGGCGGCGGTCAGATGCTTGTTACCCCAATCGGCGACCTCCGCGACGATGCTGGCGTTCCACGAGCCGCCGGAGGCCGTGATGGCCCCGGTCACGTAGAAGGGGAACACCGCCGGCAACGCGATCCGCCGCCACCAGAGCCAGCCGCGCACGCCGAGGTTCGTGCTGGCGTACCTGAGATCGGCGGATAGCGAGGATGCACCGACGATGACGTTGAACAGAATGTACCACTGCGTGCCCAGGATCATCAGCGGGCTCAGCCAGATATTCGGGTCGACTTTGAGGACCACGATGGCGGAAACGACGATGGGGAAGAGCAGGTTGACGGGAAAGGCGGCCAGGAACTGCGCGATCGGCTGCGCCGTGCGTGCCAGGCGCGGGCGCATGCCGATATAGACCCCGATCGGCACCCAGAAGAGGCTTGCGAGCGCGATGAGCACTGCGACGCGAATCAGCGTCAGGCAGCCCAGCCCAACGACATGTCCGACCTCCACAAGCGGAATGTTCTCCAGGACGAAGCGTCCGATGCGCCATACGGCAACAGCGACGATTACGCCGACGGCGGCATACCACGCCACATCTCCGAGGGGTCGGCTCGTCGCGGACCCACTCGCCCGCAGCGCCCGCGGCATGCGCATGGGACCGCGGTTGAATCCCAGCTGAATGACCGAGCCGAACACCGTGCGGCCGAGCGAGAGCAGGCGCGAGCGTCTCATCATGGTGAGCGCCCAGGAGCGGGTCGGAGTCAGTCCCGCCTCCTGCTCCAGCCGGAACCAGTCGGCGCTCGCGGTGAGCGGCCGGAAGAGGATCTGGTCATAGATCAGGATGACGACGAACATGGCCGCTATGGCCCAGCCGATGGCGGTCAGGCTGCGCTCCTGGATGGCGCGCGCGATGTAGGAGCCGACGCCCGGCAGGGTCACGGTGGTGTGCCCGACGCTGATGGCTTCCGCCGCCACCACGAAGAACCAGCCGCCCGACATCGACATCATCATGTTCCAGATGAGCGGGGGCATGGCGAACGGCACTTCGAGCCGCCAGAAGCGCATCCAGGGACCCAGGTGGAAGGCGCGCGCAGCCTCATCGAGCTCATCCGGGATGCTGCGCAGGGAGTGATAGAAGCTGAAGGCCATGTTCCACGCCTGGCTGGTGAAGACGAGGAAGATGGCCGCGAGCTCGGCGCCCGCGACCCGCCCGGGGGTGAGCGAGAGGAAGAACACGATGGTGATGGAGAAGCCGAGGATGGGCACCGACTGCAGGATGTCGAGCAGCGGCACCAGCACGGTGGCGGCGCGCCGGCTCTTGGCGGCGAGCGTGGCATAGGTGAAGGTGAAAACGAGCGAGGCCCCCATCGCCACCAGCATGCGCAGCGCGGTCTGCGCCGCATAACCGGGCAGATAGCGCGGGTCGAGCGAGATCGGCTGCGCCTCCAGGTGCGCGAGCGAGCCGGCGAGCGCATGGGCCGCATCGCCGAGATAGGCGAAGAACGCGAAGACCAGCACGAATGCGATCACATCCCAGCGGCCGGGGACGTACCGGGTCTTCAGGACGGAGATCGGCAGCTCGAGGCGCATCCGGCCAGTGTGCCCGTTTCCTCGCACACCCGCACTCGCCACGGCGGGTCTCAGGGGGGACGCGACAGTGCGAAATAGTGCGGTAACATCACGTCCCGGTTCCCACGGTCCCGCTCGCCTCCATGAAATCGACCTCCCTCGCGCTCATCCTCCTCTCGGCTACCGCCGCCCTTGCGCTCTCAGCGCTCGCCGTTTCCCCGGCCCATGCGGACGACACGACGATCAAGCAGGACGCACGCCACCTCGGCCACGTGGTCTCACGGGACGCGAAGCATGTCGGTCACGCCGTCGCCGAAGACTCGCGCGAGCTCGGAAGGACGGTGGCCCGCGATACGCGCCCCACGCGCGAGCGGATCAAGCGCCAGTCGAAGGCGGCCGGCCATACCATCGCGCGCCAGTCGCGGGCCGCGGGACATACGATCGCGCGCGACTCGAAGAAGGCAGGCCATGAGATCGCGCACCAATCCCGCAAGGCCGGCCATGCCATCTCCCACGGCGCGCACCAGTTGGGCTCCAAGGCCCGCGCCGAGGCGCACAAGATGAAAGCGTTCATCGAGAGCCCGCCGGCGCGCACGACGGCCTCGCGCTGACCGCAAGATGGCCCCTGAGGACTCGCAGCTCGACGTCATCATCATCGGCGGCGGCCCCGCCGGCTCGACGGCGGCGGCGCTTCTCGCCGAGGCCGGTCACAGCGTGGCGCTGCTCGAGAAGTCGCATCATCCGCGCTTTCACATCGGCGAGTCGCTGCTGCCGGCGAGCCTGCCGCTGCTGAAGCGGCTGGGAGTCGCCGCGGCGGTCGAGGCCATCGGCCTGCGCAAGCACGGCGCGGAGTTCTTCTCCCCGGCGCATCAGCGCCCGCAGCGCTTCGACTTCGCGGACGGCTGGAACAAAACGCTGTGCCACGCCTATGAAGTCCGCCGCTCGAGCTTCGATGCGATTCTCTTCGAGCGCGCCGGCCATCTCGGGGCGCAGGTCGTGCAAGGCTGCCGCGCGCGGCAGATCGAGTTTCCGGGCGAAGGCGGCGTTCGAGTGCAGTCGCAGCGGGACGACGGCGCCAGTCAGTGCTGGCACGCCCGCTATCTCATCGACGCCTCGGGCCGGGACACGATGCTCGGCACGCGCCTCGGCACCAAGCGCCGCAACCGCCGGCACAACAGCTCGGCGATGTATGCGCATTTCCGCGATGCGTGGCGCAGCGAGGATCCATACCGCGCCGGGGACATCGGCATTTTCTGGTTCGATCACGGTTGGTTCTGGTTCATCCCGCTCGCCGACGGCATGACCAGCGTCGGGGCGGTGGTGTGGCCCTCGTACATGAAGAGCCGCGGCCTCCCGTTACGCGAGTTTTTCATGCAGACGATCTCCCTCTGCCCTCCTCTTGCCGAGCGGCTCGCGTCCGCCACGCTGGCGAGCGATGTCGAGGCGACCGGCAACTACGCGTACAGCTGCCGCCGCGCGCACGGCGACAGGTTCCTGCTCGTGGGAGATGCCTACGCCTTCGTCGATCCCGTGTTCTCCTCCGGCGTCATGTTCGCGATGCAGGGCGGCATCGCCGCCGCCGAGGCGATCGATGAGGCGCTGCGGCGGCCTGCGCAGCGCCGGCAGGCATTCCAGCGCTTCGAGCGGCGGATGCGGCGCGGCCCAAGGGTGTTCTCCTGGTTCATCTACCGCATGACCCGCCCGGCCATGCGGGAGCTCTTCATGGCGCCGCGCAACATCCTGCGGATGAAAGAGGCGCTGCTGTCGCTGCTCGCCGGCGATATCTACGGCACGACCCCGATCTGGGCATCGCTGCGCGCCTTCAGGCTGGTGTATTACGCGACCAGCCTCGCGCATCCGCGAGCCACGCTGGCGGCGCTCCTCGCTCGCGCGCGCCACATCCGGCCCATCCAGCCCGAGCAGGCGGCCGCGGGCGGATGAGCTGCGCACAGTTGCTGCGTCTTCAGTACCTCAGTCCCTCCGAGTCGCACTCGCAGGGATGGCATGGCGTGCTCGGGGCGGCGGCGTTCGCGAGCGAGGCCCGGCCGCAAGCGGCTCCCCTGCATGGCGGTGAAGTCGACTTCCCGCTCGCGCACGTCCACACCCCGATGCTCGGCGATGCGCGCGAGGTGCTGGAGGTCTGGCGGGCGGCGGCCCGCGCGCAGCCGGGCTCTCACGGCCGGGTGCGCTATGCCCGGGCCGGGGATCTGGTCTTCGGCAGCCTCGCCGTCGGCGAGGCGGAGGTCGCGAGCGCACCGGCGCCGGGTCCGCGCACGCCGTTGGAAGTCGCAACGGACCTCGCGTACCGGGAGATGTACGCCACCCTGACCGCCCTCGACAGCCCGCACCTCGTGCGGGTCTGGAACTACATCCCCGACATCAACCTCGAGACCCACGGCCTCGAGCGGTATCGGCAATTCAACACCGCGCGCCAGGAGGCCTCGCTCGCCTGCGGACGGGCGGTGGCGGGCGCGGTCCCCGCAGCGAGCGCCCTCGGCGCCGCGGCGGCAAGCCCGCTCACGATTTATTTTCTGGCGAGCCGCCGCGCGCCGGCCTTCATCGAGAATCCCCGCCAGGTGAGCGCCTACCGCTACCCGGCGCAGTACGGGCCGCGCAGCCCCGCCTTCTCCCGCGCCACCGTGCTCGGCGAAGGCGCCGAGGCGACGCTCTTCGTATCCGGCACCGCGAGCATCGTCGGGCATCGGACGCTGCACGCCGGAGATCCGGCCGCCCAGACGCGCGAGACGCTGGTCAACATCGAGGCGCTGCTCGCCGAGGCCGAGCGCCGCTGCGGCACCGGAGCGCTGCGGCTCGAGACGCTGGCGTACAAGGTCTACGTGCGCGAGCCGAAGGACCTGCAGGTGATCCGCGCGCAGCTCGAATCCTCACTCGGCCGCGCGGCGGCCCTCCTGTATCTCAAAGCGGATATCTGCCGCCGGGACCTCGCCGTCGAGATCGAAGCTGTCGGGGGCGGCGGCTGGCGGTCCTGGAGCGGGTGAGCTTGCGCAGCGCGTGCGCGGCGCTCAGAGGGTATTCTCCCGCCGTGACGACGGTTCTCAAGCGCGCCTACGAATATCTCGCGACCTATGGCCTGCTCGCCATCCTGGCGGTGATGATCCTCGCCTGGACGATCCTCGCCCTGATTCTGCTGCCGCCTCTGCCGGCGCGCCGGCGCAGGGCGGCGGCCCGCTACAGCATGATGGCGGCCTTTCGCCTCTTCTCGGGCATGCTCACGGCAGCGGGCGCGTACGAGCTCGAGCTCGAGGCCATCGACACGCTGCGCGGCGGTCCGCCGGTCATCCTCGCGCCCAATCATCCGACGTCGGCCGACGCCATTCTCTTGCTCTCCCGTCACCCGGACCTCGCCTGCATCCTCAAGCCCGAGCTGATGGGCAACCCCTTCCTCGGCGCGGGCGCGCGGCTCGCGGGCTTCATCCGCAGCGACCCGCCCCGGCGCATGATCCGCGAAGCGGTCGCCGAGCTGCGCCGCGGCGGGCTGGTGCTCCTCTTTCCGGAGGGCACCCGCACCACCTGCGCGCCGCTCAACCCCCTGACGGGCAGCGCCGAGGTCATCGCGCGCCACGCCGGGGTGCCGATTCAGGTGGCCGTCATCGAGACCGATTCCCCCTATCTCAGCAAGGGCTGGCCGATCTTCAAGGTGCCGCGCCTGCCGATCCGCTATCGCGTGCGCCTGGGGCGGCGGCTCGAGCCGGCGGGCCACCCGGACGGGGGCACCGAGGCGCTCGAGCGGGAGCTCGCCCGCGAGCTCTCCGCCGCGCCGCAAAACCGCTGGCTCGGAAGAGCCGCTTGAGCATCCCGGCAGATCCATCCAGCACGCACGTCGTGCTGATCCCGAGCTACAACCCGGGGCGCAAGGTCTTCGAGACGGTGCGCGCCGCGCGCGCGCAATGGAGCCCGGTCTGGGTGGTGGTCGACGGCAGTACCGACGGTACGGCCGCTTCCCTCGCCTCGATGGCGCAGGCCGACCCCGGGCTCAGGGTGTTGCACAGGCCGAGGAACGGCGGCAAAGGAGCGGCTGTCCTCGAGGGCCTGCAGGAGGCGCTGCGGCAGGGCTTCACCCACGCTCTGGTCATGGACTCGGACGGCCAGCACCCGGCCGGCCGGATCCCGGCCTTCATGCAGGCATCGGCGGCCCGGCCGGGGGCGATGATCCTCGGGGAGCCGCTATTCGATGCCAGCGCGCCGGCGATACGCGTCAAGGGGCGCCGCATCTCCAACTGGTGGGCGAACTTCGAGACCCTCTGGGCGGGGATTCACGACTCCCTCTGCGGATTTCGTGTCTACCCCATCGCCCCGCTCGTGCGCGAGATGCACGCGAGCATCGGCATGCGGCGGTTCGATTTCGACGTCGAGGCGGCGGTACGGCTCTCCTGGCGGGGGGTGCCGGCGGTGAACCTGAGCGCCCCGATCCGATATTTCAGCGCAGCGGAAGGGGGCGTATCACATTTCAACTACTGGCGCGACAACGTGCTGCTGACCTCGATGCATGCGCGCCTGTTCCTAGGCTTTCTCGTCCGGCTGCCGCTATTGCTCGCCCGCCGCGTGGCGCACTGGCTGGCCGGGCGGCGGCCCCATGTATAAAATTGTGCGCCCAAAAGGGGGTCGAAACGTTTTTCATTAGAGCTCAATGGTTAATCACGCCTCAACATTGCGCCAGCCGCTCGCACCGGCCGAGACGGAAGCGCTCATGCGCGAGCTCGCCGG
>JAGWPE010000141.1 GCA_028870635.1 Gammaproteobacteria bacterium | reverse complement strand
TTGCCGTGCCGCAGGAAGGTTTCCCGGTGAAAGGCGTAGACGCTGTCGAGGAGGCGCTCGTCGAGATCGCCGCCGAGGCGCGTCTCGAAGCGGATACCGGCCTCGGCTACGCGCCGGCGCTCGCGACGCGCCTTCTTGCGCTTCTCCGCCGTGAAGGTCTCGAGATAGGCCTCGAAGCTCGGGTAGCCGCGGTTGCTCCAGTGAAACTGGCAGTCGCGCCGCAACAGCCAGCCCGCTTCCTCGCAGGCCGCTCGCGCGGGCTCATCGAGGAAGAGGGCGTGCACGGAGGACAGGCGTCGATTCGCCGCGTGCGTTTCGAGTGCATCGAGCAGACGCTTCGCGACGGCAGCCGGCTCGAGCCCCGCGCGCACGAGCAGGCGAGGCCCGGTGGCAGGCGTGAAGGGCACGGCGACGACGAGCTTGGGGTAGTAGCGCCGTCCGTGGCGCGAGTAGGCCTGCGCCCAAGCGAAATCGAAAACGAATTCGCCGTAGGAGTGCGTCTTGATGTAGGCCGGGGCGGCCGCCGCGAGCCCCTGATCATCGCTCAAGGTGACGGGGCAGGGCTCCCATCCCGTGCCGGCCCCGATGCAGCCGGCGTGCTCGAGCGCCGCAAGGAACTCGTGGCGCAGAAAAGGGCAGTCGGCTCCGCCGAGCGCATTCCATTCGCGCGGATCGATCTCATCGATGCTGCAGTGGACTTTGGCCTGCACGTTCCTCGCCGCTTGCCTAGAGCGCGTCGGTCTCCAGCCGCTCGAGGTAGCGGTCCGCGTCGAGCGCCGCCATGCACCCCGCGCCGGCGGAGGTGATTGCCTGACGATATACGTGATCCGCCACATCGCCCGCGGCGAAGACGCCTTCCACGCTCGTCGCGGTGGCGTCCCCGTCGGTGCCGCTCCTCACCTTGAGATAGCCGTTACGCATCTCGAGCTGACCTTTGAAGATCCCGGTGTTCGGCTCGTGTCCGATCGCGATGAAGGCGCCGGTGACCGGCAGCCGCTGCGTCTCGCCGTCTTTCACGGACTTCAGCCGCAGCCCGTTCACGCCCTGATCGTCACCCAACACCTCGTCCACGGCATGGTTCCAGATGATCGAGGCCTTGCCGGCCGCGACCTCGCGGAACAGCCGGTCCTGCAGGATCTTCTCCGAGCGCAGCCGGTCCCGCCGATGCACGAGCGTCACGTGCTCGGCGATGTGCGAGAGGTAGAGCGCCTCTTCGACGGCAGTGTTGCCTCCGCCGATCACGGCGACCCGCTGGCCGCGAAAGAAGAAGCCGTCGCAGGTTGCGCAGGCCGAGACCCCGCGGCCGCGGAATTTCTCCTCCGAAGGCAGTCCCAGGTACTTGGCGCTGGCGCCGGTGGCGATGATCAGGGCATCGCAGGTGTACGTGCGCGAGTCCCCGATGAGACGCAAGGGACGCTGGGAGAGGTCGGCCGAGTGCACGTGATCGCTCACGATCTCGGTACCGAACCGCTCGGCATGCCGGCGCATGCGCTCCATGAGCGCCGGCCCCTGCAGCCCCTCGACATCGCCCGGCCAGTTGTCGACGTCCGTGGTGGTCATGAGCTGGCCGCCGGTCTCGACGCCGGTGATGAGCAGCGGCGCGCGATTGGCGCGCGCGGCATAGACCGCCGCGCTGTAGCCTGCGGGGCCGGAGCCCAGGATGATGAGTCGGCTGTGCCGGGGAGTGGTCATCGGAGTCTTCGCGTCCTCAGGGATCTGTGCGGCCGGACGGACATAGTAGCAAGGGGCGCCACGCATGCGTGGCGGCCCGCAGGAGTGCGGGCCGGGGAGCCGCCGCCATGGGTGGCAATGCATGCGTTGCGCGGGCGGCCATGGAGGGCCGCCCCGGGGCTTGCGCGGAGCATGGACTGCGCAGCGCAATGGCCAGTGGCACTGCCCAAAGCTTAATATCATAGACTGTCCCTCATCATTCGCTGGAGCCGTAGGAATTGGCCGAATCGCAGGCGCAGGCGCGCCCCATCCGCTTCACGGCCGCCGTCGCGCGCGGGCTGCGCGAGAGTGCCGTCATCGCGATCGGCGTGGCGGCAATCGTGTTGCTCATCGCGCTCGCCACTTACAGCCCCGCGGACTCGGGTTTCTCGTTCGCGGGCGCCTCGCCGGCGGTGCACAACCGTATCGGGCCGATCGGGGCATGGCTCGCCGACGTGCTCTTCTTTCTTCTCGGCCGCCCGGCCTTCCTCCTGCCGGTGATCCTGGGGGTGAGCGCGTGGGCGCTGCACCGGCGTGCGCAGCCCGAGCCTGCCTCGCGGGTGAACTCGGTGGTGCGCGGGGGCGGCTTTCTGCTGCTGCTCGCGGCCAGCTGCGGGCTCGCGACCCTGAACTGGTCGCCGGGGCCGCTGCGGGCGACGGCGGGGGGCGTCATCGGCAATCTCATCGGCGCGGGTCTCGAGGACGGCTTGGGATTTCTCGGCGCCACGCTTCTCATGTTGGCCGCGTGGATGGCGGGCCTTTCGCTCGCCTTCGGGGTCTCCTGGTTCACGGTCATGGACCGGCTGGGCGTCTGGTGTTGGAGCGCGATCTCGTGGGTGCGGGAGCGGCGGGCCAGCGCGAAGGACGTCGCGGTGGGCAAGGAGCGGCGCGCCGCGCGCCGCGATTCGGTGGCGAGCGAGCAGAAGCGGGCCGCCGCGCGCACCCCGCCCAGGATCGAGCCGCCGACGGCGAGCGTCGAGAAGAGCGAGCGTGTCGAGAAGGAGCGCCAGGTGCCGCTCTTCGATCCGCCGAAGGCGGGCGAGCTGCCGCCGCTCTCGCTGCTCGATGATCCGCCGGCGCGCGAGCCGCTCTATTCCGCCGAGGCCCTCGAGGCGCTGTCGCGGCTCGTGGAGATGAAGCTGAAGGACTTCGGCATCGAGGCGGAGGTCGTCGCCGTGCAGCCGGGGCCGGTCGTCACGCGCTTTGAGCTGCGTCCTGCCCCCGGGGTCAAGGCCAGCCAGATCACGACTCTCTCCAAGGACCTGGCGCGCGCTCTTTCGGTACTGAGCGTGCGCGTGGTGGAGGTGATCCCGGGCAAGAGCGTCATGGGTCTCGAGATCGCCAACGAGAAGCGCGAGATCGTGACCCTCGGGGAGATCATCCGCTCCAAGGCCTACGACGAGGTGCAATCGCCCATCGCCCTCGCCCTCGGCAAGGACATCGGCGGCCAGCCGATGGTGGCCGACCTCGCGCGCATGCCGCACCTGCTCATCGCGGGCACCACGGGCTCCGGCAAGTCGGTGGCCATCAACGCGATGGTGCTCTCGCTCCTCTACAAGTCCACGGCCGAGCACGTGCGGCTCATCATGATCGACCCGAAGATGCTCGAGCTCTCGGTGTACGAGGGCATCCCGCACCTGCTGGCGCCGGTCGTGACGGACATGAAGCAGGCGGCCAATGCGCTGCGCTGGTGTGTGGCTGAAATGGAGCGCCGCTACCAGCTCATGGCGGCCCTGGGCGTGCGCAATATCGCGGGCTTCAACCGTCGCGTAAAGGATGCGAATGACGCGGGCAAGCCCATCCTGGATCCGGTGATGCTGCAGCGCGCCGCCAACGACCCGACGATCGACCAGCGGCAGATCCAGCACCTTGTGCCTCTGCCATACATAGTCGTCGTCATCGACGAGCTCGCCGACCTCATGATGATCGTCGGCAAGAAGGTCGAGGAGCTGATCGCGCGCCTCGCGCAGAAGGCGCGCGCTTCCGGCATCCACCTGGTGTTGGCGACACAGCGGCCGTCGGTCGATGTGATCACCGGCCTCATCAAGGCCAACATTCCCTGCCGCATCGCCTTCCAGGTGTCGGCCAAGGTGGACTCACGCACCATTCTCGACCAGATGGGGGCGGAGACGCTGCTCGGTCACGGCGACATGCTCTACCTGCCGTCGGGCACTTCCCTGCCGACACGCGTGCACGGCGCTTTCGTGTCCGATCAGGAGGTGCATCGCGTCGTCGAGGGGCTGAAGACCTCCGTGCCTCCCGACTACATCGAGGAGGTGCTCTCCGGGCCCAGGACGCCGATACCGGGCCTGCCGGGCGAGGAGGGCGAGGGCGCGGCCGCTGCGGAAGACCCGGAGCAGGATGCGCTCTACGACGAGGCCGTCAGAATCGTCGTCACGGAGCGCAAGCCTTCGATCTCCTACGTGCAGCGGCGGCTCAAGATCGGTTACAACCGCGCCGCGCGGCTCCTCGAGGCGATGGAGATCGCCGGGCTCGTCGGGCCTCTGCAGGCGAATGGCTCCCGCGAAGTGCTGGCACCGGCGCCGGCGGAAGATTGAAAGTACAAAAAATGTTGCAGCGAATCTCCACCGGTTTCCCGGTACACCGGGTGCGCGCGCAGGCGGCGCGGCTCGGGGCGATCTTGGCGGCGAGCATCATGACGTTGTCCATCGGGCTCACGCCGATGCCAAGTGGCGCAAAGCAGCGGGCCTTGCCGGGCACCGCGGCCACTGCCGCTGCATCACAATCACCGACGCCGCTCGATCGTTATCTGAAGAACCTCGAGACGCTGCACGTCCAGTTCCTCCAGACAGTCGCGGATGCCCACGGCGCTGAGGTCGGGCGCTCCACCGGCACGCTCATCGTGCAGCGTCCCGGCAAGTTCCGCTGGGACATCCACCCGCAGAGCTCAGCGCAGGCCCCGGCGGCCGGACAGGGCTCGGCCGCAGCGCAGGCAGCATCGCCCGATGGCGGCCAGCTGATGGTCTCCGACGGACGAAATCTCTGGTACTTCGATCGCGATCTGCAGCAGGTCACGGTGCGGCCGATGACCGCGGCGCTGTCCGCCACGCCGGCGATGTTGCTCTCCGGGACGGTCGATGTGCGCCAGCACTTCACCGAGAGGAGCGCCGGCACGCGCGACGGCCTCGACTGGGTGTATGTCGAGCCGCGCAGCACCGAGGCCGACTTCAAGAGCGCGCTCTTCGGCTTTGACGGCAAGGGCACGCTGCAGCGGATGATTCTCGAGGACAAGCTCGGCCAGATCGTCACCATCATCTTCCAGGATGTCGAGATCAACGTGCCCGTGCCGGCTTCGGAGGTGACCTTTACGCCGCCTCCCGGAGCGGACGTGATCGGAACGCCGGCCCGGTGAGCCCCGCCGATACGAGCGCGCCCGATCCATCGCGGCCGCTCGCCGACCGCATGCGGCCGCGCGCCCTCGAGGAGGTGGTCGG
Organism: Gammaproteobacteria bacterium; assembly: GCA_028870635.1. Classification (GTDB taxonomy): domain Bacteria; phylum Pseudomonadota; class Gammaproteobacteria; order Steroidobacterales; family Steroidobacteraceae; genus 13-2-20CM-66-19. Next base: position 421 of record JAGWPE010000141.1, on the reverse strand, counting down.
GCAACAGCACCTCCTGGGTCCGGGCAAGCCGCTGCGCCGAGCCATCGAGTCGGGGCAGCTGCATTCGCTGATCCTCTGGGGACCGCCCGGAACCGGCAAGACGACCCTGGCGCGGCTCATCGCGAGGCGCGCCGAGGCACAGTTCATCCAACTCTCGGCGGTAATGGCCGGAGTCAAGGACATCCGTGCGGCGGTGGAGACGGCGCGCGCGGCGCGTGCCGCGAGCGGGCAGCCGACGCTGCTGTTCCTCGATGAGGTTCACCGATTCAACAAGGCGCAACAGGACACCTTCCTGCCTTACCTGGAAGACGGAACACTGACCTTCGTCGGCGCGACGACCGAGAATCCGTCCTTCGAGGTCGTGAGCGCGCTGCTTTCGCGGGCGCGAGTGTACGTGCTGCGCCCGCTCACCGCGGCCGAC
>JAGWPE010000140.1 GCA_028870635.1 Gammaproteobacteria bacterium | reverse complement strand
TGTAGCGGTCGACCTCGGTGTCGATGTTCTGCTCGGCCAGGGCGCTGTTGTCCTCGAAGTAGCGCACGGCCTGCTCGCGCGTCCACCCTTCGGAGTGTATGCCCGTGTCCACGACCAGCCTCACGGCCCGCCACATCTGAAAGTCCAGGTAGCCGAACTTCGAGTAGGGGTCGTCATAAAGACCCATCTGATCGCAGAGCGTCTCCGTGTAGAGCGCCCAACCTTCGCCGAAGGAGCTGTAATAGTCGAAGCGGCGGAAGTCCGGCAGATCCGTCAGCTCCATCTCGATCGGGATCTGCAGCTGGTGGCCGGGCCGAGCCTCGTGGCACGTCAGCACCTGGATCTCGTACTTCGGCCGGCTCTGCGGCTTGTACAGATTGACGGCCATGTAGCCGGCGACGCTGCCGTCGCCGGCGGGCGGCACGGAGTAGGCCGGATAGGTGTCGGGAGCGAGCGATGCGGGAATCGGGCGGACACCGTAGGGGACACGCGGCAGGATCCAGACCGGAAACTGAGTCACGAGCAGCGGATCCACGCGCTTGGCGGCGTTGCGGTAGGCCTCGAGCAGATCCTTCGGGTCCTTGTAATAGAAGCGGGGATCGGTGCGCAGGTAGTGCACGAAGTCCTTGTAGCTGCCCTTGAAGCCTACCTGCTCGAAGACCTGCTCCATCTGCGCATGGATCTGCGCGACCTTGCGCAGGCCCATCGCGTGTATCTGCGCGGGCGTCAGATCGGTGGTGGTGTATTCCCGCACCTGGAAGGCGTAATAGGCCTTGCCGTTGGGCAGCGCCTGCGCCGCGATGCTGCTGCGGCAGTGCGGCAGGTAGTCGTGATCGAAGTACTGCCCGAGCTCCCGGTACGCCGGCGTGACTTCCTTCGCGATCGCCGCCTTGGCCGCAGCGCGCAGCTGCGCCTGCTCGCTCGCGGTAATGATGTCCGGCATCCGCTTGAACGGCTCATACAGCGGACTCTGCACCGGATCGGCCACGACATAGGCGGCGATCTGGTGCGGCACCCGCTTCATCACCACCTGCGGCTCCGTCATGCCATCGGCGACACCCTCTTTGAGCAGCGCGATCGTCTCATCCATGTAAGGCTTGAACGTCTGCAGGCGATGGAGGAAGTTGCGGTAGTCTGCCCCGTTCTGGAAGCGCAGCGTGTGAGTGAGAGTCTGCAGGGTCTGGATGCCGTCGAGCTCATTCATGGGCATCAGGTAGCCCTTGAGCCCGTAATCCTCCACGCGCATCTCATAGCGGTATTTGAAGAGGTCGTAGCTGATCCGGTCCTCGCCGGCGAGAGAGCTCCGGTCGATGGCCGCGAGGTTCTTCAGCGCCTGGATGTCCTCCTGGTGCTCGCGCGCGAGAGTGGCGAGGCCCACGTCGGGCCAGGAGCCATCATATTGGTGAAAGCCGTCGGCGGATGCCTCGAGCGGGTCCTCGCGCATCTCCCGCAGCCATTCGGCCTTCATCAGGGCATGCAGGGCCGCGGCCGCCGGGCTCGCGGGTGCAGCTGCAGGGCCGCCTCCGGCGGGGGCGGTGAGCGGCCCGGCCTGACTCGCCGCGCTGGCGGCCAGGAGGAAAGCAAAGAAAGGAACGGCTCGAGCGATTCGGATCATGGCCCCGACTCCACCGATTGCCGCGGTCGCGGCACAGCCGGTGAAGCTACCACGAAGCGGGCGCGGCGCAGGCTACCCCCGTCGCCTGCCCCTTTCGGCTGGCCGCGGGCTCAAGCCCTCGTCTTCTCCGGCAGCGCCACGCTGAGCTCGAGGACCTCGTGACCCTCCTCTTGCCCGAGATTGATCTGGACCGCGTCCGGATCGACGTTGACGTACTTGTGGATCACCTGCAGGAGCTCCCGCCGCAGCAGCGGCAGGTAGTCCGGACTGCCGCGCGCGCTGCGCTCCTGCGCGACGATGATGCGCAGCCGCTCCTTGGCGACGCTGGCCGAGGAGGGCGTGCGGCGAAAGAGAGCTAGCAGCCCCATGTCAGCCTCCGAACATGCGGGCGAAGAAGCCTCTCTTGGGCTCCTCCAGAAAGCGCAGCGGCAGATTCTCGCCGAGCAGGCGCGCCACCGCATCGTCATATGCGAGCGAGGCGTCGCTCTCATCGTTGAGAATCACCGGAACGCCGGAATTGGACGCGGCCAGGACATCCGGAGACTCCGGCACCACGCCTATCACATCCAGCCCAAGGATCTCCTTCACGTCATCCACGCTCATCATCTCTCCGCTCGCGACCCGTCGTGGGTTGTATCGCGTCAGCAGAAGATGTTCCTTCACGCCGCCGTTGCCCTGCTCCGCACGCTGCGTCTTGCTGGCGAGCAACCCCAGGATGCGGTCGGAGTCGCGGACCGAGGAGACTTCGGGATTCACGACCACCACGGCGCGATCCGCGTAATACATCGCGAGGTGCGCGCCCTTTTCGATGCCGGCCGGAGAGTCGCAGACGATGTAATCGAACCCGTCCGCGATCAGCTCATCGAGCACCCGTCTGACGCCCTCGGCGGTCAGCGCGTCCTTATCGCGCGTCTGCGAAGCGGCGAGCACGTGCAGCGTCTCGAGCCGCTTATCCCTGATCAGCGCCTGCTTCAGTGTGCAGTCGCCCTGGATGACGTTCACGAAGTCGTAGACGACCCGGCGCTCGCATCCCATGATGAGGTCGAGATTGCGCAGGCCGATGTCGAAGTCGATCACCGCCACGCGCTTGCCGCGGCGGGCGAGGCCGCATGCCACGCTGGCCGAGGTGGTCGTCTTGCCGACGCCGCCCTTGCCTGAAGTCACCACAATGATCTCTGTCAATATCGTCTCCTGATCTACTGGCTCAAAGTCGCCTGCGGCGCGTTGCTCGGCCCATCCTGGGCCTCGTCGCTTCGCGACCGGCTTGCGCCGTCCAAATCGCTCCTGGCGATTTTGTGAGCAGCCTGCCGTCTGGCTGCGCTCGACCCCGCCGGCAAAGGACGGCCTTTGCCGGCTCAATCACTTGCTGTTGAAAGGCGCCAGTCGGCCAGTCGATGGGCCGACATTTCAACCACCAAGTGGCGCGAAACGCAAATCGTCGCCATCCAGCCACGCCTGCACCGGCTTGCCGGCGAGCTCCGGCGGCAATGTCTCGAATACCCGGAATACACCCGCGACGGATACCAGCTCGGCGCGGAATTCCTGACAGAACACCCGCGCGCCGGTGTCCCCCCGTGCCCCGGCCACGGCACGTCCGCGCAACGAGCCGTAGACGTGCACGCATCCATCCGCAATCGCTTCCGCTCCAGCGCCGACCGTGGCCGTGACGACGAGATCGCGGCTGCGCGCATACACGCGCTGCCCCGAGCGCACCGGCTGGTGTTGCATCAACGCCGGCAGTCCGGACTCGGCGCGCTCTGCCGGCTGGACGACCGGTACCGCGGCCTGGGCTTGCCCCCTGAAGGGCGCGAGCACGGGCAGCTCGAGCGCCGCCGACAGCGACTCCATCGCAGCGGATTCGCCGACGAGTCCCACCGGCAGCATGCCCGCGCGGCGCACCGCGTCCATCACCGGGCGCATTTCCTCGACCTGCGGCTCCCTGCCGAGCACGGTCAGGTCCAGACACACTCCGGTGCGCTGGAAAAAGAGCGGCGCGCTCGCCACTCGGCCGGTCAGCTCATCGAGGATCGCGCCGGGATCGGTCGAGCGGATGCGCACCTGGATCAGGCCCACCTGGCCGAAACGAACATCGATGGCCGGCGCTGGTGCGGCGGCGGCTTCCACTGGCTTCGTCATCATTCGTATTGACGATCCGTCAGAACGCTTGGCTTGGTCTGTACTGCCCCCGCATCCGGCAAAGCCGCGCCTTGCGCGGAGCGCGCACCCGAGTGCAATGCGGGATGGACGCGCAGTGTACCGGCTTACTTTCGCCGCCGCACGCCTCTGACAGGCTCTGCTTCCAGGGGATTCTCCGGCCAGTAGTGCTTCGGATAGCGGCCCCGCAAATCCCTGCGCACGTCCGCGTAGGCGCCGCGCCAGAAACTGGCCAGATCGCGTGTCACCTGCACCGGCCGCTGCGCGGGCGAGAGCAGCTTGAACGTAATGGGCACCCGGCCGCCGCCTATCCGCGGCGTCGCCTCGAGGCCGAAGACCTCCTGCAGGCGCACCGAGACTGCGGGCGCGCTCTGGTCGAGGTAGTCGATCCGCACCCGCGAGCCGCTCGGCACCGCGAGATGGCTGGGCGCCAAGGCGTCGAGCTCCCGCCGCTCATCCCAACTGAGCCGCGCGAGCAGCGCATCGAGCAGCGCAATGCGCGCCAGATGCTCGCGGCGAGTGATTCCGTCGAGCCAAGGTGCGAGCCAGTCATCGAGCGACGCGGTGAGCGCCGCGTCGGCAAGGTCCGGCCACCGATCGAAGCCGCTGCCCAGCCCGCGCACGAATGCGACGCGCACCTGCAGGTCACGTGCCTCCCGGCTCCAGGGAAGCGACTCGATTCCGAGCTGGCGGATGCCCTGCAGCATGGCGGCACGCGCTTCCTCGCGCGGCACCTCGGGCAGAGCGCTCTCCTCCAGCACGAGACCGTCCAGCCGCAGCACTCGCCGCGCGAGAACCGCCTCTTCGCGCACGCTCCACTCTACCGAGTCGGCGCGCTCGAGGCGGGCCGCCATCAGCTCTTCGACTTCCGCGCGGCTCAGCGGCGCCGCCAGCCGGATGCGGGCATCCCGCTCACGGTCATCGAGATCGAGCGCGACGATGAGCTCCTGGCGCGAGAGGCTCTGCGGCTCGGCGAAATGCGCGCCGCGGCCGTTCGTCAGCGTGAATCGCCCCTGCCCGCCGGCACGCTGCCGCCCGATGCGGTCCGGAAAGGCCAGTGCGAGCAGTCCGCCGACTGAGCCACCGCTCTCTGAGCCGCTCGCTGCGCGGCGCGCACTGGAATCCGCTGCCGCCGCCCCGAGCTGCCGCAGCAGCTCGCGCGCGCCGCGCCGGGCTCGCTGCAGCGCCGCGCGGTCGATGCCGCCGGATTCGCTCTCCCCGCGCAGGGCCTCGATGCGGCCGCGAATGTCGGCGTCCCGAGCTCCCTCGGTCCCGCGCAGGAGATCGCGCTCCGACAGCAGCGCCGCCAGATCCGCGGCCAGCGGTAGGGAGCCCGTCTCCCTCGCCCGCAGCAGCATGTGCGCAAGCCGCGGATGGACGCCGAGCCGCGCCATCTCGCGGCCATGAGGCGTGATGCGTCCGCCGGCCTCCAGAGCACCCAGACGCTCGAGCAGGTCGCGCGCGCTCGCCAGCATCGCGGCCGGCGGCGGGTCGAGCCACCCGAGCGAGGCCGCATCGCGCACGCCCCAGCTCGCCAGCTCCAGGGCGAGCGGCGTCAGATCCGCCTCGACGATCTCCGCGGGACTGAACGGAGCGAGGCTGCGCTGCGCACCTTCGCTCCAGGCGCGATAGCACACCCCGGGTTCCACCCGCCCAGCTCTCCCCTGTCTCTGCTCCGCCGAGGCACGGGAGATGCGCTCCGTCTCGAGACGGCTCATGCCGGTTGCCGGATCGAAGCGCAAGCGGCGAACGAGCCCCGAGTCGACGACCACCCGCACACCCGGAATGGTCAGGCTGGTCTCGGCGATGTTGGTCGCGAGGACGACGCGGCGGGACCCCTCTCGCGCAGGCGTGAGTGCCGCTTCCTGCTCCTCGCTTGCCAGCTCCCCATAGAGCGGCAGGATATGCAGTCGCCCGGCGCCGCCGGCCGCCGCCGGCGGTGCCCCCTCGAGCAGCGCCCGAACGCGATGGATCTCCCGCGCCCCCGGCAGAAAAACGAGTACGTCGCCATGCTCCTCATCGAGCGCGCGCCGGAGGATTCTCGCCGTGAGCGATTCGGGAGATTCCCGCGCCCCGCGAGCCGCGCCCACCTCGGGCAGCGGCGGCAACCCCTTGCCGGCGTAGCGCGTCTCCACCGGGAAGGATCTGCCGTGCGCCGTGACGACAGGCGCATCGCCCAGCAGTCGGGAAACAGCCGCGCCCTCCAGCGTTGCCGACATGACCAGGATCTTCAGGTCCGGCGTCACGCTCTCGCGCGCATCCAGCGCCAGCGCCAGCCCGAGATCCGCCTGCAGACTCCTCTCGTGGTACTCGTCGAACAAAACCGCGGCTACGCCCTCGAGCGCCGGGTCCGTCTGCAGCATCCGTGTCAGCACTCCTTCCGTCACGACCTCGATACGCGTGTTCCGCGATACCTTGGTGTCGAGGCGCATGCGATAGCCGACGGTGCCCCCGACCGCCTCCTCCAACGTCTGCGCCATTCGCAGCGCCACCGCTCGTGTCGCCAGCCGCCGCGGCTCCAGCATCAGGATGCGCTTGGCCGCCGCCCAAGGCTCCCCGAGCAACACCAGCGGCACGACGGTGCTCTTGCCCGCGCCCGGAGGTGCCGTAAGCACCGCAGACGAATGCTCCCGAAGCACGCGCCGCAGCTCCGGCAGCGCCTCATCTATCGGCAGTCCCGAATGTTCCAAAGAGCGCCTCACAAAATGGCTCTCGGTCAGACGCTCGCCGGCAGGACAGCCGGCGAGCGAGCCTCCATGCACGGATTCACGGCGTTCTGGCCGAGAGCCGTTTTGTGAGGCGCTCGAAGCGCGCAATCACGAGCGCCAAATGCCGTAAGCGAATAACACCCAGCCCATTATCAAAGCCAACCCTCCGATCGGCGTCACCGCTCCGATCACTCTCGGCGCACCGAGGGTCAGCGCATAGAGGCTGCCGGAGAAGAGAGCAACCCCCGCGATGATGAGCAGCGCCGCCGCGCGGAGCGCACCGACATCCGATGTCTTCAGCGCCAGGCCGATGCCGAGCAGCCCCAGCGAGTGGTAGAACTGGTAGCGCACCGCTGTGTCGTACACATCCAGCCGCTCCGCCGACCAATGGCTCTTCAAGGCATGAGCCCCCAGCGCACCGGCAGCCGTGGCGAGCGCCAGCAGCACCCCGGCGGCGCCGAGCACCCGTCGCGCGGCGAACTCCGTCATCTCGCCGGCCCGTTCAGGAGCCCGACTGACCGGTCCGCTCGAGCGCCCCCATCAGCGGCCGGATGAGATCGAGGGGCAAGGGGAAGATGATGAGCGACGACTTGTCGTGCGAGATGTCGGCCAGGGTCTGAAGATACCGAAGCTGCAGCGCGCTTCCATGCTGGGCCAGAATCTGCGCCGCCTCCGTCAGCGTCTGCGCGGCCTGCTTCTCGCCCTCGGCGTTGATCACTTTCGCCCGCCGATTGCGCTCCGCCTCCGCCTGCCTCGCCATGGCGCGGATCATGGTCTCATCGAGATCGACGTCCTTGATCTCGACATTCGCGACCTTGATGCCCCAAGCTTCGGTGGCCTGATCGAGGATCCGTTGAATGTCGGCGTTGAGCTTGTCACGCTGGGAGAGCAGGTCGTCCATCTCGTGCTGGCCGAGCACCGAGCGCAGCGTGGTCTGCGCAACCTGGCTGGTGGCCTCCCAGGCGTTGGCCACCTGGATGATCGCCCGACCGGGATCGACGACGCGGAAGTAGACCACCGCGTTCACCTTGACCGACACGTTGTCGCGCGTGATCACGTCCTGCTTCGGCACGCTGAGCACGATGACCCGCAAGTCCACCTTGCTCATCCGCTGGATAACGGGCCAGAGCAGGATGACTCCGGGGCCCCGGATGCCGGTGAAGCGTCCGAGCGTGAATATCACGGCGCGCTCGTACTCGTTCAACACCCTGATGGAACTGAACACCAGGAGAGCGACGATGACGATGATGACGACGGTAGCATAGGGCATGAGCATCTCCGGGCGAAGCCGGCCGTTTTAGCGCAACGGCTCAACCCACAATGTTAGACCTTCGACCTTCACGACGCGCGCCGCCTGCCCGGCCTTCAGGGGCACCGCGCTACAGGCGTTCCACAGCTCACCGCCATAGCGGACGCGCCCACGCGCCGCGAAATCCTCCGCCACCTCGACCAGCGCTCCGATCATGGCCTGCGTGCCGGTGACGACCGGGGTGCGGGCGGCGCGGGTGGCAAGATACACGATCCCGAGAATGACGAGCCCGCCCGCTGTCGCGAGACCGCCGATGACCGGCAAAGCCACCTGAATGCCTGAAGTCGCCGAAAAGAGGATGAGCGAGCCCACGATGAAGGCGATGAGGCCGCCGATACCGAGCGAGCCGTAGGCCGGGAAGAAGAACTCCGCGGCCATCATGCCGGCGCCCACGACGAGGAGCGCCAGCCCGGCGAAATTGGTCGGCAGGAGCTGGAAGGCGAAGAGCGCCACGAGCAGACAGATGACCCCGACCACGCCGGGCAAGACCCCGCCGGGATGATACCCCTCGAAGATCAGTCCCCAGATGCCGATCAGCAGCAGCCCGTAGGCGATCTCCGGATTGGTGATGACGGCGAGCACCCGCGTCCGCCAGTCAGGCTTCAGCCAGGTGACCTGCACTCCCCGGGTATCGAGCCGCACCGTCCGGTTGCCGATGTGCGTCTCGCGGCCATTCAACTGGGTCAGCAGGCTGGGCAGGTCGGGGGCGATGAGGTCAATGACGTGCTGTTGCAGCGCCTGATCCGCAGGCAGGCTCGCCGCGCCGCGCACCGCCTGCTCCGCCCAGTCAGCGTTGCGGCCGCGCAGCTGCGCGAGGCCGCGGATGTAGGCGATCGAGTCATTGAGGATTTTGCGCTGCTCGGCGCTCATGGGCGGTGTGGGCTCGGCGAGGGGAGCTTCCTGGCCGGACGGGTTGGCATGGCCGGACTCGCCGGTCTGGACGGATTTCCCGGACTTCCCTGATCTGCCGGACTTCCCTGATCTGCCTGATTTCCCCGACTTGCCAGCCTTACCAGACTCGCCGGAGTGGGAGGGGCTCTCCGCCGGTGGCGCCGGCTCGGAGCCGCCGATCGACACCGGGGTGGCGGCGCCGAGATTGGTCGCCGGCGCCATCGCCGCGAAGTGGCACGCATAGAGAATGTACGTGCCCGCGCTGGCCGCGCGTGCGCCGGGCGGGGCGACATAGCCCACGACCGGCACAGATGAAGCCAGGATCGCGCTGATGATCTCGCGCATGGAGCTCGCGAGTCCGCCCGGCGTGTCGATCTCGAGGATGACGAAGGGACTGTCGCGCTGCCGGGCGACCTGGAGTCCGTGCTCGATGTACTGCGCGGTCGCCGGTCCGATCGCCCCGCGGATCTCGAGTGCGAGCGCGGGTGCGCGAAGCCGCGCCGCAGATGACAGTGCCGTGACGGCTCCCGTGGATACCCCGACGAGTGCGGCGGCGGTAGCAGCCACCACGGCGACGCGCGCAAGAATCGACGCCATCCTCATCGGTTCAGCACCCCATCCGGGGTCCTCAAAAGGTGGGTCACCCCACGAACGGCTTGATTCTACCCGCCTGAGCGTCGACGGTCCTCACAGCCCAACCAGTGCGGCCAAACCGCTGCCGTCCCTGGCCTCATGGTCGCGTAATGCGGCGTGGGCCCCCTCAGAGACCGACCAGCGCGCTCAGGCCGCCGATGTCCTTGATCTCATGGGTCGCGTAATGAGGCATCAGAGACGGCTCATGCCCCCGAGCGACGAACACCCGTGCGCCGTAGTGCAGGTCACGCGCCGGCATATGGTCGTACCGGAAGCTGGAGGAGACGTGCATCATCTCTTCCGGCGCGCAGCCAAGTTGGTCAATCACATATTCGAACGCCCGAAGGCGCGGCTTGTACGCCTGGGCGTCCTCTGCGGTGAACACGTGCGCGAACGGCGCCCCGAGCTTGGCGACGTTATGATGGATCTGGTCATTGGAGGCATTGGACAGAATGACCAGCGGGATTTCGTTGGCGACCTTGGAAAGTCCCGCCGGTACGTCCGGGTGCGGTCCCCAGGTCGGCACCGCGTTGTAGAACTGCAGGGCCTCGTCATCCCGGTACTGGAGCTTCCATTTGCGGCACGTGCGCTCGATCGAGTTGCGAACGACATCCCGGAACGGCTTCCAGTCGCCGAGCACCCCATCGAGGCGATAGGCCGTGAAATCGGCGAGGAAGGCTTCCATCTGCTCCGGGCGGATCCGATCGGCAAACACCTTCCGCGCCGTCGGTCCCATTTGGAAGTTCGTCAGCGTGCCGTAGCAATCGAAGGTGATGTACTTGGGCTTGAACTGGTTCATCTTCTGACCTCTTGATGAGCCAACCCGGCTCGATCGCAGCATATCCAGCGGCCGCAGCCACATTCTCCCGATTGGGCCGCCAAGGCCGCGCATTCGTGCCAAATCCTCGGGCGGGGATGGCAGATCCGCTCGGCGGCGCCCAAGTAAAATCCCGGGATTCTCTGGTGGAGCAATCTCGTGGACGATAGTCAGAGCAGACAGCGGCGACCGCTGCGCAGCGCGCGCTGGTTCCGAAAGGACGACTTGCCCGGCTTCGTGCACCGCTCGACTCTGTCGACGGTGGGTTGGAGCCGTGAGGACCTCATGACCCGCCCGGTCGTCGGCATCCTCAATACCTGGTCGGATATCAACCCATGCAACCTCAACCTGCGCGCTCTTGCGGAGGAAGTCAGGATTGGGATCGTCGAGGCAGGCGGTATTCCGTTCGAAGTTCCGCTGCTGTCGCTCAGCGAGAACATCATCAAGCCGAGCTCCTTTCCATTCCGAAACCTGCTCTCCATGGATGCGGAGGAGTGCATCCGTGCCTACCCGTTCGATGCGGTGGTACTGCTCGGAGGTTGTGACAAAACGCAGCCCGCGCTGTTGATGGGCGCCGCCAGCGCCGGCGTTCCGTTCATCTTCCTGGGCAGCGGGCCGGCCACGCCACGCTCGTTGACCGGCGGGAATCTGGCGAACGCCACCGGGGTCTGGCGCCTGGTCGATCAGCTGCGCGCCGGACAGGTTTCCAAGGCCGATTTTGCCGCGTTCGAGTGCAGCATCATGGGAACACCGGGACACTGCGCCGAGATGGGTACGGCTTCCTCCATGTCGGCCATCTGCGAGGCGTTGGGCGTGGCCCTGCCCGGCAGCAGCCTGGTTCCAGCGGTTGACCGCCGTCGCAATCACGTCGCCCGCGAAGTAGGTCGCCGCAGCGTCCAGTTGGCCGCCGCGGGAAGCCCGAGTGTGGACGACATCCTCGACGAGCGGGCTTTCGATAACGCCATTACGCTCCTTTGCGCGGTTGGTGGCTCGACCAACGTCATCATCCATCTGCTGGCGCTCGCCGGCCGCGTCGGCGTGCCGTTGACCCTGGACCGATTCAACGAGATCGGACGCCGCGTGCCGCTCATCGCCAACGTTCAGCCTGCTGGTGAGCACCTGACCGAGCGGCTGATGACAGCGGGCGGCGTGCCCGCCCTCCTGAAGAGGCTCAAACCGCTGCTGCACCTGGATGCGCGCACGATCGACGGACGTACGATCGGCGAGATCGTCGAGACCGCGGAGGTTCTCGATCCTGACGTAATCCGCCCACTGGAGGACCCCGTAAGAGCAGGCGAGACCTTGGTCGTCGTCAGGGGCAGCCTCGCTCCGGACGGTGCGGTGATGAAGTCCTGCGCCGCCGAGCCGAAGCTGTTCCGCCACCGCGGGCCCGCAGTGGTCTTCGAGGACGTACAGACGATCGCCGACCGAATCGATGACCCGGCGCTCGGCATCGAAGAGAACAGCGTGCTCATTCTGCGCAACGCCGGTCCCGTGGGCGCGGCGATGCCGGAGTGGGGAATGCTCCCCCTGCCGCGCAAGCTGCTCGAGCGCGGTGTTCGCGACATGGTCCGCATCTCGGACGCGCGAATGAGCGGCACTGCCTACGGCACCGCCCTGCTGCACGTCTCGCCGGAGGCTGCGATCGGCGGCCCGCTGGCCCTCGTGCGCAACGGTGACATCATCGAGCTCGACGTTGCCGCACGCCGGCTGGATCTCTGCGTCGAGCCGAATGAGCTCGAGCGTCGACGCCAAGCTTGGCGCCCCCCGGAGCGGAGGCACGCGCGCGGCTACCGAAGGCTCTACGATCAGCACGTCGAGCAGGCGCACCGCGGCTGCGACCTCGACTTTCTCCGGGGAGCCGACGTCGAGAGCCTCCCCGAGGGACTCTTCGACGGTTGGGTGGGAGGCTGGTAACCCCTCCATGAGCATTCTCTATCGATCGGATGAGCCGCGTGCGGCGGCGTGGGCGAGCTACTTCGCCAAGCATGCCCCCGACCTGGACTTCCGGGTCTGGCCTGACGCGCGCGACCTCCGGAAGATCGAGTACCTGATCGCCTGGCAAGTGCCGCCGGAGTTCCTGAC
>JAGWPE010000139.1 GCA_028870635.1 Gammaproteobacteria bacterium | reverse complement strand
TGCGAGCGCTCGTCACTCTCCTTCTGCTCGATCTTTTCCGCCACGTACCGTTCCTCCGCCTGCCAGTGGCTCGCGAGATTGCCGACGGCGCTCGCCCGCCGGGCGGCGTTGCGCCAGCTCTCGAGCTCGGCGCCGCGCTGCAGCCGCGCCTGCGCCAGGATCTGGTTTTGTTGCCGCAGCGCCTCATCCAGGCGGCTGAGGAACACCTGGTACTCGCGCACGCCCGCGCCGCTCATGCCGGACTCGGCGCGGCGTGCGAAGTCCCGCACATACGCGCCGCGATAGGCTTCGAGCTCATCGAGCTTCGCTTGCGCCGCGCGCACGTTCTTCTCGCAGGCCGCGAGCGCCTCCGCCTTGCGCCGCTCGATGTCGTCGACGACGCGCCGCACCATGCCGATCCGCTCAGTCTTTTTCATTTATTGGCTGGCTCGCAGAGAGTTTCATTGAGAGCGGTGAGACTCGCCGCGAGGTCGACGCGCTCGCGCATGTCCTGCTGCAGGAAGCGCTGCATGCGCGGCCAGAGGGCGAGGGCCTGATCCACGCGCGGATCGCTGCCGCGCTGATATGCCCCGATGGCGATGAGGTCGCGGTGTTGCTGATAGGTCGAGAGCGCCTGGCGGAACTGCCTCGCCGCCGCAAGATGGGCGCTCGGGGCGATCTCCTGCATCACGCGGCTGATCGAGGCCTCGATGTCGATGGCCGGATAATGGCCGCTCTCGGCGATCCGCCGCGAGAGAACGATGTGGCCGTCGAGGATGGCGCGCGCGGCGTCCGCGATCGGATCCTGCTGATCGTCGCCCTCGGTGAGGACCGTATAGAACGCCGTGATGGAGCCGCTGCCGGTCGCGCCGTTCCCCGCGCGCTCGACGAGTTGCGGCAACCGCGCGAAGACCGAGGGCGGGTAGCCCTTGGTGGCCGGCGCTTCGCCGATGGCGAGCGCGATCTCGCGCTGCGCCTGCGCGAAGCGGGTCAGCGAGTCCATCAGCAACAGCACGCTCGCGCCGCGGTCGCGAAAATATTCCGCGACCGCCGTGGCGAGCCACGCACCATGCAGGCGCATCAGCGGCGGATGATCCGCCGGCGTGGCGACGACGACGGCGCGGGAGCGGTCCTTGGGGCCAAGGATGCGCTCGACGAATTCCTTCACTTCGCGGCCGCGCTCGCCAATCAATCCCACGACGATCACGTCCGCGCTGGTGTAACGGGCCATCATGCCGAGGAGGACGCTCTTGCCGACGCCGCTGCCTGCAAAGAGGCCGACGCGCTGGCCGCGGCCGATTGTCAGGAGGGAGTTGATGGATCGAATACCGACGTCGAGCGGCTCGCTGATGGGGTGCCGGGAGAGCGGATTGATGGGCCGGCCTGTCAGACGCACGGATGCATTGCACGCAAGAGGGCCGAGTCCATCGAGCGGTTGCGCAGCCCCATCGATGATGCGCCCGAGGAGCTCCGGTCCCACGCGAACGGTCCCCGCGCGCTGGCGGGGGATCACGCGCGCGTTGGGTCCCAGGCCATGCGCGTCGCCCGAGGGCATGAGGTATAGGCGATCGCCGGCGAATCCGACGACTTCCGTCGTCGTCCGCGAGCCGTCGCCGGCAATGACATCGCAGTAATCGCCGACCGACGCCTGACAGCCGGCAGCCTCGAGCGTCAGTCCTACCATGCGCGTGAGGGAGCCTTCGACTGCCGGCGGCTCCGTCTCCTGCACCGCGCGCAAGCGGCGCTGCAGGCCCTCTCGCCAGATTGCGCCTCGCGCGAGCTCGAGCGAGGTGCTCATTGCCCCTCCCGTGCAGCCGCGCGCTCGTCTCCGAGAACGCTCGCGGTAACGGCGGCGATGCGCGCTTCGAGCCTCGCGTCTATGCGCGAGGACTGACAATGAACGACACACCCACCGCGCGAGAGCGTTGGATCCTCGACGATGCTCCATGCGCGATCGCCGGCGGGGGCGGTCAGGTGCTCCCGCACCGTGGCGGCGTCTTCCGGATGCAGGTGCACGCGCACTTCCCGGGCCGCGGCCGGAAGAAGCGCCAGCGACTCGCGCAGGATGGCGATCACCTGCGTGGGATCCATGCTCAGCTCGCGCCGGGCGAGCTGCTTGCCCACGCCCAATGCAAGCTGCGCGAGCTCGCTCTCCAGGTCGGCATCGAGTTGCTCGAGCGGCTTGGTGAGGACGTGCAGCGCGGCATCGAGGCGCCTGATGCGCTCCTCGAGAGCTGCGAGCCGCGTGCTCATCTCGGCGCGTGCCCGGGACATGCCGGCCTCGTAACCACGCGCGTCCGCCTCCTCGAGGGCGTGCCGCAGCGACTTCCCGGCCGCAGCGGTCCCGGGGTGCTCGTCGCGCGGCCGGCCGATGATGGGGCCTTCGACTTCCGGCAGGCGCCAGCGCTCGATTGTCGCCGCCGCCGCAGGGCCACGCCGCGAGTCAGACATACTCTTCGCCCTTGCCGCCGAGCGCGATGGTGCCAGCCTCGGCGAGCTTGCGGGCGATCTGCAGGATCTCCTTCTGCGCCCCCTCGACCTCGGAGAGGCGCACCGGGCCTTTCGCCTCCAGGTCATCGCGCAGCATCTCGGCGGCGCGCTGCGACATGTTCTTGAAGATCTTCTCCTTCAGCGTGTCTTCGGCGCCCTTCATGGCGAGCAGCAGCTTCTCCGCCGGTACCTGCCGCAGCAGCTCCTGCATGCCGCGGTCATCGACGTCGATCAGATTGTCGAACACGAACACGAGATCGAGGATGCGCGCCGCCAACGCCTCGTCGCTCTTCTCGATCTGCTCCATGAGCGCGCTCTCCTGGCTGGGCTCGAGGAAATTGATGATGTCGGCGGCCGCCTTGGCGCCGCCCAGCACCGAGGTCTTGCCGGCCGACTTGCCGGCGAACTGCTTCTCCATGATGTCGTCGAGCTCGGTGAGCGCGCTCGGTTGTACGCCATCGAGTGTCGCAATGCGCGCGACGACGTCAGGGCGCACGTTGGCGGGCAGGTTCTGCAGCACCTCGGCCGACTGATCGGGATCCAGATAGGCGAGCACGATGGCGATGATCTGCGGGTGCTCGAGGCGGATGAGCTCGGACACTGCGCGCGGATCCATCCACTTCAGCGCCTCCAGGCCCTTGGTCGAGCGGCCGATGTTGATCCGGTCGATGATGCTCGCGGCCTTGTCCTGTCCCAGGGCATCGACCAGCACCTTGCGCAGGAACTCGTCGGCGCCGACGCCGACCGAGGTCTGGCTCTCGACGGTCTGTGCGAAATTCGCGATGACGCCGTGCACCTCCTCGCGCGAGACGTTGGCGAGCTTCGCCATCGCGGTGCCGATGCGCTGCACCTCCTTGGCACCCATGTGCTTGAGCACCTGGGCGGCCTCGCTCTCCCCGAGCGTCAGGAGCAGAATGGCGGCGCGCTCGGTGCCGCTGCGGCTGGCGTCGCGCCGCTCGGTGCGCTCACTCATCGGAGCCCACCCAGCCGCGCACCACCTGCGCGACCCGCTTGGGATCCTGGCTCACGAGAGTGCGCGCCTGGGCGAGCTGCTGCTCGTGCGTGAGCGCGCTGGCGGCGGCATCCTTCTGCGCCGAGGGAAGGGCGGCCACGCCCGCGGATCCGTCCGAGGCGCCGGGCAGGGCCTGAGCGCCGGGAGCCGCCCCCGATGCCAGGCGCATGGGAGTGATGAGAGTCCTCACGAGCGGCCGCAGCACCGAGAGCACCAACACGAGCACCACCACCAGGCCGGCGACGATCCGCAGCAGGCTCCAGACGAAGGGCGTCTGCCAAAGAGGCGGCGCCTGAAAGCTGCCGTCCGTGGCGGGAGCGGAGTCGCTGTCCAGCGATTCATTCATGACACTGACGCTGTCGCCGCGCGACGCATCGAAGCCGACGGCATCCTTGACGAGCTGAGTGACGCGAGCAAGCTCTTCCGCGCTGAGCGGCACCTTCGTGGCCTTGCCGTCTTTCCCCGCGACGGTGCGATCGCCGATGAGCACTGCGACCGTCAGCCGGCGAATGGATCCGGCCGGTTGGCTGGAGTAATCGACCGTGCGATCGATCTCGTAATTGCGAGTGACGTCGCGCGAGATCGTCTTGCCGCCCGGAGCACCGACCGCCCCCACCGGCTCAGTGCCGGGCTGACCCGCTGCGCCCACTCCCGCGGCTGCAGCGGTCGCGCCGCTCTGCGCGGCACCCTGTGCGGCGCCGCCTGCGGGAGTGCTCGCAGCGGTGGTGCCGTTCTGGCCGGCTGACGCATTCGGCTGCCCGGAGGGCGGCGGCACGGCCTTGCCCGGTACGGGAGGCTCGTTGGAGAGGGATCCGGGCACGCCGCCGTTGGCGGCGCCGCCGGCGCTCTGCTCGGAGAGCTGCTCGCTACGGACGATCTGGCTGTTGGGGGTGTAGAGCTCCTTCGCCTGCTCGCTCACCCCCTGGTTGAGGTCGGCGACCACCTGCGCGTGCACCAGGCCCGGTCCGACGAGCGGTGTGAGGAGCGCCTCGATGCGCCGGGCGTAATCGCCCTCCATGCGGTGAACCATGTCGTATTCGCGCTCGTCCATCGCGTAGGCATCATGCCCGTTCGGGGCCGACAGCAGGCGCCCCTGCTGGTCGACGACGGTGACCTCTCCAGGGGAGAGGTTCGGCACACTCGAGGCAACCAGGTTGACGATGGCCTGGACCTGCTCGGGCTCGAGGCTCGACCCCGGCTTGAGTTGTACGAACACCGAGGCGCTCGCGGTGCGGTTGTCGCTGACGAACACCGACTGCCGCGGCTCGGCGAGGTTGACACGTGCTCCCGCGACCGGCTGCAGGCTCGCAATCGTGCGCGCCAGCTCCATCTCCAGCGCGTGCTGATAGCGCACGTCTTCCATGAACTGGCTGACGCCGAACCCGGAGCTCTTCTCCAGCGCGGCGAAACTGTCGTTGTCGGTGAGGCCCTGGCCCGCGAGCTTCAGGCGCGCCTCGTCCAGGCGCTCGGCCGGAACCTCGATGGCGTTCGTGCCGCCATCGAGCTTGTAGGGAATCTGTGCGGAATCGAGCGCCTGGGCGACCTGCGCCTCATCCTGCGGCGACAGGTTGGCGTAGAGGAGGCTGTAGGTCGGACCGCGCGACCAGAGCACGATCCAGACGCCGGCCGCGACGGCGGCGGCGATGCCCACGAGGAGCAGGAGCGGCCGCAATGTCGCGGGCAGCGCGGCAATGTTGGCCGGAACGGTGGCCGGACCGGCCGAAGCGGCGGTCAAGCCGTTGGAGAGTGTCGCGGAGTCTGCAGCCATGGCCTCTAGTTACATCCGTCTCGTCACATCTGCATGTTCATGATGTCTTGATAGGCGCTGATGAGGCGATTGCGCACCTCCGTCAACGCCCGGAAGGACACGCTTGCCTTCTCCATCTGCACCATCACCTGCGGCAGCTCGACGCCGGGGGCGCCGCGCGCGAAGGCATCGGCGAGCTGCGTGGCGCGCTGCTGGCTCTGGTTGACCTGGTCTATGCCCTGGCGCAGCAGAGTCGCAAACTGGCTCTCTCCGCTTCCCTGTGCCGCCGCCGGCTGCGCCGCGCTCGGGCGCGCCTGGGTCGAGAGGGAGCGGATCTGGGCGAGAACCCGGTCGATTTCCATCTGGCTCATGGCGGACTCCGTCAGGCAGCCGGTACGTCGATGCCCGCCTCGCGCAGGCGTGCGAGCTTGTAGCGCAGCGTGCGCGGGCTGATCCCGAGGCGCTCGGCCGCCTCGCGCCGGCTCTGATGACTGCGCAGCGCATCGAGGATGAGGTCGCGCTCGGCCTGCACCAGAGAGCCGGCAAGAGAGTGGATCGCATCGCGGGCAGGCGTGGAGGCCGCGCCGGCGATGGCCGGCGCCGCCGCCTCGTTGGCGAGCTCGAACTGAATGTGCTCGGGCCGGATCACCGGCCCGGTGACCAGGATGAGCGCACGCTGCAGCAGATTGTCGAGCTCGCGCACATTGCCCGGCCAGCCGTACGTGAGCAGCAGATGGGCCGACTCGGCGCTGAGAGCCGGAATGGGCTCGCCCGGCCGGCAGCGCGCGGTCAGCAGCTGCATGGCGAGCGGCAGCACATCGTCGCGGCGCAGCCGCAGCGGCGCGATGGCGAGCGGGAATACGTTCAGACGGTAGTAGAGATCCTCGCGAAACCGGCCGGCGGCAACTTCCTCGCGCAACCGCCGGTTGGTGGTGGCGATGACGCGCACGTCGAGGCTCACGGGCGTGCGGCCGCCCAGCCGCTCCACTTCCCGCTCCTGCAGGACGCGCAGCAGCTTCGCCTGCAGGCCGAGCGGCATCTCGGTCACCTCGTCGAGGAGGAGCGTTCCGCCCTGGGCCTGCTCGAACTTGCCCGCATGGGAGGCATGCGCGCCGGTGAAGCTGCCGCGCTCGTAGCCGAACAGCATCGCCTCCAACATGTTCTCGGGGATGGCGGCGCAGTTGACCGCGACGAACGGCCGGCCGCAGCGCGTGGAGCGGCGGTGAATGTAGCGCGCCAGGACCTCCTTGCCGGTACCGGATTCGCCGACCACGAGAACGGTGCAGTCGCTCTGAGCGACGCGGCGCGCGAGATCGACGAGACGCCGGGAGTTCGGCGCGCAGGCGACCGGATCGGAATCGGCGCGGCGCGCGCACGGCTCATCGCCGGCGGGACACGCCAACGGGCTTACGTCAGTCTCGAACATCCAACCTCCCACGCAGGGATTTCTTCGCCGTGAGGGAGGTTGCAAAAGGCGTGCCGGGCCCAAACCGGCGGTGAAGCGTGAACGCTGTCACGTTGGCGGCAGCATCCTGCCGCCCCGGCGTCAAACTTCCGTCGCCGCCTCGATGCCGAGCTTGCGCAGCTTCTCGACGAGAGTCGTGCGGCGCAGATTGAGGAGACGCGCGGCGTGCGCGACGGTGCCGTCGGCGCGCTCGAGCGCCTGTTGGACGAGAGAGCGCTCGATGGCAAGCAGGTGTGCGCGCAGGTCGAGCCCCGCTTCCGGCAGCACAATCAGTGAGTCCGCGGCGGCGGCCGGTTGCGGGCTCGCCGCCATTCCGGCAGCCGCGCCGGCCTCGAGCAGATCGAGAGTCTCCTCCTCGTCGAGGACATCCTCGTCGCCGGCTTCGGCGCCCTTGGCGGTCTGCCGCTCTTCCCACACCCAGCCCTCGGGCGGGCGGTACTTCGACGGCAGGTCCTCGATCTGCACGATGCGGCCGCCGGCGGTAATGGACAGCCGCTCGATGAGGTTACCCAGCTCGCGCACGTTGCCGGTCCACGGATGGAGCGCCAGCGCGGCGAACGTACGCTGTGCAAGCTGCACCCTGCTGCGGCCGTCGGATACGTTCTGCGCCACCAGCTCGCGCACGAGCAGCGGCAGGTCCTCGACACGCTTGCGCAGCGGCGGCATGTCGATGGGAAATACATTGAGCCGATGAAAGAGATCCTCGCGGAAGGCGCCGCGGCCGATGGACTCCTCCAGGTTGCGATGCGTGGCCGCGATGATGCGGACGTTGCAGCGAGTGGGCACGTGATTGCCGACACGCTCGAACACGCGCTCCTGCAGCACGCGCAGCAGCTTCACCTGCATCGGGGGGCTCATATCGCCGATCTCATCGAGAAACAGCGTGCCGCCCTCGGCGATCTCGAAGCGTCCCTTGCGGGCCGCGATAGCGCCGGTGAAGGAGCCCTTCTCGTGGCCGAAGAGCTCGGACTCGAGGAGCTCCGATGGAATGGCGCCGCAGTTGACCGCCACGAAGGGGCGGTTGCGCCGCGGGCTCAGGTCGTGGACGGCGCGGGCGGCAACCTCTTTGCCGGTGCCGGACTCGCCGAGGATGAGAACGGTGGAGTCGTGGGCCGCGACCTGGCGGATGAGGGCGTTGACCTCACGAATCGCGGACGAGTTGCCGGTCAGAAACCGCGCGGCGGCGGGTGAGAAGGCGGTCGGTTCGCGTCGCGCGCTTTCGTCCTGGCCCGCTGCGAGGCCCGAGAAACATTGCGCTGCCGACATTGAGACTCCCGCCGCCCGCACGTTTTGTGCTTTTGTTTCGCGGCGCATGTTGCGCATCGGTGCGCACCCGCGATGTGATGCGCTTCCGGTTGTTTACATCTAGCGACAGCTCAGCTCGAGGTTCGTGACTGCTGTCACGATCATCCGGCAATCACTTCGGCGGATTCAGCGTGCGGACGGTGCGTGTGCCGGCGATCTGGCGGCGGTGGCGGCGGAACGCCATCTTCTCGATGAGGTCGGCAATGGTCTCGCCGAGGGGGAGGAAACGTGCCTTGACGTTGCCGTCCGGTGTGACGTTCGTCACGCGGCCGGGAAGCCGCAGCGGCTGGGCGAGGCAGTCGTGCAGATGCACTTCCAGGATGCCCTGGGCGCCCGCCTCCGGAAGCGGCGCCGTGCCGCGCCAGACGGCGCCGAGCGCATTGAACCGCACGTACGCGGGCGCGGGCCGGGGACGGCTGGAGGCGAGGATCTGGCCGACGAGGTCGAGGAGAAGGTTCATCTTGCGCTCCATGCGCATGAGGTCGGCGGCGTAGGGGCTGTTCTCGTCGGGCTTCTCCACGGGACCGTGCTCTCCCATCGCGTCCCAGGCCTGCAGCACCTGCAGGTTGCGCTCGGCCAGGCTGGCGGCGGCTTCGGGGTCGAGCGGGCCGGGGGAGGAGC
>JAGWPE010000138.1 GCA_028870635.1 Gammaproteobacteria bacterium | reverse complement strand
TTGGGCCGCGCCATCGTCTGGGCCACCGCCAGGCGGGCCTGCAACCGATTGCGGACCACCCAGTAGGCGAGGTTCAGCGAGGGCAGCGCCATCGTGTAACTACCCTTTGCGCCGAGCGCCTGCGAGGTCCCGTACTGGACGCTCCAGGTCTGGGTGCTGCTCGCCGTATTCGAGGGCGTCCACAGCGATACCGGCACGGCGGAGGCCGTATTGGCTGAGGTCGTGGTGTGCACTACGCGGACGCCTAAGTTGCCCGACCAGCGCGATGCACCGAAGTCCGCCTCCAGATACCCCGAGAGGGTCTTCTCCGTCACCGCGTAGGAATTGTACGGGTTGATCTGCGGCTGGGTGAGCGCATAGCTGAAGGGCGTGTACGGCCCCACGCACGGCGTGGCGGTGCAATAGAAGGGATTCGGCTTGCCGTCGAGGCTCTTCAGGAAACCGATCAGCTGCCCTGCGTTCAGCGCCGGGAGCACCATCGGATACGATCCGCCCGCGCCCTGCATGAAGTTCGGCAGGCTGATCAGCGAGACGACGTTGAATCCCTGAGAGCCGAAGGAATAGGGGCTGCATTGCACCGGACAACCGGCGGTCTGATAAAGCGTGCCGTACTGACCGGAGCCGTTGGTCCAGTCGTTGCTGGAATCAACGCGCTCCTTGTCGCGGTTGGTGCCGCCTACTCCAAAGAGCAGCTGCTCGAAGGGGCCCATGTCGGCACGCCACGCCCCGCTCAGCGTAAAGCCCGTGATCTTGTCGTGCACCGAGTAGCCGTTGAGGCCTACGTAATGGGTCGACCAGTAGTTGTTGCTGTTGAGATACCTGGAGTTCATGAGAGCCGTGTAGGAGCAATAGCCGGCGTTCGTGGCGCTGTCCGTGCCCGAGGGGCACGCCGACAGCCCGAGCTGGCTCGGCGGCACGACGACGTTGATGTCCGGCAGGCTGTTCGGCAGATCGGTGAAGTTGAGAATGTCCTCGGCGGTGGGCTGGTCGTTCACCAGGCCAGCGGTCACAAAGGTGTCCGCGCCGCCCTCCGGCCGGCTCGCGGTGGAGCGGTAGAGATCCGCGCCGATGGTGAGGCTGTCGGTGGGCTTCCACTGAGCGTTGAGGCCGTAGAGGAACGTATCCACCTTCCGGTTCATGGTGTTGTTCACCATCTCCGGCTGGAAGTTGTCCACGGACACGGAGGTGATCACCCCGTTCTGCACCACCGCATTGTTCTCGAACGGCGTGCCGTCCGGATTCGCTGCGAAGTAGTACGACTCGTTGTAGCCGATCTGCGGGTCGTTCAAGTGCGTCCACAGCCCATCGGCTTTCAGGCGGAAGCTGTCGGTCGGGCGCCACTCCACGTTGCCGATCAGGCCGTAGCGCTTCTTCTGGTCGAAGATCGAGCCGAAGGTGATGCAGCAGGGCGTCGCGGTAAGGGGCACGGACCCGGGGGGCGGCGTAACCCCATCGGGAGGGTACGGATAGCTGATAGGCCCGTAGATATTCTGATTGTAGGCGTTCAGCGAATCGGTGCGTGACTTGAGATCCGAATCCACCGCGCCTAGCACGAAGCCGATCGTCCTCGCCTCGTTGGTGTCGGTGATGAAGGCCGAGAACTTCTTGCTGGTCAGACGCGACATGTCGTTCCAGTTGCCTTCGGCATTGGCGTCCGCGTGGAAGCCCGGATTATCGAAGGCGCTGGCCGTGTGCAGGTTCACCGTTCCACCGATGCTGCCTTCGACCGCGGAGGCCTGGGCCGACTTTAGCACATCGGCGCCCGTGATGAGCTCGGCTGGCAACACGTCGAACGCCAGGTCGCGCCCATCGTCATCGCTCGCGATGATCCGGTTGTTGAGCGTGACGATGTTGTACTCGGGACCCAGGCCGCGCACGCTGATCTTCTGACCCTCGCCGCCCGTGGTGCGCGAGATGGTGATGCCCGGCAGGTGCTCGAGCGAATCCGCGACGTCGGAGTCCGGGAAGCGGCCGAGCTGGGTCGAGTCGATGGAGTCGAGCACGACGGGCGCGAACTCCTTGGTGTCGAGCGCCTTCTCGAGATTCGCCCGGATGCCGGTCACCACGACTTCCTGCAGCTGGTCCGAATTACCGTTGGTAGCTGCGTCGGCCGCATGCACAGCCGCCGGGCCCGCAAGCTGCAGAGCGAGGAGAAGGCTGCAGGCACCGGCTGCGGCCGCCGAATCGGGAGAAGTCTTCATGGTACGGACCCTTCTTCTGGTGTTTGCGGATCGCTGGCCCGCGAGTAACGGGAGAGAACCTGTCGGATGTGATGGATCACGAGATCAGTCATCCGCGCCGGGATCGTCCCGGCGCGCACAGCGGCTTGAGCCGTGGGCAGATACTGTGAAAGGAGCGCAAGCGGCGGCGTGCCGTTCTCGAAGGCGGTGCGCAGACGCTCGAGCGCCGTGACGACCGCCGGGGCCGCCCAGTAGTAACGGATACGGTCGCTCAGGCTGTATTGCAGCTGCAGATCGAGCGTCGTTCCGGCGCCGTGGTAGTACTTCCGCCAATGCCGCGGGTCGGCGCGCATGGCATGGAGGATCGTGGCACGCACGTTGGCGGAGCGCGACTCGCCGTGCCATTCCTGCTCTATGCTGTCGAGCGCCCACACCGCCTCGCGCAGCGCGAAGGTGACCGCGGGACCTACCTTCAGGATCGCGAAGTGATCGCGCACCAGGGCTCGGAGAGCCGGCTCCGTCTGGTAGTCGGTGGAGTGCGCCTCGAACACGAGGCTCGGCAGGTCCTCGAGACACTTGCTGAGGTATCGCGCCTGCTCCGGCCGATAGTCGATGACACGGTCGCGGTCGAACTCCACGCCGGGTTGCACCACCAGAGCGATGACGCGCTCCCAGGCACTCTGCAGGCCTTTGGCCGCGAAGGCCGATCGATGGGCGGTGACCGTCGCGAGCGCTGCGCGCGGCTCCGTGACTGCGAGCTCGTGCAGGTCCTCTTGGGCACCGCCGGGCACCGGCACCTCCGTGCCGACGACATAGACCGGCGGCTCGCCGCCTGATTGTTGCCACGCCTGCTCCGCGTGGGCGCACAGCGCCGCAGTGCGCTCGGCCACGATCTCGTCGGAAAGCGCCGGCGGGTCACCCGCGCACGACATCGAGCAGTCGAGGTGGATCTTGCGGTAACCCGCGCGTACATACTCACCCACCATGACGCCCGCGCGCGCGAGCGCCTCGTCCGCCGGCAGGGACTGCCAGGCGTTGGGGCCCAGATGATCACCGCCCAGGAGGATCCGCTCGCGCGGCAGCCGACTCTCATCCGCAAGATCCAACACCAGGTCGCGGAACTGCGCCGGACGAAGCCCCGTGTAGCCGCCCTCCTGGTTCACCTGGTTTGAGGTCGCCTCGATCAGCGCGTAGCCGTCCGTGGCGCGCGCGTGCGCGAGCGCGGCGCGCAGCGCCAGAGAATGCGCCGAGCACACGGAGTAGATTCCGACGGCCTCGCCGCCGCGGTGGCGCCGCACCAGATCGAGGAGCGCCTTCATGCGCCCTCCTCCGGCTCGATGGCAAGCAGGGCCGCCGCGAGGAATGCCAGCACGATGCCGGCGATCTTGAGTGGCTGGGGGACGAGGCCCAACAGCGCGAGCGCGAGAAGCGCTGTGATGAGAGGTGCGCCCGCGTTGGTGAGCGGGGAGACGACGATCGCCTTGCCGTAGCGGAAGGCGTAGACCAGCGTGAGCGCGCCCACGGAGTTGAGAATCTGGGTGACGGCGGCGAGGTAGGGTCCGTCCAGCCCAAAGTTGATCGGCCGCGAGAAGTCCGTCATCCAGAGGGCCACCGGCACGAGCGCGAGCCCCATGAGCGCCATGTAGAAGAAGATTCCTTCCGCGCTCATGCTGCGGTTGGCGAGCTTGATGAAGAAGGCCTGCACGCCCCAGGCCGCGAGGATGATGAGCGAGTAGAGGAGCCAGGCGACGCCGTGGCCGCTCAATCCCTGGCCCGGCTGGTAGTCGAACAGCGGCAGCGCGGCCAGGGCGATCACGATCCCGAGCGCGCCGATCAGGGTGACGCGCTCCTGCAGCCAGAGCAGCGACATGGCGATCGTCACGATCGGGGAAAGCGCGATGAGCGGGAAGATGAGGTAGGTGGGACCGGTGTGGACGGCGTGGAAGAGCAGCATCTGGCCACCCGCGCCCGTGAGTCCGATCAGGGCGCCGAGCAGCATCGATCGGCCGCCGGTCGGCAGTCTCCAGCCACTGCGCCCGAGAGCGTAGAGCGCAGGCGGGATCATGGTGATCGCCCACACCACGTAAATGAGCGTCTCGGGGAAACCGTGCTCCGCGGGCATGCCTGCGAACGCGCCCCACACGCCCCAGAACAGCGTGGTGACGAGTGCGTAGACGAGTCCTGCGCGGCGGCTCACCGGCAGGACCTGCGCAGCGA
Source organism: Gammaproteobacteria bacterium (assembly GCA_028870635.1). Classification (GTDB taxonomy): domain Bacteria; phylum Pseudomonadota; class Gammaproteobacteria; order Steroidobacterales; family Steroidobacteraceae; genus 13-2-20CM-66-19. Next base: position 6,738 of record JAGWPE010000138.1, on the reverse strand, counting down.
TCGGTTCAAGTCCCCCTCCCATGTAATCAAAAGAAAGCGAAGGCCAAATCTTTACCGTGCTTATTATTGCGAAAACTTACGCCTTGGTCAATTGTGTCGCGTATTCTTGGTTATACGAAAGCCACAATCCTTCGTATGAAAGATTTCGAAAATTATGGGGCGCGGAGATGGGGAGTGCCGGCGAGCTTGTGTAACCTTACGCGTCGAGCGGGATCGAAAGGGTATCCTTGCCATTCGAAGCGCCCGACGAGAGAACAGGACTCTATCTATGCACGACCCTCATCCCCGCGATGAAGCGGGCGCCGAGTCGCGCCCGGCTGAGAGCGCGGCCGAGCCGGGACTGCTCGTCGAAGAGCGGCGGCGGCGGATTTGCGACCTCCTGCAGGAGAGCGGCCGCGTCACGGTCGTGGCGCTCGCACGGCGATTCGCCACCTCAGCAGTGACGATTCGCGCCGACCTCACGGCACTGGAGCGAGCCGGCGCAGTCGTCCGGAGCCATGGCGGAGCCCTCTTGCCGCGCGACGGTATCGATCAGCCGCTCACGGTAAAAGAGACGCTCCATCACACCGAGAAGGTACGCATAGCCCGCCTCGCGGTCTCGCTGATCCGGGACGGCGAGACGATCATTCTCGACTCCGGCACGACCACCGCCGAGATCGCCAAGCAGATCCGCGAGGCGCCGCTGCAGTCGATCAACGTGATCACCAACGCGCTCAACGTCGCCATGCTGCTCGCGAGCGCACCGATGGTGCGGCTGATCATGCCGGGCGGAATCCTGCGGCGCGAGTCCAACTCTCTGTCCGGCCACATCGGCGAGGCCGCGCTGGCGGAGCTCAGGGCCGACCGGCTGTTTCTTGGCGCCGACGCCATCGACCCGACGCTCGGTGTGATGACTCCGCACCTGCCCGAGGCGCAATTGAATCTCAAGATGATCGAGATCGCGCGCCAGGTGATCGCGGTCGCGGACTCTTCCAAGCTCATGCGCCGCAATGTCTCGCTCATCGCGCACGTCGAGCAGCTCGACATGCTCATTACCGACTCGGCAGCGCCGCCCTCAGTCGTCGACGAGCTTCGCCGCCGCGGAGTGGAAGTTCTGCTGGCGTGATCGCGCGCCCTGTGGCTAGCGGGGCGGCCCGAGTCTACGGATGTCCGACGGCGCAAACACCGTGGACATGTAGCCAATCGTCCGCACGTCGACCTCCTTCTGTGCCGTCTTGCCATCGAGGCCGGTCGCCGACACCCGCACGCGGTATTCGCCAGGCTCCGTCCACGTGTGCGTGACACGGGAGCCCTGCGCCGACACTCCATCGCCAAACGTCCAGTCGAATGTCAGTACGGGCTCCGTGCCCTCGGCCTTGGCCGAGCAGATGAGCCGTGATCCCGTCCGGCCGTTCCGGGGACACTGGATCTGGAATTCCGGCGAGGATGCCGCAACCGTACCGTCGACTATCTTGAGCACGCGCACGGAGTGCGGCGGCAGGTCCAGCCGCACGGCCCCCGCGGCGGCGTGCACGGAAGCCTGCGGGCTGAGGACATCCGTCAGGCCGTAGGAATCTCCCGCGCGCAGCCCGAGATTCGCAAGCTTTATGACATGCTGCGTCGGCCGTTCCGTCCAGTTGAAGACGGTGAGGATGCTCTGGCGCGCGGACTCCGACAGGAAGAAGACGCTCGGCTGCCGGTCGGCGGCCGAGTAGCTCATCAGATCTTCCGGAGTGGACGGCTTGCCGAGACGAACCATGTCGATCAGATCGCGGTTCTCGATGAGCGCGAGCCGCCGCGGCGAGCCCTCGAGCGACGGCAGATTGTCGCCGATCTCGAGCATGCCGCCGGAAACCGCCGCGAGCGCGATGGATACCTGCGCTTCGCCGAGCGTCAGCGGCTGCTTGCCTTCGTGCCAGGTCTGGTCGGTGATTCTCTGCCTGGAGACCGTGAACGCATCCGGGTCCGAAACGAAGTAGTTACGGTCCATGTAGTAGCGCGCGGCGATGCCCGTGGCCGCATCACGGCTCGCCTCGAAGCTGTGGCCGGTGTCCTGCGAGATCCGCCCGTAATCGACATAACCGACGGGATTCAGCATGACGCTCCCGTCCTTGTCGAGGTATACCCCGTCTCCCACGGCATCGCGGATGATTCCCAACCCGATACGCTGCGCCTCCATGCCGGTGGTGTGCGGCTTGTAGTAATAGCCTTCGATCGCGCTGTCGTCCATGAAGTCGAGCTTGATGTAGTGAATGCCCCACTCGCGCACGAGTGTGCGGTATGTCGCACGCAGGTAGGCCTGGGCGCCGGGATTGGTGGTATCCAGGATGTAAAGCGGATCCTTGCCGTCCACTACGCTGCCGGCATGGATGGGCCGGCCGCGTGCATTCTTGACCAGCCAGTCCGGATGCTGCCGATAGACCCAGGAGCGCTCCGAGACCTCGAACGGAGCCGTCCAGATACCGGGAGTGAGGCCGAGGCCGCGGACTGCGTACTCGAGCTCGCTCATTCCCTGCGGAAAGAGCGTCGCGTTGGGACTGGCGTAGTCGCCCCGCGCGTACTGGTAGCCCTCGTCGATATGGAAAAGGTCGTAGCCGTATGACTTCAGGCGCTGCGCCTCCCACGCGGCATTCGTCAGGGCGGCGCCGGAATCGAGTCCGAAGTAGTAGGCGGTCCAGCTCCACCACCCCATGAGAGGCGGCGCATCCACTCTGGCATGATGGATTTGCCGGATGAGGCGCCCGTAGGTTTGAAGCTGGCCGTGGTAGTCGTGACTGATGCTCAGGGCGAGCGTCTCCGAGCCCAAGTGCTCGCCCGGCGCCAAGGGGAGACTGAGGATGATGCGGTCTTCCGCCGGCGAATCGGCCAGGGAATTCTCCTCTTCGAGCTCGGTGGTGCCGGTCGAGTCCACCTGGTAGCCGGCGATACCCGGTACGCCCGCCGCCGAGGCGACCTCGAGCCGCAGGACTGTCAGGAACCTCTCCGAGGTCAGCGCGCCGATGAAGAGGCTCGTGTGACTGTCACGGTTGTAGATCAACTGGCTGCCGACGGCTCGTACCATTCCGTTGTGTACCTCACCCAGGTCGCGGATCCGCATCGCAGGCCGGTCTTCGCTGAAGCTGTCGGAGAGGATGCGATCGGCCGCGGCGGCCGCGCCGAGGCTCGCGACTTGCCCGCGGGATGCGGCCACCAGGCGGATGGACTGAATGTTGACCGGGCGGCTCGTGGAGTTCACGACCTCGGCACGAATATCGGCGAACGGCTCGGAAGCGTAGACGCGGAGCCGGTACCTGAGGTTGGGCTGCCCCCCCAGGCCCGAGCAGGACACCCGCCATTGGGCAGCCTGGCCGAGATACCCCCGGGTCTGCGAGCGGTCGACGTCGCAGCGTGGATAGTCCGTCGTACGCAGCCAACGGCCGTCAACTTCGGCCGCTACTGCGGAAACGATCGTCGGACTGGCCGCGGCGGCGTCGCCGAGGCTGTACTCGCCTCGCGCATTTACCGCAACGGTGAGCGGCGAGGCCTGCGCGACGCGCACTCCCATCGACAGAAGAGACCCGGCGAACAGCGCCGCGAGACCCGCCCGCCGCCACGACTCCCCCACCTTCGGCATCAGAATGTAATGTTTAGACATTTCTTGGAAAATTACTACATCAATACCCGGTCCGCAACAAGGCCGTCGACGATCAGCCCTCGCGCCTGCAACTGCCCGGGATCGAGCAGAAGGACGTTTGCGCGGACGTTTGCGGCGAGGCGACCGTATTCAGCGTCGAGGCCCGCCGCGCGAGCCGGGATCGAGGTCACCATCGCGAGTGCCGTCTCCAGTGGCAGGTCGACATCGCGCACGAGCCGCCGAAGCGTGCCGATCATGTCGATGTGCACGCCGGCGAGCGAGCCCCGGGCATCGATCAGCTTGCCTTCGCACAACCGTATCTTCGCACCGTACAGCTCGAACTCCGGCGGCCCGTGCACGGTTGGCATCGCGTCGGTGACCGCAAAAAGGGCGCGGGAGGGGCGTTTCGCGCGCACGGCCAGCCTCAACATCGTGTCGTCGACGTGCCAGCCATCGGCGATGACTCCACAGCACGCGGCGCTGTCCAGCGCGACGCCCGCCATCCCGGCCTTCTTCGTGTTGAGAGGCGGCATGCCGTTGAACAGATGCGTGAAGAGGCTTGCGCCGTCGGCAAGCGCAGCGCGGGTTTCACGCTCGCTCGCACCGCTATGCCCGATGGAGACGCGCACACCCATCGCGACCAGCTCCCGCAGGGCGCCCGGCGGCAACAGCTCGGGAGCCAACGTGAGTATCACCGGTATGTTCCGGTCGCGCAGCCGGCGCAGAACGGCTCGGGTGTGACCGTCGTACGGCCGAATGAGCTCGAGCGCGTGGGCCCCGCGAAATTCCGGTGAGATGTGCGGGCCTTCGATATGTATTCCCGCGACGCCATGATGACCGTACACCTCGAGTACGGCCTCGACGGCCTGCTCCATCACCGCCGGAGTGCTGGTGAGAAGCGTCGGCAGCCACGCGCCCGTACCGCCCCGCCGGTGCGCCGCCGCGATGGCCATGAGCGCCCCTGAAGTCGGCTCGTTGTTGAAGAGCCGGCCGCCGCCGCCGTTGACCTGCAGATCGACGAACGCGGGACAGGCGATGTAGTCACTCTGCCAATACGGCGCACCATCGGCGAGAGACTCGGTCGCGTTGACCACGGCCGTGATTCGCCCACTCTCGATCCGCAGCGCCATGCCGCTGCGTATCTGCTCGCCGTCGAAGAGCAGCGCAGGCCGCAGCCACCACGGACCGGCCGCTGGAGGCTCGGTGCGGCCCGCTGCCGGGTCCAGCGGAAAAAGCGTTCTCATGGGCGCCGGGTGCGCAAGCTCAGGACTTCAGGAGCAGCGCGGCGCCGCGGGTCCCGCTGGCATCGCCGAAGCGCGCCACGGCGAAGCGAGTCTCACGGCCAGCGATCCGGCGGCCGCCGTAGGTGTCGGCGAGCATTTGCGCGACGTCGGGAATTCGGGACAACCCGCCGCCCAGCACCACGCACTCCATGTCGATCGTGCACTGCGCCGTGTGAATCAGCTCCGCCAGAAGGGTCAGCCACTCGCGCATCGCCGCGGCCATCGCCGGATCGCCGATCCCCGCGAGCTGCGCGATCTCGGCAGGTGACCGGTCGGCACCGCCATGGCCGCTCGCCAGGCGCACGAGTCCCGGGCCTGACAGCAGCGTTTCGTAGCATCCGATCCGACCGCAGCCGCACGGCAGCATCGGCAGTCCCCACTGCGCCACGAGCCGCCCGGGTATACCGAGATGGCCAAGCTCACCGGGCAGATCATTGTGCCCGAGCACCAATCGTCCGTGATGGGTGACGCCGCCCCCGACTCCCGTTCCCAGGATCAGCCCGAGAGTGGTCTCGCAGCCCTCCCCCGCTCCGCCATTGGCTTCAGACAGCGCAAAGCACTTGCAGTCGTTGGCCATGGCCACGCTGCGGCCGAGCCTGGCGAGCAGATCCTCGCGCAACGGCCGTCCGGTCGCCGGGAGGTTCGAAGTCACGGCGCGGCCGGTCGCGTGGTCGACCAGCCCCGGAAGGCCGATGCCGAGATCGACGGCTCCGCCGGCGCACGCGTCGAGCCAGTGCGCCTCTCCGACGATGCAATCCAAGAGCTCTTCATAATTCGCGCACGTCGTCTGGACGCGCCGCCGCTCGAGCGCGCGAAACCGCCCGTCGAACAGGCAAGTCTCGATCTTGCTGCCGCCGACATCCATCCCGCCGAACAAACGGCCCGGTGGCATCGAGTGCGGCTCGGTGTGCTCCATCCGGGCCCTCAGGGCCGGGCTTTCCGCCGTCCAGCGGCCCGCTGCCCCGTGCGCGCATCGACGCAATGTACCGCGATACCGAGCCCCTCGAGCTGCTGCACGAGAACCGGATCCACGTCGGTATCGGTGACGATGACATTGACTTTGCGGATATCGCAGATGCGGTGCAGGCTGGGCGTACCAAACTTCGATGAGTCGGCCAACACCACCACGCGATCGCTGGCGCGGATCATCGCCGCGTTCTTCTGCGCCTCTTCCTCGTTGAACGTGCTCAGGCCCAGGCGGAGGTCTATCGCATCAGCGCCGAGGAAGAACGTGTCGAAATGCAGCTCCGCGAGAAACCGCTCGATGAACCGCCCGCCCACGGTCATGGTGTCGTAGCGGACGGTCCCTGCGGGCACGATGACCTCATGCTGCTTGTAGCGGCTCAGCAGGTTGACGACCTCGAGATCGGCGGTGAGGATCGACAGCCCGCGCGCCTCGCCGAGCTGGGTGGCGAAGGTCCGCAGTGTCGAGCCGGAGTCGATGATGATTGCGCGCTCCCGCTCGATGAGACCGGCGGCGTAGCGGGCAATCGACCGCTTCTTGCTGACGTTGACCTGCTCCCGGTCGGAGATGTTGGGCGCAATCAGGTTCAGGCGGAATTCCGGCAGCTCGCGCGCGAGAGACTTCGCCAGCTCGATCCGGAACTCGGGAACGCCCTTGCAGCCGTAGCTCTTGCAATAGCGCACGATGCTCGGCTCGCTGACGGCAGCTCCGGCCGCAATGGTCCGCAGCGGCGCGTGCATGAAGGAGTCCGGGTCGGCGACCAGGTATTTCGCGATGCGGCCGAAAGCCTTCGAGAGATGCCCCATGTCGGCGCGGATGCGCTCGAGGAGAGCTTCGGGCTGCCGCTGCGATGGCGGAGCGGCAGCCGATGGCCGGGCAGCCGCGGGTCGGTCTCGACG
>JAGWPE010000137.1 GCA_028870635.1 Gammaproteobacteria bacterium | reverse complement strand
GCCGGTCGCGACGTTTACTGCAACGACGGCGGTCCGGTCGGAATCGCTGTCATTCGCATCCGCCTGGCGGGTGTAGACGAGCCACCGGCCGTCCGCCGACCAGGAGGGCGCGGAGATCCCTCCGCCGATGGGCGGTGCAGTCTCGAGCACGCTCGTGGGTCCGCGCGTCAGCTGACGCGCCTTCCGGCTCTTCACCGAGAGCAGCCAGATGTGCGATGGCGCGGGCGGCCCGTCGAGCAGATAGTCGTCGTCGTGGATCGTGAACAGGTCGTGATGGGTGCGGCGATCCTCGTCACCGATCACCGAGTCGTCGGGGGTCACGTAGGCGATGGTGCTGCCGTCCGGGCTCCAGGCGTACTGCTTGACACCGTTCGGCGCGTTGCCGAGCTCCTGCGGCGTTCCCCCCGCGGCAGGCACCGTGTAGATCTGAGCCTTCCTGCGGCCCACCTTGCCGATGAACGCAAGCGTGCGCCCATCGGGGGACCAGCGCGGCATCTTCAGATCGGCGATGTCGACGACCACCGCGCGAGGCTGCCCGCCGGCGACGGAAATTACGCGCAATGTCGTATCGTAGCGGTCGTGCACGAAGTCCGATCGGGTGGCCAGGAAGGCGATCCGGCTGCCGTCCGGCGAGAACCGCGGCGAGGCGATGCGCACCAACATACGGTAGTCGGTGAGCGTGACCGGCTTCGGGGCCGCCGAGGCGCAGAGCGGCGCGAGCGCAAGCAAAGCGGCTGTCAGGCATGTGCAGGTTAACGGGCGACCCGGCATACGACCCCCACGGAACAGGCTCGAGATGCGATGGGCCGCATTATCCCCGGTGGTGCGCCCCAGGAGACTTCGCTATAGTTGACCGGGCGTATTCGAGAGTCGGGTGGGCGCATTTATGGACCCTCCGCGAAAATCCAAGCCAGGTTCCACCCAGCCGGGTGCGGACCCCTCGGGCCGCGTCCGCCACGACGACCGCGGGAATGCGGTCTGGGACTGGCTGAAGGAGACCGGGCGCAATGCCATCGAAAGCACCTCGCGGCTGCTGAAGAAGCTGGAGTTGCCGCAGCTCGAGGTCGAGGACAAGAAGGACGAGGAGCTTCGCAGCCAGTCCGATCGCGATCCCGGCGGCGGCTACGATCCCTACAACCAGTCGACGACTCCGCCCCGAGGTCCGCCCCGCAAGGGCCGCTAGACCGCTCGAGGCAGCCGCATCAACGCAGCCCGGCCGCACGCACGATCAGGAGCATCCCTGCGCCGGCCAGCATCACCCCAATGGCCCGTGCCACCCGCTCGCCGGCGGGAGCGAGCCGCTCCAGGGTGATGCCCGCCGTGACGGCGATCATCGCCGGCAGGTCCATGATCCCGCTGACGAGGAGGACTGCGGTGAGGCCGGCGCAACACTGACTGCAATGGAGGCCGAGCCGCAGGCCGTGGCGCAGCGCGCAGAGGGCATCGGCCGGCAAGGCCCGGCCGCATCGGGGCGGCTCGCGGCGATCGCGGCCGCGGCAGCAGCCGAGATGGCGCGCCTTCCAGCGGGTGAACTGCAGCGCGCCCGCGATCAACACGACCAGAGCGGTCGCGAGCGGAACAGCGCGCGCCAGCTGCGGATGGCGCATCGTCACCGCCGTGATGAGGGAGCCCAGCGGATAGACCGCGGCGCCGAGCAGCGACCAGACGAGCAGGTAGCCGCCGGCGACGAGGGCCGTAGGCAGGGCGCGCGGCAACTCCCCTGCCCTGCCTACGGACGTCCGATAGCGCCGCAACATCGGGATCAATGATGGCAGCATCATCGCCGCCATCATGATGGTCCACGTCGCCAGGAACGATGCCGCGGCGGCGATCCAACTCTGGCCGCACATCGGCATCCATGCCATCGAGGTCATGCCGCCGCCGGGCACCGGCATCGTGTCCATGGATCGGCTCAGCCCGCGCCGTACTCGTCGTGGCGCCGCCACCAGGGCCCCTGCTCGTTGCGGCCGAGGGGAGCGCGGTCGAGCCACTGGTACGCGCCCCAGAGGCCATCCAGCCCGCGCGCATACGTCGAGTAAGTGTGATAGACGACGCCATCCTGCAGCACGAAGGCGCTCATTCCGGGCCTGTCGCGCCTGTAGCCATTGACGTCGGTGCCGCACGAGGCCGCGAACTGGGCGACGGGCGGCGGGGCCGATGCGGCGTCCAGCGCGTGCGCGGCGCGCTGATAGTTGTACTCGGTGCCGCCGGCTCGCTGCTGCGCCTCGGTGACCGCGATGTTGAAATCAAAGTTGAAATCGCTGCCGGATGAGGACGCCCAGGGAAACGTCCAGCCCATTCGCCGCTTATAGGCCTGCAGCTTCGGCAGCTGCGCCCGGGATACCGCGCACAGCGTCACGTCGTGGCTCGCCAGGTGAACGGCGAACCCGTTGAACCCGTCCGCGATCATCGAGCAGGACGGGCAGCCGGCGGCGTAGTCGGGACCGAACATGAAGTGATAGATGAGAAGCTGCGAGCGGCCGCGGAAGAGGTCCGCGAGCGAAGCTCCACCTTCGTCGGTGTCGAATCGATACTCCTTGGCGATGCGGACCCAGGGCAATGCCTGCCGCCGGCGCGCGAGCTCATCGCTGCGCCGGGTGAGCTCCTTCTCCGCCTCGAGCAGCTCGAGACGCGCGGCGAGCCATTCCTCGCGCGTTCCGGTCGGGTGACTGGGTTGGATTGCTGTCATGATCGTCTCCTCGGTGTGTGGGTGTGGGTGATGAGTCGTGAGATAATGCTAGCGAGGGTCCCGCAGGCCTGAGAGTTACAACCTTGACGCGATTCCCATGGACTCGCTGATCACGGCCGCCGCACGCGCCTTGGGCCTGGGCGATCCCCTGGGCGCATTGAAGCGGGTCGCGCTGCGCGATGACGCGCCGGCGCTGGCGCTTCGGGGCATCGCCATGGCGCAGCTCGGCGAGTACGCACGAGCAAGGGCTCTTCTGCGCAGGGCAGCGCACGCGTTCGCTCCCAAAGAGGCGCTGGCCCGCGCCAGATGCGTGGTCGCCGAGGCGGAGGTCGCGCTGGCATCGCGCGATCTCAACTGGGCGGCGAAGGCGCTCGATTCGGCGCGGCGCACGCTCGAGGCCCATGGCGATCGGATCAACGCCGCACACGCAAGGTATCTGGAGGTCCGGCACCTGGTCCTCCTCGGACGCCTGGAGGAGGCGGAGGGGATGCTTGCCGCGGTGGATCCCGGGCCGGTGCCCGCGGCATTGCGGGCGGCCCATGAGCTCCTCTTGGCAGGCATCGCGATGCGCCGCATCAGGACGGAGCCGGCGCGTGCCGCACTCGCTCGCGCCGCGCAGGCCGCGCGCCGGTCGGGCATTCCCGCCCTGGCCGCGGAAGTCGACAGCGCGCTGCTCGCTCTCGGCGCGCCCGCCGCACGACTGATCGCCCGGGGGGAGGAGCGGCCGCTGCAACTGCGGCAGGTCGAGAGCCTGTTGGATTCGAATGCGCTGGTCGTCGATGCCTGCCGGCATGCCGTGCGCCAGCGGCGAGAGATCATCTCACTTGCGAGGCGCCCCGTGCCCTTCGCGCTCGCTCGCGCATTGGGCGAGGCCTGGCCCGGCGATGTGGCCCGCGATACGCTGGTTGCGCGCGTCTTCCGGCTGAGGAACGCCGATGAGTCGCATCGCGCGCGGCTGCGGGTCGAAATGGCCCGGCTGCGGGCGATGCTGCGCCCGCTCGCCCGGATCAGCGCCACTCAGCGCGGGTTTGCGCTCTCACCGCGCGCAGCCCGCGAAGTCATCGTGCTCGCACGGCCCCTGGAAGAGAAGCATGCCGACGTGCTGGCATTCCTGGCGGATGGCGAGTCGTGGTCGACCTCGGCTCTGGCGCTCGCGCTGCGCACGAGCCAGCGCACCGTGCAGCGGGCGCTCGAGACCCTCGCCGCGGCAGGCAAGGTACAGTCTTTCGGACACGGCAGGGCGCGCCGCTGGCTCATACCACCGGTGACGGGATTCGCGACGAGCTTGTTACTCCCGCCGCCTCTGCCCGTCGACTAGCATGGATGCCGGTCGATCGATCGCCAACGTCATAGAAATGGGACACACGCCATGAGCCGAGCAAGCGCCGAGATCATCGAGGAGTACGGACCGTTCGCAGGCTCAGCCCGCGTCAATGGAGTCACCTATGACGGCCGGAACGTGTGGCTGGCGACCGGCGAAAAACTCACCGCCATCGATCCTGACAGCGGCAGGACGCTGCGCTCCATCGACGTCGCCGCGCATGCGGGAACGGCCTTCGACGGCCGCCACCTCTTCCAGATCGCCGAGGATCGCATTCGCAAGATCGATCCGCAGACCGGCCGCGTGCTGGCCACCATCCCGGCGCCGG
>JAGWPE010000136.1 GCA_028870635.1 Gammaproteobacteria bacterium | reverse complement strand
GCGGCGGCGGAGCGCAAGAAGTCCGCGTCCGACCTTTGCAAGGAGATGTCGTACGACGCTGGAGCCATGACTCGCATGATCGACCGTCTCGAGAGCAAGGGTCTCATCCGCCGGGCACGCTGCCCGCAGGACCGCCGGCTCGTGTACCTGGAGATGACCGAGCAGGGGCGCGCGGTCTATCCGCGGCTGCGCGAGCTCTCGATGGCGATTCAGAACCGCTTCCTGCGGGGTTTCAGCCGGGCGGATGCCCGTCAGCTCGAGGGCTTGCTCGGGCGGATGTTGGAGAACGCCGCCTGAGGGATGCGAACGATTTTTTACCGGCAAAAGCCTGCCTAGGCATTGTTAGCCGCGGCAGACGAGTACGGTGACCGGGAGACCTGAGACATGACGACTCGCAACGAAAACGCGAAGCCCTCACCCTGGAAGAGTCCGCGGGTGCGGTGGCTCACGCTGATTCTCGGCGGCTTCCTCATCGCCGGCGCCGCCTATGGCGTCTACTGGGATCGCGACCTGCGCTATTCCGTCTACACGGACGATGCCTACGTCAGCGGTAACGTGGTGCAGATCACGCCACGAATCTCCGGCACGGTGGTGGCGATCGGCGCGGACAACACGCAGTTCGTCAAGACCGGTCAGACGCTCGTGCGTCTAGACCCCGAAGACGCCAAGGTGACCCTGCAGGAGTCGGAGGCGCAACTCGCCAAGACGGTGCGTCAGGTACGCAATCTCTTCGCGACCACCTCGGAGTTGCAGGCGAACGTGGAGGTCCGCCGCACGGACCTCGCCAGGGCGCAGAGTGACTACACCCGCCGTGCGCGCCTCGAGCGCAGCGGCGCAATCTCGCAGGAGGAGCTGCAGCATGCCTCCGATGCCGTGAGAGCGGCACAGGCGGCACTCGCGGCCGCGCAGCAGCAGCTGGCGGCGAATCGGGCATGGATCGACGGCACGACCATCGAAAGTAATCCTGCCGTGCGCGACGCCGCTGCGGCGGTGCACGCGGCGTATCTCAACTATGCTCGGACCGTGCTGCCCGCGCCGGTATCCGGCTTCGTCGCCAGGCGCGACGTGCAGCTCGGAGAGCGTGTCAACTCCGGCACGCCACTGATGTCGGTGGTGCCTCTCGATGAGGTGTGGGTGGATGCCAACTTCAAGGAGTCGCAGCTCGATTCCATGCGGGTCGGGCAGCCGGTCTCGCTGACCTCCGATCTCTACGGCGGCGGTGTGGTGTTTCATGGCCGGGTGATCGGGTTCGGCGCGGGCACGGGCTCCGCCTTTTCCCTGCTGCCGGCGCAGAACGCCACCGGCAACTGGATCAAGATCGTGCAGCGCGTACCGGTGCGCATTGCGCTCGATCCGCGGGAGCTCGCACAGCATCCGCTGCAGATCGGCCTCTCCATGAAGGCCTACGTCAACGTGCGCGAGGACAGCGGCCAGCGACTGCCCCAAGTCGCCGGCAACGATCGTGACTACTCGACCGATGTGTTCCGGTCCGTTGCGGGGCAAGCCGATGCGACGGTGCGGCGGATCATCGCGGCCAATGATCCGGTTGCGAGCCGGCAGAATGCGCCGCACCGCCTGGCCGCGGGGCTCGGCGCCGGGTCATCGATGCTTGCCGCGCCCGTTCCGGCCGCCTCGCCCGTCGCGCTGCGCGATTGAGGCGCTCGCGCAGCGACCGCAGCCTGAGGGCTCTCACATGAGCGCAGTCATCAAGGAAAGACGGGACACGCCGCCGCAGTCCGCACCCGCGGCTGCGGCGCCTGCGGCCGCACCGGCCTTGCCGTGCCTCAAAGGAAGTGCGCTGGCGCTCGGCACGCTCGCGCTCTCACTTGCAACCTTCATGAACGTGCTCGACACGTCGATCGCCAACGTGGCGATTCCGTCCATCGCGGGCGATCTCGGTGTGTCACCGGATCAAGGAACGTGGGTGATCACGTCCTTCGCCGTCGCCAATGCGATCTCCATGCCGCTGACGGGCTGGCTGACCCGCCGGATCGGGCAAGTGAGGCTGTTCACCGTCTCGACGCTGCTCTTCGTGCTCGCTTCCTTTCTCTGCGGTCTGGCGCCCTCGATCGGAATGCTGGTTGCATTCCGCGCCCTGCAGGGACTGGTGGCGGGCCCGATGATCCCGCTGTCGCAATCGCTGCTGCTCGCCAGCTATCCGAAGGCCAAGGCAGGCGCGGCGCTCACGGTGTGGTCGATGACCACGCTGGTGGCTCCGGTGGTGGGGCCCGTGCTCGGCGGTTGGATCACGGACAACATCTCTTGGCCCTGGATCTTCTACATCAACGTGCCGATCGGCATCGCGGCGGTCGTCGTGACTTGGGTGATTTACCGGCATCGGGAGACGCCGACCGCGCGCCTGCCGATCGACAAGGT
>JAGWPE010000007.1 GCA_028870635.1 Gammaproteobacteria bacterium | reverse complement strand
AATCGACCGCTCCCGGATGAGGGGCCTGCTGAAGCTCGAGGAGCCCGCGGGCGGGCCGCTCGAGCATTTGCTGAACTTCCCGGGCCTCGGTGCCCTGTCGGTCGTCGCCAGCCTCGATGGCCCCCGGAATGCGCAGAAGCTGGCTCTGAATGCGCGCGCCGGGCAGCTGACGGCCAAGGCCAGCGGAACGGTCGATCTGGTGGCGAGGGCGGCGGATCTGTCCTACTCCGTCTCGTCCCCCGCGATGTCGCCCCGGCCGGGCCTCGCCTGGCGACGCATCGCCCTGCGGGGGCGCTGGGTCGGGCCCCAGACTGCGCCTCATGCCAGCGGCGTGCTGGATCTCGAAGGCGTGCGGCTGTCGGACGGCGCGCAGCTCGATTCCCTGCAGGCGAACCTGAATGCCGACGGCCGGGTGTTGAGGCTGCGTGCAACCGCCAACGGCATTGTCCTCGCGGGCTCGCAGCCGCCGCTTCTTCAGGGGTCACCGCTCGAGGTCCAAGCGACGTGGCATCTGGATGCCGCAGGCCGTCCGCTTCAGCTCACCGTCACACATCGGTTGCTCGATCTCGACGCGCAGGCGATCACGGTCGGCTCACGGAGCGCCAACTTCGATCTACGCCTGCGTGACCTCGGCGCTCTGGCTGCCTCGTACCACGAGGACATCCGCGGGACGATGAGCCTGTCGGGCAAGGTTGCCGAGCAGGGACGCACCACCACTCTCGATGTGAGCGGCACGGGTGACCTCGCTGGCTCGAGTGTGGCCGCGAAGCTTCTCGGAGCCGGCGCGCGCCTACACGTCGCGGGCAGCATGACGCCGGCTACGGTCGAAGTCGATACTCTGGATGTGTCGGGGCGGGCGCTCTCGGTTTCCGCTTTCGCCAGTGCCGAGAGGTCGGGACCCGGCGCCTCCAGCCGTCTCGTGCAGTCGGTGCGCGCGCACTGGCGGGTTTCCCTGCCGAAGCTGGCATTGATCTGGCCGTCGGTAGCCGGCTCGCTGGATACCACCGGTGTAGCCCATGGTCCATTGCAGTCGCTGACCGCCGACGTGCAAGCGCGATCCACTGTGTCGGTGCGTGGAGCGCCGCCCGGTACGGTCGAGGCGACCTTGCAGGCGCGCGGCCTGCCTTCAGCGCCGAGCGCAGCGGTTCAGGCGAGCGGCACGCTCGACGGAGCCCCTCTGCGGCTCGAAGCGTCTCTCGAGCGGGCTGCGAACAACACCTTCCACGTTGTCATTCCGCGCGTGACCTGGAAAAGCCTCGCGCTCAATGGCGATGCGACAGCGGGGCGGAGCCTGGCGGCGGCCCGCGGCAGTCTGCATCTGCGCATGGCGCACCTGGCGGACCTGCAGCCCCTGACCGGCGAGCGCCTCCAGGGCGGCATCGCGGCCGACATCGACCTGACACCAGGGCCCGGAGGTCCGCGAGCCCGATTCGATCTGGTTGCCAGCAACATCGTGGCGGCCGGCGTCTCGGGCAATGCCCGGCTTTCCGCGGTGGGTCCGCTCAACGCCCTGCGCGCGGAGCTCGCGGCGCAGTCTCCCGACTTTCACGGCGCCCCGGCCGACCTATCGGCGGGCGCCCGGCTCGATGCGACCAGGCGAGTGCTCGACCTCGATCGCTTCCAGGCGCTCCTTGCCCGGCCCATCCCGGGCCCCGCCCCTTCGGGGCCGGCCTGCGCCGTCGAAAATGGCTCCGGCCGATCTTGTCACGGCCGGATCGTGACGGTGCGGCTGCTCTCACCATCGCGGCTGGCATACGCGAGGGGCATCAGGGTGCGGAATCTGCGGCTCGGCGCGCAGCGAGCGATCATTGCGGTGGATGGGGAGCTCTCGCCGGCGCTCGACTTTCGGGCGTCCATCCAACACGTCGATGCGGCATTGGCCGACGCATTCGTGCCGAACCTCCTCGCGCAGGGCGAGCTCGATGCCAGCGTGCGGCTACGGGGAACGCGCGCCGCGCCGATGGGGCGAGCCTCGCTCCAGCTCACCGGGCTGAAGCTCGCCAACACAGCCGCACAGGGATTGCCGGTCGTGAGCATGCGCGGCTCGGCGCGATTGCGCGGGCGCACGGCGCGGATATTTGCGCAGCTCGATGCCGGCCCGGGATCGCGGCTGACGATGAGCGGCACTGCGCCGCTCGGCACGACCGGGGCGGTGGCTCTGAGGCTGGGAGGCAGATTGGATGTCGCCCTGATGAACTCCGTCCTCGAGGCGCGCGGCGAGCGGGCCGGAGGGACGCTCACGGTCAATGCTCACGTATCGGGCGCGGCGCACGAGCCGCAGATCCGCGGCGCGGTGCGGCTCACGAACGGGGATCTACGGGACTACGCGCAAGGAGTACACCTTCAGGACATCAATGCACGTCTCGTTGGTGGGCGGGGGGTGCTCAGGATAGCGAGCATGACGGCGCGCGCGGGACCTGGGCAGCTCTCAGCGAGCGGTACGATTGGTGTGTTGCAGCCGGGGATGCCGATCCATGTCTCGCTGTCCGCGCGTCACATCCAGCCGATCACCAATGACATCCTGACGGCGAATCTCGATACCAACATGAAGGTGGCGGGAACCCTGCGACAGCGTCTCGAGGTCACCGGCGAGGTCCACGTCAATCGCGCCTCGATCACGATTCCAAACGGCTT
>JAGWPE010000135.1 GCA_028870635.1 Gammaproteobacteria bacterium | reverse complement strand
TTGCCGTAAATGTCGGGGTACGGGTAGTACCGCCCGCCCCTCTCCCCATCGATACCCTCGCAACGGGCGATGAATTCCACTCCCCTCTCGCTCAACTGCCGGCCCCTTCCGGGGGACCCCTGCCCGAGCACCCCCGGCTGCTGTCGCTGCTCGCAGCCCGGATGCATGCCCGCAGGCCCCGCGCTGCGGAACGCCCCGCAGCCGGCGGCCCGTGCCCCAGCGCCGTGCTGAGTGGTGTCGGTCACGATCCGGCTAGATCCGCGTCAGCACCGTGCTCTGCTTGTATCCCAGCTTGTTCAGCAGCCAGTTGGCCGCCTGGCTCTTGTTGCCCGTCTGGTTGGTCCAGCCGAAGATCCGCGCGCGCCACGAGGAGTTGGCTTCCTTCTGCACCAGGCCGATCTCGCCTGCGTGCTTGAGCAGCGAGGCCACGATCTTGTCCTCGCTCCAGACCCGCATGTCCTGCTGGATCTGCGTGATGAGGTCGGAGGCGGACGACTTGAGCGCGTTGAGGAAGGTGACGCCCTTGTCGAACTGTCCTTGCGTGACCACGGTCCCTTGGTTGGTGATCACCTGCAGGAAGCTCATGGCATCGCCGGCGACGCCGCAATTCATCACCAGCGCGGCGCAGACCGGCGAGTGATCGACCGTCTCCTGGAACCAGTCGGCGAACTCATCGGGGGACTTCTGGATGGCATCGCTCTGCTTGTGGCACGTCCACTTCTGCTTCGCGTCGGCGAATATCTTGCGCAGGCCGAGCGCATCGCAGAAGCGCACCGCAAACCGGAGCAGGAGCTCGATCACGCCGGCAATCTTGTTGATGATGAGTCCGACGCCGCCCGTGAACGCCGCGAGCGCCGCCTTGGCGCCGGCGAGCGCCGCTTCCGCCAGGCCGACCAGCGCATCCTTCGCGACGGATCGCTTGATCGAGGCGGCGACGATGTCCGGATGGCCGGATTCGAGCACCACGCCCTGGCCGGCGTGCCTGAGATTGAAGTACTCGATGCTCTTGGACACGGCGGTGACCAGACCCGATGCGATGCCGGTCACCCCGAAGTCGCTCGCGCTCTTGCGGACCTCGCCCTGGATCCCGTAGATGAGCGCCGGCACGTTGTACCGGACGTGCTGCACGGCGAGCTCGGCATCGCTCGCCGAGATGTTGAACTTGTCGACGAGCCACTGCTGGATCGCGAGCGCGATCTCGTTGACCTGCTTGTCGATCGCCTCCACGGCCCCGCCTACCTTGGCCGCCGCCGTCATGATCCTGCCGTCGCCGACCTTGCCCTGCAGCATGGTCAGGGCCTTGTTCTTGAGCTCCGTGGCGCTGGCCTCCGGCGAGAAGTCCACCCGGAGGTTACCGAGGAAATAGAGCACGCCGAGGCGCGAGTTCTCGAGCTCCGCGGCGCGTGATGATGGGGCCATTTTTATTCCCTCCCGTGCGTTTGCGGGATCGATTGCTGTGGTGGTGCTACGTCTTCACGAAGAAACGAAGGGTCGCCTTCTTGTCGGCGCTCGAGGCACGCTCGTCCATGACCCGTTGCAGGTCCAGGGTCATCTTGTCCCGGCCGTTGTACACGAACAGGCCGTAGTTCGGATCCAACGGAGGCCTTGCCATCCGCTCGTCCATAACAGTCGCGACCGTACGCCATGGCGCCATCCTCGCTGAATGTGCATCAGGAAAACGAATAGCCGAACTCGCCGTCCTTGACCGATATCCCGACCTCCCGCGTCGCAACGCCCTGCGAGATCCTCTCGAGGAATTCGCGGCTCACCTGCGGCAGCAGCGTATTGGTGAGGATCGCATCGATCATGCGGCCGCCGCTCTCGGGCTCCGTGCAGCGCGCGGCGATCAGGCGCACGACGTCCTCGCCGTACTTGAGCTCGGCGCCGTGATTCTGCCGGATCCGGGCGACGACCCGGTCGAGCTGCAGCCGGATGATGCCCTGCAGGACGGGGTCGCTCAACGGATAGTAGGGAATGACGACGATGCGACCCAGGAGGGCCGCCGGGAAAGTCTTCAGCATCGGCTGGCGCAGCGCCTTCGCGATCCCTTGCGGATCGGGCAACAGCTCCGGATCCTTGCACATCCCCATGATCAGGTCGGTGCCGACGTTGGTGGTGAGGATGATCAGGGTGTTCTTGAAGTCGATGAGCCGCCCCTCGCCGTCCTCCATCATGCCCTTGTCGAAGACCTGAAAGAAGATCTCGTGCACGTCGGGGTGGGCTTTCTCGACCTCATCGAGGAGCACGACGCTGTAGGGCCTGCGCCGCACGGCCTCGGTGAGGACTCCTCCCTCCCCGTAGCCCACGTATCCCGGAGGCGCCCCCTTCAGTGTCGATACGGTGTGCGCTTCCTGGAACTCGCTCATGTTGATGGTGATGAGGTTCTGCTCGCCGCCATAGAGCGCTTCGGCCAGGGTGAGCGCCGTCTCCGTCTTGCCGACGCCGGAGGGTCCGGCCAGCATGAAGACCCCGATCGGCTTGTTGGGGTTCTCCAGGCTGGCGCGCGAGGTTTGAATGCGCTTGGTGATCATCTCGAGCGCGTGATCCTGGCCGACGACGCGCTGGCCCAGGGTCTTGGCGAGCGTGAGGACGGTCGCGATCTCATCCTTCACCATGCGCCCGACCGGGATGCCGGTCCAGTCGGCGATGACGGAGGCGACGGCCTGCTCGTCCACGCTCGGCAGCACGAGCGGCCGGTCGCCCTGTGCCTCGGCGAGCATCTTTTGAAGCTCCTGCAGGCGTGCGCGCGCCGCGCTCTGCTCGGCCTCGCTGAGCGGTGCATCCGGGGCTGCACCTTGCGCCGCCGACTTTGCCGGGGGAGGTTCGGCGTTCGAGGCTGCGCCGGCCGCCTGCCCCGCCGCGGATGGGCCGGCGGTGAGGCCGGAGGCCCTGAGCTTCGCGCGCAGCGCCAGGATCTCATCGACGATCCCCTTCTCCCGCTCCCAGGCCGCCTGCAGACCCTTGAGCCGCTCGCGCTCTTCGCGCAGCGCGGTCTCGGCGCTCTTGGCCCGCTCGGCGGTATCGATGCCGATGGCCGCCTCGCGGCCGACGATCTCGAGCTCCGTCTGCAGCGCCTCGATGCGGCGCTGACAGTCCTCCACCTCCGCGGGCGTCGCGTGATGGCTCACGGCGACCCGCGCGCATGCGGTATCGAGCAGGCTGATCGACTTGTCGGGAAGCTGGCGGTCCGGCACGTAGCGGTGAGCCAGCTTCACGGCGGCCTCGAGCGCCTCATCGAGCACCTGGACACGATGGTGCTTCTCCATCACCGAGACGACGCCGCGCATCATGAGGAGCGCCTTCTGCTCGGTCGGCTCCTCCACCTTCACGGTCTGGAAGCGCCGGGTGAGCGCGGGGTCCTTCTCGATGTATTTCTTGTACTCCGCCCAGGTGGTCGCGCCGATCGTCCGCAACGTGCCGCGCGCTAGGGCTGGCTTCAGCAGGTTCGCCGCATCCCCCGTTCCAGCCGCCCCGCCGGCTCCCACCAGCGTGTGCACCTCGTCGATGAAGAGCACGATCGGCTTGGGTGAGGACTGCACCTCGTCGATGACCTGACGCAGGCGCTGCTCGAACTCGCCCTTCATGCTCGCTCCGGCCTGCAGCAAGCCGACATCGAGCGCCCGGAGAGAGACGTCCTTGAGCGACGGGGGAACGTCCCCGCTCGCTATGCGGCGTGCAAAGCCCTCGACCACCGCCGTCTTGCCGACGCCGGCTTCTCCGGTGAGGATCGGATTGTTCTGCCGGCGTCTCATCAGGATGTCGACGATCTGACGGATCTCATCGTCACGGCCGACGACGGGATCGATTTTGCCGAGCCGCGCCTGCTCCGTCAGATCCACCGTGAACCGCTTGAGCCCCTCCTGCTTGCCGAGTTGCGCCGGCGGGAGGGCGCCGCTCGCCTCCCCGGGTGAGGCCGCATCGGCGAGCGCACTGCCGTCGCTCGCGCCGAGCGCGGCCTCCGGCGAGCTCGCGACGATGCTCGGGAAATCGTCCGCGAGCTGATCGGGCTTGATCTTCTCGAATTCGCGCGACATCGCCAGGAGCGCGTTGCGCAACCCCGGGATCTTCGACATCGCGACGAGCACGTGACCGGTGCGGATCCGGGGCTCGCCGTACTTGAGAGTCGCCCATACCCAGGCGCGCTCGGTGGCGTCCTCGATGTGCGCCGAGAGATCGGAGATGGAGCTCGCCCCGCGCGGCAGCCGGTCGAGCGCTTCCGTCATGTCCCGCGCCAGTTTGCCGGGATCGACGCCGAATGCGCGCACGATCAGATGAACGTCCGAGCTCTGCAGCTGCAGGATCTGGTGCAGCCAATGCACCAGCTCGACATACGGGTTTCCCCGCAGCTTGCAGAATACGGTGGCGCTCTCGATCGCCTTGTAGGCGAGGGTGTTGAGCTTGCCGAAGAGCGCGACGCGGCTGATGTCACTCATGTCATGTTTTCCAGCGCAAGGAATCCGAAGTGGGTTCTTGAATCACCACGTCATCCGCCGTCTGTCCGCGGCCGCCCAGCCACGTGGTCCATCCCAGCCGCCCGGCGCTGCCGAGGCGGATTCCCGGCACCTCGACGTCCCGCAGCAGCAGGCGCAGCTGCCAGCTCCACTCGTCGTTGGTGTAGAGGCGCACGAGCGCCGCGAGCTCCGCGAGCCCGCGCGAGCCGGGAAGCAGGTCGGCGAAGCTCCCCAGGGCGAGCGGGCCGATGACGATCTCGAATTTGTGCTGGCATTGCCAGCTCATGGCACCGAGCGCGGCCGTGAGGCCGAGCGATGCCGAGGCAGGGTCCCGGCCGACGCGGCAGAAGAGCTCGCGGGGAACGTCCATCCACTCACCGACGAACTGGCGCACCTCGACGCTGAGCCCGAAGTAGTCGGTCAGAATGCTCTCCAGCCCGTCGGCGGAGCGCGGCTGCGGCGCGAAATGCGCCACGCGGCTCAGTTTGGCGCGGTCCGGCGCGGCGTCCCTCGGGCGGGCGGATGCCGTGCCGAGGCCGAGCAGCGCGCCGAGATAGAGCTGGAAACGGTCGCTCTCGGGCCGATCGAAGCTCGCGGCGGGCTCGGCATCGGCCCAGGCGCGATAGAAGAGCGAAGTCAGCCGGTGTTGGAAGAGATTGACGAAATCCGTGAGCGTCGCATCTTCCCGCTGCCGGCCGCGCTCGTAGGCGTACTCGGTCAGATGGACGGGCAGCGCGCCGTTCGGGCCGAATACGCCGAACGAATACTGCTCGAGCCGCGCAGGCCCCTCATCCGGGGACTCCTGATACCCGGTGACGTCCGACGGTGCGAACGACAGGCTCGGCCTCTGCCCGACGCGCACCGGATCATCCGCTGCCTTGCGCGACTCACCGAGCCGCGGAGAAGCCGGGAAGCACTGCTCCAGAAGCCGCAGCGCCGCGAACAGCGTGAAGCGGTGCGGCTCGGCGCGCAACTGCTCGAGTGCCGCAACGGGTCCGGACTCGGCCGGGCGCCCGCTCGCCGCCGCAGGCTCGCCAGCCCTCAGACGATCTGACGTCTGCCCGCTCGTACCGGCCATGTCTTGATCGTCCCGCGCGCCGCGGAATCGAGGCGCGTCTGTGTGAAGGAATTGAGGGATACATATCGCGAGAAGAAGCGCTCGAGAACACTCGCCAGCACCACGATGCCCGCGCCCTCGAACGGAGCGTCATCCAGGGTGAGGACGATCTCGAGCCCGCGGCCGTACGTGATCGGCCCGGGGATGGGCATGCGGCGCACCAGCGGTCGATAGCCCACGCCCACCACGCCCTCGACCTGACGGGCCGCCGCGGCGTCGTTCGGGTCCCGATACAACGCCAGCATGTCGCGCAGCATCTGCGCGGACGAAGGGCCGCCCTGCTCGATCAACGAGAGATAGTTGAGTGACAGATGGGAGATCAGCCGCCACGCCGTGTCGCCGAAGGCGGGCGAGACCCGAGGAGCGCTGGGACCTGCGATGCAGCGGACGGATTCGACGGGGATGCCGCCCTCGATGAGGAACGCCGTGCGTCCCTGTCCGACCGCCAGCTGCACCGGCAGATCGCGATTGGTGCAGAGCACCTGCGCATCGATCTGCCGCAGCCTGCCCTCGAGCTGCCGTTGGGCGCTGTCGACCACCGAGATGAAGCATTCGTTGCCGACGTAGGCCGCTCGCGCGCCGAATTGCTGTTGGCGCGCGGAGAGCAACCGTGGCCGCCGCTGCAGCGTGTAGTAGAGCGCGGGCGACCCGGGGTCGGTGTGATGATCGGTGGAGTAGAACGGGCGAATCTCGCCGATCGACTCCCCGTCGCTGCCGACGGCCGTCAGCCGCTCGATCCCGAAGACCTCGAAGTCCATGGGCCGGTTGCGGTCGGCGACGAGGTGATGCTCGGTGTCGAAGAGATCGACGTGGATGCGGTCGGCGGTGCGCGGGAAGAGATTCACCGCCGGCGCGCAAAAGAGCCGGAAGTGGCTGGCATCGAGCGCGTTCTCCAGTGCCGGTTGCGCGCGCGTCAGAGCGAGATGGATTTCGAGCTCATCCCCCGCGCATTGGCGGACGGCATCGCGCAGACCATCGAGCGCGAAGAAGTTGAAGCGCTCGGGGAAGGCGAAGTACTCCTGCAGCAGGCGGTAGCCCTGGAAGCCGCGTCGCGTGACCGGAAGCAGCGCCTCGTCGTCCTCGAACCCGACTTGGCGGACGCTCGCCGCGGGTCGCACGGTGACGGGGGCCCCCTGCTGTGTCGATCTCACGTAAAAACCGACGCAGTCCGCCGCGATCTGCTCGTACAGCAGCTGGGTCAGGCCGGGCGTCGCTTTGAGAAAGAACGTGAGCGAATCGACATCCAACGTATCGAGAGCCACGCCGGGCGCAGCCTTCAGCCGCAGGCGAATGCTCGCGCGGGCACGACCGTCGACGGGAATTCCCTGCACCGCGAGCGCCCCGGTGCCCGAGAGGTACTTCGCCTCGATGACGCTGAGCGGCCATAGCTTCACCGCATGGCCGGTACGGAATTCGCAGGCCGTCCGGTCGCCCTTGCCGAGCGGCGTGCGCAGAGTCGCCCCGCGCGGAATCGTGAGACCGGCGAGCTGCGCGCCCTCCTTGAGATCCGGGGAAAACTCCACGACCGTGCAGGACGGCACCGGCGCCAGGAAGTGCGGATACACCATCTCGAGCAGGTGCTGCGTGAAGTCGGGATGGCGCGCATCGAGCTTCAGCTGAATGCGGGCGGCGAGAAACGCGAAGCCCTCGAGGAGGCGCTCGACGTAGGGATCGGCGCATTCGAGCCCCTCGAGCCCGAGCCGCGCGGCAATCCTGGGATACGCGGCGGCGAACTCCGCACCCATCTCCTGGACGAACTGCAGCTCGCGGTTGTAGTAGTCGAGAAGGCGCGGATCCATCGAGCCTCACCCCGCGCCCGAGTCGCTGACGACCACATTGCCGGTGTCGGTCTCGATGCGCGTGCGCAGGACGAGCTGTTGCGGGACCGGCTGTCCCCAGAGCTCCGCGTCGATGCGAAACGACAGCTGATGGCCTTCCTGTCTGCCTTCGCGCGCCTCGGGGGCGACGCGTACTTTGCGCAGGCGCGGCTCGAACCGGCGGATGGCCTCCTCGATGCCGGCGGCGGTCTTCACGGCATCAACGGCTGCCGCGGAGAGGCCGGCCAGCGAGCGCATGCCGTAGTTCAACACCGAGCGCTGCACGTGCGGATAACGCTGAAGATCCAATTGGGTCTCCAGATTGAGCGCATTGAGGAGCGCCGCCACGTCGCGCAGCACGCACTCGCGCAGCCGCCGCATCGAAACGTTGCGGTGCTGGCTCGACTCGATCATGGAATTCGGCACGTTGCGCGTCTCGACCCGGCAGAAATCCTGGACGGCGATACCCTGCGGCGCGCCCGGGGGCTTCAGCACCAGCGCTTTGAGCTGCGCCGGACTCAAACGGCCCGTCGGCACGAAGAGGCGCCATTGGAGCTTGTCTTCACTCTTGTCCTCGCTGCGGGCGACCGCCCTGCCGCCGTCAGCATCCTCCACCGGACGCAGCCCCTGAGCCAGGAGAATGTCGAGCCACTCCCGCTCCGGCAGTTTCAGTCGCGCGAGCTCCGCGCGACTCGACTCGATCTGAAATATCGTGAGGTACCGCTCATCGTCGGCGAGCCGGTCGAGCAGTGCCGGCTGGAGGCGCTCGCGCAGGCTGAGCTCGGCCATGATTTCGAAGTGCTCAGGCGCTCTCGAGCACGAGCTCACGAACCTCGAGCAGCCCGAGCTCATCACCGCTCGTGGCGAGGATCCGCTGACCGAGCCCGGCATACGCGCCGGCCCCGATCTCCTGCCATTCGGTCTTGCGCGCCATCCGGACGGAATCGTCCTCACTGCGCTCCGAGCCCGGGTAGCGCGCGGGAATGAGGCCGACCGCCTCCCCCTCGTTGCTCCAGGTGATCTGTGCCGGGACCCACGCGAGATCCCGCACGTCCGCGGGCGGCTCGATGACGATGCGGCGCACCCGCGAGAAAGGCGCCCAGTAATAGGCGCCATTGAGCACAACTTCCAGCACCGGGCCCAGCCGCGAGTCGGCATCCGCGATCCAGTCGAACGCCGTGCCGTTGATCCGGCCCGCAGTCGCCGGAGCCTCTTCGAGCGCCTGCTCCCGCAGCGCCGCCGCCTCATCGGCACGGCCCTGCGCGAGCATGCGCAACGCCTGCAGCAGTGCGGCGATCCACGGCGGCGGGTCACCGAGGATCAGAGGCAGCCGCTCGCCCGCGAAGACGGCCGCGCGCAGCCGCTCGCATTCGATGGCGGCCGTGTAGGCGTGTTTCATGGGGAGAGCCGCGGAGTCGAGCTCCCCGGCCACCTGCAGCTGGTTGACGGCGCGGTCCCAGTCGCCGGTCAGCATCAGCAGCTGCGCGAGGAAGGTGCGCAGCTTCGCATCGGCCGGAGAGCCGCGCACCTCGCCCTGCAGCGCCGCGAGACACTCGCGGAGCTTCCCCGCGCGGAACAGCTCCTGTGAGTTGCTCAAGCTTTCGCGTTCTGCTGTATGTTCCAGCCGAAGTCGTTGGTGCCGGACTTGCCGCCCTTCTCGTCCTGCTGGGCGTATTCGACCTTCACCTCGGCGAAGTTGAGGCTGACGTTCTCCGTCAGACGCTCCTCACCGCCGCTGCCGCCGGTCGAGTAGCTGGTCACGAGAATGTTCTTCATCGTGATCTTCACGTACTCGAGCGGATTCTCGCCGGCCTTGCGGATGGTGATCGTTCCCTTGCCGACGTGCTTGCCGTTGGCGCAGTACAGCATGAGATTCGGGGAAGCGAGATCGATGTACTTCGTGACGCTGATGTCCTGGAAGTTCGCCTTGCCGGCGCCGCCGCCGGTGCCCGAGTGGAACGTGCCGGTGTTGGACATGCCCCAGCTCCAGGCCAGGATGTCCATCGCATTCTTGCTCTTGAAGGCCTTATCGGCGGTCTCGCCTTTGATGCCCTCCAGCTCGAGAAACATGTCGACAGCCATAGACTCAACTCCTCTTATCGATTCTTAGTTGATTGCCAACCGCCCCGCTGCCCGCACCTCAGCCCTGACGCTGCGACGGAAGCCTCGAGACCAGACTCATGGAAATGTTGACGCCTTCCAGCTGATAGTGCGGCCGCAGGTGGAACGTCGCGGAGTAGTATCCGGGATTGCCCTCGACCTCACGCACTTTCACTTCCGCTCCCGCGAGCGGCTTCTGCGCCCGGGCCGTCTCCCCGGCGTTCTCGGGATTCAGGATCACATAGTTCATGATCCAGTCGGACAGGAAGCGCTCCATGTCCGCCCGCTCCTTGAAC
>JAGWPE010000006.1 GCA_028870635.1 Gammaproteobacteria bacterium | reverse complement strand
TCCAGCAGCGCATCCACCGCCTCCTGCAGCATGCGCTTCTCGTTGCGCACGATGATGTCCGGCGCATTGAGCTCGAGCAGCCGGCGCAGGCGGTTGTTACGATTGATGACCCGGCGATAGAGATCGTTCAGGTCCGACGTCGCGAAGCGGCCGCCATCGAGAGGCACGAGCGGACGCAGGTCGGGAGGCAGCACCGGCAGGACGGTCAGGACCATCCATTCCGGCTTGTTGCCCGACTCGATGAAGGACTCGATCAGCTTCAGGCGCTTGGAAAGGCGCTTGAGCTTGGTCTCCGACGAGGTGCCGGCCATCTCCTCCCGCACCTTGCCGATCTCGGCCTGCAGGTCGATCGTGCGCAGCAGCTCGTAGACGGCCTCGGCGCCCATGCGGGCGTCGAACTCGTCGCCGTGCTCCTCGATCGCCTCGAGATACATCTCGTCGGTGAGGAGCTGGCCGCGCTGCAGCGGCGTCATGCCCGGATCGATGACCACGAAGGCCTCGAAGTAGAGCACCCGCTCGATCTCGCGCAGCGTCATGTCGAGCATCAGGCCGATGCGCGACGGCAGCGACTTCAGGAACCAGATGTGGGCCGTCGGGCTCGCGAGCTCGATGTGGCCCATGCGCTCGCGGCGCACCTTGGACTGGGTGACCTCGACGCCGCACTTCTCGCAGACGACGCCGCGGTGCTTCAGGCGCTTGTACTTGCCGCAAAGGCACTCGTAGTCCTTCACGGGCCCGAAGATCTTCGCGCAGAAGAGGCCGTCACGCTCCGGCTTGAACGTGCGGTAGTTGATGGTCTCCGGCTTCTTGACCTCGCCATACGACCAGGCGCGGATCATCTCCGGCGAGGCGAGCCCGATCTTGATCGAGTCGAACTGCTCCACCGGAGCATGCTGCTTGAAAAGCTTCAATAGATCTTTCATTCGTTCCCCTTGGCGTTATCGGCCAATCAGGACAAAAACCATCGCGTGCGCCTGAGCCATCAGTCCTGCTCGAGCTCCATGTTGATGCCGAGCGAGCGGATCTCCTTGACGAGCACGTTGAAGGACTCCGGCATGCCGGCATCCATCTGGTGATTGCCGTCCACGATGTTCTTGTACATCTTGGTGCGGCCGTTCACGTCGTCGGACTTGACCGTCAGCATCTCCTGCAGCGTGTAGGAAGCGCCGTACGCCTCCAGCGCCCAGACCTCCATCTCGCCGAAGCGCTGGCCGCCGAACTGCGCCTTGCCGCCGAGCGGCTGCTGGGTGACCAGGCTGTAAGGCCCGGTCGAACGCGCGTGGATCTTGTCTTCGACGAGGTGCGCGAGCTTGAGCATGTAGATGTAGCCGACGGTCACGGGCTCGTCGAACTCCTCTCCAGTGCGGCCGTCCCGCAGCCGGACCTTGCCGTCCTCCGGCAGCCCGGCCTTCACCAGCTCGCTCACGATGGTCCGCATCGGGGCGCCGTCAAAGACCGGCGTCGCGATCTTCTGACCGAGAGCGTGGGCGACCCACCCGAGGTGGGTCTCCAGGACCTGGCCGAGGTTCATCCGGCTCGGAACGCCCAGCGGGTTCAGAACGATGTCCACCGGCGTGCCGTCCGGCAGGTACGGCATGTCCTCCTGAGGCATGATCCGCGCGACCACACCCTTGTTGCCGTGGCGGCCGGCCATCTTGTCGCCGGCCGAGATCTTGCGTTTCTGGGCGATCGAAACGCGCACCATCTTGTTGACGCCAGCGGGCAGCTCGGCGTCCGAGTCGCGCTCGAAGACCTGGACGTTGACCACCTTGCCGCGCTCGCCGTGCGGCACGCGCAGGCTGGT
>JAGWPE010000134.1 GCA_028870635.1 Gammaproteobacteria bacterium | reverse complement strand
CGCTTGCGCGCGACGATCCCGGCCACGATCTGCGGCATTTCCTTGTGGATGAGGGGCTCGCCTCCCGGAATCGATACCATCGGCGCTCCGCACTCATCGACGGCGCGCAGCGCGTCCTCGACGGAAACCCGCTTCTGCAGGATCTCCTTCGGATAATCGATCTTGCCGCACCCGGCGCAGGCAAGGTTGCACTGGAACAGAGGCTCCAGCATGAGCACCAGCGGATAGCGCTTCTCCCGGCGGAGTTTCCGGCCGAGGATGTAGCTCGCCACGCGGTACTTTTGAATCAGTGGAATACCCAAAATCAGCTCCTGTGTTGCCCGGGCTCAGCCCGGGTTCCGGGCCGCGACTGTAACGCATGCAGCGCGGGCCGGTGATCCCGCCAAATCCGTTCCCACTCCATGGTGAACCAGGGAGTGAAGTGCTCGGCGCGCTCGCCTCCCATCTCCTCGGCGAGCCGCTCCGGGCTCACCCAACGCCAGTCCGAGATCTCCTCCTGATCGACGGCCACCTGGCCGCTGCTTCGGCCGATGAACACCGAGCACAGCTCGTGCTCCGCGCCCGCACTGTCGAACTGGGCCTGATACTGGAACTTGAAGAGGAACTGCAACGGGCAGGCGAGCCCGAGCTCCTCGTACAGCCGCCGGTGGATGGCCGCCTCCATGGTCTCGGCCCGCCGCGGATGGCTGCAGCAGCTGTTCGACCAGTAGTGCGGCCACAAGCGCTTCGCCGCCGAGCGACGCTGCAGCAGCAGCTCGCCCCGCTCGTTGAAGATGAGCAGCGAAAAAGCGCGGTGCAGGATACCCCGTCCTTCGTGGCAGCGCGCCTTGCTCAAGTAGCCCACCTCCCGGTCCGCCTCGTCGACCAGAATGAGCGACTCGGCCTCGTCCGAACTGTCGCTGCCAGCCCACAGTCTGGCTCGAGCACCGCCTGCCTCCGTCACGCGGGCACCCCCGGCCAGCGAGCAAACGTGTACCATGTGCGGAATTCATGGACTTGAAACCATCCGACTTCGTCGCTCATTGCAATCCGCGGTTTAGGCATTCCTCCGCCCATGATAACCGGCTCCACGGTCGCTGTAACTGCCCAGGCAGTCATGACCTCGCTCGGCACCCTGCTGGCCGCGGCCGCGCTCGGCTATGCGGTCACCGCGTGGGTGGCCGTGCGGCTTTGGCGCAACAGTGGCGCGCAGCAGCGGCTCGGCAGCGCAGCCGCATCGCCGCAGCTGCGGCCGGTGACGGTGCTCAAGCCCCTGTGCGGGGCGGAGCCTGGGCTTGACCATTCACTGCGCTCCTTTTGTGAGCAGGAATATGCCGCCGGCGTGCAGATCGTCTTCGGCGTCCAGCATCCGGCCGATCCGGCTCTCGCCGTGCTCGAGGTCCTGAAGCGCGACTACCCGCGGCTCGATCTCACCGTGGTCGTCGATCCGACCCGGCACGGCGCGAGCGCCAAAGTCAGCAACCTCATCAACATGATGCGTACCGCCCGACATGACTGGCTGGTCCTGGCCGACAGCGACGTGCGCGTCCCGCCCGGGTACCTGGCCGCGGTCGCCGCGCCGCTAGCCGACCCGGCGGTCGGCATCGTGACCTGCCCCTATCGCGGGGTTCCCCGTCCGGGGCTCTGGTCCTTGCTTGGGACGCTTTTCATCAACGATTGGTTCATTCCTTCGGTGCGCGTCGCGGCGCTCTTCGGCTCGCGCGCGTTCGCCTTCGGCGCCACGATCGCCTTGCGGCGCGATGCGCTGGATGCGGTCGGCGGCTTCCGCGCGATTGCCGACCAATTGGCGGACGATTACCGGCTCGGAGAGCTGACGCGCCGCCGTGGTCAACGGACGGTGTTATCGGACGTTGTGGTGGATACAGCCGTCGATGAACGTACCTTCCGCCAGCTGGCTCAGCACGGACTTAGATGGCTGCGCACCATCCGGGTCGTACGTCCGGGAGGATACACCTTCTCCGCAGTCACCTTCAGCGTGCCGCTGGCGGTGCTCGGGTGCGTAATTGCGGGCGGGACACCCGTCGCGCTCTCCTTGCTCACCGCAACCGTGTTGCTGCGGTTGATGTTACATTTCGCCGCACGGACCCCGGGCTCGACCGGGTCTGCCGCGGCGCGGTCCTGGTCCCAACTCTGGGCCATCCCGCTCGCCGACGCGCTCGGCTTTGCTCTGTGGTGCGGCGCCTTCCTGACGCGCGAAGTGCAGTGGCGGCAGGGCCGCTACCGCGTGGCGCGGGACGGCTCCGTGCAGCCGATTTCCTGAGGACTTCATCATGATGAGAACGCTGTTCCTGCACCCTCCCTCATTCGACGGATTCGATGGCGGCGCCGGCTCGCGCTATCAGGCGAAGCGCGAGATTCGCTCCTTCTGGTATCCCACCTGGCTGGCGCAGCCCGCGGCGCTCGTGCCCGGCAGCCGGCTGCTCGATGCGCCCGCGGACGGCACCCCGATGTCGCAAGTGCTGCCGCTCGCCAAGGAATACGACCTCGTCATCATGCATACCAGCTCTCCCTCCTTCCCGACCGACGCGAAGGTCGCGGAGCTGCTGAAAGAGGAGAACCCGCATCTGAAGGTCGGCATGGTCGGCGCCAAGGTCGCGGTCGACCCGGCGGGCTCCCTCGGCGCATCGCCCGCGATCGACTTCGTGGCCCGCGAGGAATTCGACTACACCTGCAAGGAAGTGGCCGAGGGCCGCGAGCTCGCCACCATTCCGGGGATCTCCTTCCGCCGGCCGGACGGCAAGATCGAGCACAATCCGGCGCGGCCGATGATCGAGAACATGGACGAGCTGCCCTGGGTGACGCCGGTTTACAAGCGCGACCTCACCATCGAGAACTACTTCATCGGCTACCTGCAGCACCCGTATGTCTCCTTCTACACGGGACGCGGCTGCCGCTCGAAGTGCACCTTCTGCCTCTGGCCCCAGACGGTGGGCGGCCACCGCTACCGCGTGCGCAGCGCCGAGAGCGTCATCGAGGAGGTGCGCTGGATAAAGGAGAACATGCCGCAGGTGAAGGAGATCTTCTTCGACGATGACACCTTCACCGACTTCCGTCCGCGCGCCGAGGAGATCGCACGCGGCCTCGGCAAGCTCGGCGTCACCTGGTCCTGCAATGCCAAGGCCAACGTCCCCTATGACACCCTGAAGGTGATGCGGGACAACGGCCTGCGCCTGCTCCTCGTCGGCTATGAGTCGGGGAACGACCAGATCCTGCACAACATCAGGAAGGGCCTGCGGACGGACATCGCGCGCCGCTTCACCAGCGATTGCCGCAAGCTCGGCATCATCATCCACGGGACCTTCATCCTGGGCCTCCCGGGGGAGACGGCCGAGACGATCCGCGAGACCATTCAATTCGCGGTCGACATCAATCCCCACACCATCCAGGTGTCGCTGGCCGCTCCGTACCCGGGCACCCAGCTCTACCAACAGGCGGTGGACAACGGCTGGATCACGGCCCACGACAATCTGAATCTGGTGAACGACCGCGGCGTGCAGCTCTCGCCCATCAGTTATCCGCACCTGCCGGCGAAGGAGATCTATCACGCGGTGGAGACCTTCTACAAGAAGTTCTACTTCCGCCCGCGCAAGATCGCCGAGCTCACCGGCGAGATGCTGCGCAGCTGGGAGATGACCAAGCGGCGGCTGCGCGAAGGCGTGGAGTTCTTCCGCTTCCTGCACGCGCACGAGGCCTGACCGGCCCGCGGGTCGAGCCGTTTGAAGTTCCTCATCATCACCGCGGACGACTTCGGGCTGCACGAGTCGGTCAACCGGGCCGTGGAGCAGGCCGCCCGCGAAGGCGTGCTGACCACGGCCAGCCTGATGGTCGGCGCGCCGGCGGCCGCGGATGCGGTCCGCCGCGCCCGCGGCCTGCCGGCTCTCTCGGTCGGCCTGCACCTCGTGCTGGCGGACGGCTGGTCGGTGTTGCCGCCGCGGAGCATTCCGGCGCTGGTCGACGCCCGCGGCCGATTCGGCAACAACATGGTGCGCGACGGTGTACGTTTCTTCGCGTTGCCGGCCGTGCGCCGCCAGCTCGAGGCGGAGATCCGTGCTCAATTCAAAGCGTTCGCCGACACCGGCCTGCCGCTGGATCACGTCAACGCGCACAAGCACTTCCATCTGCATCCAACGCTGCTGGAGATGCTTCTGCGGATAGGGGGAGAGTTCGCCGTGCCGGCGGTGAGGCTGCCGCGAGAGCCGGCATGGGTCGCTCGGCGCGCAGGCGGCGCGATCGCCGGTCCCGCCGTGGCGGGGCTCCTCTCCCCATGGTTGGCGATCATGCGGCGGCGGCTGCGAGCGGCACGCATCGCACACAACGACTACGTCTTCGGCATGTCGGACAGCGGCTCGATGGATGAGGAACGGCTGCTCGAGGCCCTCGGGAAGCTTCCCGAAGGCGTGACGGAGATCTATCTGCATCCGGCGGTCGAGTCCGGCGCCGCCATAGCGGCCAGCATGAGCGGCTACCGGCACGCCGATGAGCTCGCCGCCCTCCTCAGCCCGAAGGTGCGCGCGGCCGTCATGGCCTGCGGCGCGCAGACCGGCGGCTTCAGACTGTTGTCGGCTGCGCGTGCGACGACGGAGCGGTGCGCCGCATGAGGCTCGCAGTGCGCATCGCCCTCGCGGCGGGCCTCGCGCTGCTGATCGCGCTGGTCATGCGCGAGGGCAGCGCCATGCTGGTCCCGCTCGCCCGCGCCGGCCGGGTGCTGCTGTGGCTCGTGCCGCTGCATGTCCTGCCGATCCTTCTCGACTCGCTCGGCTGGCGTGTGCTCATCGCACGCTGGCGCGAGAGCCGGGTCGGCACTCTCTTCTGGATCGCCACCATCCGCGAGGGCATCAACCGCCTCTTGCCGGCGGCGAACATCGGCGGCGAGCTCGTCGGCATCCGCCTCCTCGCCGACACGGGAGTCGACGGCGTGGCCGCCGCGGCGAGTGTCACGACCGAGATAGTGCTCACGGTCGTCAGCCAGTACGTCTTCGTCATGATCGGCGTGTTGTGCCTGCTCAGGCTCACGGACACGGTACGATTCGCCGACGATGTGCTCATCGGCCTCGCGGCGAGCCTGCCGCTCGTCGTGCTGCTCGCGGTCCTGCTGCGCTACGGCTCGATCTTCGAGCGCATGGAGCGGATCGCGGTGCGCCTGCTGGGCGAACAGAAGCTGAGCTTCCTTGCCGGGCAATCCGCGAGCCTCGATGCCGCCATTCGCGAGCTCTGCAGCGACCCGCCGCGCCTGCTCACGACCATCGCGTGGCAAGTGACCGGAATGATCACGGGCTCGCTCGAGACGTGGCTCGCGCTGCGTTGGCTCGGGCACCCCGTGCCGTTCGGCGCGGCGATCGCGCTCGAGAGCCTGACGGTGACCGTTCGCAATTTCGTCTTCCTGGTGCCGGCCGGCCTCGGCGTGCAGGAGGCGAGCCTGATCGGATTCGGAGCCCTGCTCGGGGTCAATGGCGAGCTCGCCCTGGCGCTGTCGCTGGCCAAGCGCATGCGGGAGATCCTCTTCGGGGTCCCCGCGCTGCTGTCATGGTATTGGATCGAAGGACGGAGAGAGCTGCAACATGTCCGTGGTTCCGGCAAATATTGAGTCGGAGAGTCTGCCGGTCGGATCCGCCGAGCATCGGCGCCTCCTCGGCCGGTTCTTCCTCGACACGCACGTCGAGTACGTCCCCGAGCAGATGCAGTGGCCGGCCCTCGCGCAGGAGGAGCTCGATCGGCTGCGCAGCCTTCCTTTCTGGCAGGAGGCGGTATCGACGGAGAACGTGACTTCAAACACGGTGGCCGCCGCCGCGGCGCTCGAGGCCGACCCGCTGGTGCGCAAGGCGATCGAGCTGCAGGGCTTCGAGGAGATGCGCCACGCGCGCCTCCTCGTCGCGCTCACCTCCCACTACCGCATCGCCGTCGAGTCGCCGCCGCGCTTCACGCCGCGCTCGCTCGAGAGCGACTTCCTCTTCGCCGGGTTCGGCGAGTGCTTCGACTCCTTCTTCGCATTCGGCCTGTTCGCCCTCGCCCGCGAGTCGGGGTTCTTCCCGCCGGCGCTGGTGAAAGTTTTCGAGCCGGTGATGCAGGAGGAGGCGCGCCACATCCTCTTCTTCGTCAACTGGGTGCAGTACCGCCGGGCGCAGCTTCCCTGGTGGCGCCGTCCGGCGTTTCGCCTGCGCTGCGCCTGGATCATCCTGAAGCAAGTGGCCTCCCGGGTGAAGACGGCGCGCAGCATGGGCAAGCCGCAACCGGCCGGCGACGGCTCCAGCGAGAATTTCACGCTGACGGCGCACCAGGACCTGGGGACGGAAGTCACCCTGCACCGGCTGCTCGGGCTCTGCCTCAACGAGAATGAGCGGCGAATGGCCGAGTATGACGCGCGCCTGAAGCGGCCACGGCTCGTTCCAGGCATCGCCCGCGTCCTCTTCCGGGTCATCCCTGAGAGCGTTTGAGGGTCACTCGAACGGATGACGCAGGACGATCGTCTGCTCGCGGTCGGGACCCGTCGAGATGATATCGATCGGCACTTCGACCAGCGCCTGTAATCGCTCGAGGTATTTGCGCGCGTTCACCGGCAGGTCCGCGTAGTCGGTGATTCCGACGGTCGACTCCCGCCATCCGGGCAGCTCTTCGTACACGGGCTCGAGTCCGGCGTAGCCCTCGATGCTGAGCGGCGGCTGCGCCACCAGCTGACCGTCGACGCGATAGCCGACGGCTACTCTGATCGTATCGAGGCCATCCAACACATCGAGCTTGGTGATGCAGAGGCCTGAAACGCTCGAGTGCACGATGGAGCGCCGGAGAGCCACGGAGTCGAACCAGCCGCAGCGGCGGCGCCGGCCGGTGACGGAGCCGAACTCGTGCCCCACGCGCGAGAGGTGCTCGCCATAGCCGTCGAAGAGCTCCGTCGGGAATGGACCCGCGCCAACCCGCGTCGTGTACGCCTTCACGATACCAAGCACATAGTCGAAGACCCGAGGTCCCAGGCCCGTGCCCGTACCGGCGAAGCCCGCGGTGGTGTTGGATGAGGTGACGAAAGGATACGTACCGAGGTCGACATCGAGCATTGCGCCCTGCGCTCCCTCGAAGAGAACATTGGCGCCGGACCGCCGCAGGCCATGCAGGGCAAGCGTCACGTCCGTAACGAGTGGCGCGATCGTCTCGCTGAGGACGAGCAGCTCATCCAGCGTCTTCTGGAAATCGACCGTCGGCTGGCGGAAATAGTGCTGCAGCACGAAATTGTGGAAATCCAGCACCTCGCCCAGCTTGGCCGCGAAGCGGTCGCGCTGGAAGAGATCCGCCACGCGCACCGCGCGGCGCGCCACTTTGTCCTCGTAGGCAGGGCCGATGCCGCGGCCCGTGGTGCCGATGGCGTTGGGTCCGCGGGCCTGCTCGCGTGCTTTGTCGAGCAGAACGTGCGAGGGCAGGATGAGCGGGCAGTACGGCGAGATGCGCAACCGCTCGAACACAGGCACGCCCTGCTCCATCAGCGTGCGGCTTTCCGCAAGCAGCGCCTGC
The DNA here is from genome assembly GCA_028870635.1 of Gammaproteobacteria bacterium. Classification (GTDB taxonomy): domain Bacteria; phylum Pseudomonadota; class Gammaproteobacteria; order Steroidobacterales; family Steroidobacteraceae; genus 13-2-20CM-66-19. Next base: position 5,418 of record JAGWPE010000134.1, on the reverse strand, counting down.
AGCGAGAGCACGACGCCATTGCCGATGAAGCAGCGGACGTCCTCGCGAAGGATTCCGGACGGGATCAGGGAGAGGATGGTCTTGCGGCCGCCGATGACCAGCGTGTGGCCGGCGTTGTGCCCGCCCTGGAAGCGCGCCACTGCCGAGGCGCGCTCCGTCAGCAGATCGACGACCTTGCCCTTGCCCTCATCGCCCCACTGGGTGCCGATGACGACTACGAATTTACCCATATGTATCGATTGGCCCAAAGTCGCCTGCGGCGCTTTGGGCGGCCAGCCGACTCACTATTTCGATCCCGCGACCCAGGGAGCGGCCCTGGGCCGCTCCGTGACTTGCTGTTGAACAGCAGTCCGCGATTCTAGGTAGGCATGGAGGGAGGCACAAGAAATATCGGGCTGCGGGGCCTCGAGGATCTGCACCCCGGTGGTGCGCGCGAGGGCGCGGATCTCCGCATCGGGCAGCTCCACGGCGAGCTCTATGGAGCCGTCGTCCGCCGTACGCTCCTCACGAACGGCCTTGGCGGCATAAAGACGGGACCGCAGCGCGCCGGCATCGGCGGGCAGACGCACCCGTGCGCGGCGGGCGAAGCGCGACAGCCGCTCCGCGATGGCGCCGGTCAGCAGATCGAGGCCGAGACGCTTCTCGGCGGAGATCCACACCGCGGACGGCACGCCGGTGTCGTCGCGCTCGGTGGCCGACGGGCGCTGCAGGCGGTCGATCTTGTTGTACACGATGATCTGTGGAATCGCGTTCGCGCCGATCTCCGCCAGGACCTCATTCACCTGCGCGATGTGCTCGTCTCGCCGGGGGTCGCTGGCGTCGACGACGTGCAGCAGCAGGGTCGCCTCGCGTGCTTCCGTCAGAGTGGATTGGAACGCTGCCACCAACTCATGCGGCAACTCGCGGATGAAACCTACGGTATCCGCGGCGACCACGGGCGTACCGCCGGGGAGCGTGATCCGCCGCACCGTCGGATCGAGCGTCGCGAAGAGCTGGTTGGCGACGTACGCATCGGCGCCCGTCAATGCGCGAAACAACGTCGACTTACCCGCGTTGGTGTAGCCAACCAGGGCGAGGGAAGGCACCGGAATCTCGGCGCGCATCTGCCTGCCGGTCTCGCGTTGCTGTTTGATCTTCTCCAGGCGCCGCGTGAGCACGCGCACCCGCTGCGCGATCAGGCGGCGGTCGGTCTCGAGCTGTGTCTCGCCGGGACCGCGCATGCCTATGCCGCCCTTCTGCCGCTCGAGGTGGCTCCAGCCGCGGACCAGGCGGCTGCCGATGTGCCGCAGCTGCGCGAGCTCGACTTCGAGCTTGCCCTCGAAGCTGCGCGCCCGCTGCGCGAAGATGTCGAGAATCAGACCGTTGCGGTCGAGCACCCTCTTACCAGTCAGCGTCTCGAGGTTGCGCTCCTGGCTGGGAGAGAGCGCGTGATCCACCAGAATCACGTCCGCCTCGCCGGCCTCGGCCGCTTGCCTCAGCTCCTGCGCTTTGCCGCTGCCCACGAAAAAGCGCGGATCGGGCCGCTCGCGGCGGCCGGTCACCGTGGCGACGGGCTGGGCGCCGGCCGAGACCGCAAGCTGCTTGAACTCTTGGAGATCCTCCGGATCGACCTGGGCGCCGAGACCGATGCGCACCAGCAGCGCACGCTCACCTGAACGCGGGCGCTCGAACACTCGGCACCTCCGTGCGGCAGCGCATCACTCGGCAGCCGACTCCACCGGCACCGCTCCCTCCTCCGCGGTAAGGCGCACATTGCGCGCCGGTACGACGGTGGAGATGGCGTGCTTGTAGACCATCTGGCTGACGCTGTTCTTCAACAGCACCACGAACTGGTCGAACGAATCGATCTGACCCTGCAACTTGATCCCGTTGACGAGGTAGATGGATACGGGCACCCGTTCTTTGCGCAAGGCGTTCAGGAAAGGGTCTTGGAGCGATTGGCCTTTGGCCATCGGGTTCTCCTTGTTTTCACAGCTTCTAATTGTTCGTAACGGATAGGAATCGCAAGCAAGCTTCCCTGGAAGCGTCCAGCAAGGTATGTGCCTCGCCGACGGAAGGGACCGACGGAAGGAATCTTAACATGCGGGCCTGATCAAAGACCAAGCCGTAACAACTCGTGACGCACGTCGCGATTCCACGACAGTTCGTCTGCTTCCGGATCGAGCCAGCGCGGGACTGTCTCGGCACGCATCCAGGTGAGCTGGCGCTTGGCGAGCTGGCGCGTAGCGGCGATACCCCGCTCGACCGCTTCGGGGAGGCCGCACTCACCCTCGAGATGCGCCCAGAGCTGGCGGTAGCCGACTGCGCGCATCGAGGAATGGCGCGCGGTGAGGTCGCCCCTGCCGTGGAGCGTCCGGACCTCATCGAGAAAGCCTGCGGCCATCATCGCGTGAAAGCGGCTGGCGAGGCGCTGATGCAACATCGGACGGCTCCGGGGCGCCAGTGCCCAGGCTTTGAGCGGCATGCCTGCGAGCGGACTCACACTCTCGCGCTGCAGCTGCGAGAGCCGCCGGCCCGTCACGAGACAAACCTCCAGAGCCCGTTGAATTCTCTGGCTGTCGTTGGGGTTGATGCGCGCCGCAGCCTCGGGATCCAGCCGCGCGAGCTCGCCGTGAAGCACCGGCCAGCCCGAGCGCGCAGCGCGCTCGTCGATCTCGCGGCGAAGCTGCGCGGACGCCTGTGGCAGCGGCGCCAAGCCATTGAGCAGCGCGCGCAGGTAAAGCATGGTGCCGCCCACCAGCAGAGGTACGCGGCGGCGCGCATGCACGGCGTCGATTGCTGCCATGGCATCCGTCACGAACCGTCCCGCGGAGTAGCTCTCCGCCGGGTCGCATATGTCGATCAGATGATGCGGCAACCGGGCCCGCAGCCCCCGGGGTGGCTTCGCGGCGCCGATGTCGAGGCCCCGGTATACCAGCGCCGAATCGACGCTCACGATCTCCACCGGTGCGACCTCCGCCAGGTGGATGGCCCAGTCGCTCTTGCCGGTCCCGGTAGGCCCGGTGAGCAGGTAAACCGGAAGCTGCGGCGCGGCAGCCGGGCCGGCGCCCATCAGTTCCGGCATTACCGCCCCCGCAGGAAGAGCTGGTCGAGCTCCGCCAGGGTGAGGCGCGTCCAGGTGGGACGGCCATGGTTGCACTGATTGGCGCGGTCGGTGGCTTCCATCTGCCGCAGCAGCGCATCCATCTCGGGCAGAGTCAGGCGGCGGCGGGCGTGGATGGCGGTGCGGCAGGCGAGCGTCCCGAGGAACCGGTCGGCGGCTGCATCGAGATGATGCAGTCCATCCTCGCGCGCGAGATCCTCGATGACGGATTTGACGATATCCGTCACGCGCTCGTTGCCGAGGAGTGCCGGAATGCGCCGCAGCGCGAGCGCGCTCGGGCCGACCGAATCGATCTCGAACCCTGCCCGCTCCCAGGGCCCGGGATTCTCGAGCACCGCATCGAGCTCATGGGGCTTGACCGTGACGACCAGCGGCTCGAGGAGCAGCTGGGATGCCGGCGGGCCGGCGCCGCGATCCGCCTTGAGCTTCTCGTAGAGCACACGCTCGTGCGCGGCGTGCATGTCCACCAGGATCAGGCCTTCGCGGCTCTGGGCCAGGATGTAGATGCCATGAAGCTGCGCCAGCGGCACCCCGAGCGGCGGATAGCCTGCCGCCCCGTCGCGTGCGGCGCCCCCAATGATGCTGGCGCTCGGCTCGCCGGTCTCAGCGGCAAAGTCCATCGCCATGGGCGGCGGCTCGCCGACGGCTTGCGCCAACATCCAGGGATCGCGCGAAGGCTCGTGGAGCCCGGGCATGTGCAATGGCAGCGCGCGGGATACGAGGCCCGCGCCCGGCCCGAACTGCGCCTGCCGCGCGCTGCGGGCGGCGGCATCCGCCAACATGGGCTGCACGCTCGCCGCCGGTGTTGCGCCCTCCTCCGGACGCGTCGCCGCGAGCGCGCGCTCGATGGCCCTGAAGATGAACTCGTGGATCTGATGGCCGTCGCGGAAGCGCACTTCCAGCTTGGCCGGATGCGCGTTGACGTCGACGAGCTGCGGATCTAGCGACAGGTGCAGGACGTAGGCGGCGTGCCTGCCGTGATAGAGCACGTCCCGATAGCCGAGCCGCACGGCGCTCGCGAGCAGCTTGTCGCGCACGCTCCTGCCGTTGACGAACCAGAACTGCTGATCGGGCTGAGCGCGCGAGGCCGTCGGCAGGCCGATCCAACCCGTGAGCTCGACCGGGCCGGAGGCGTGGTGGACGGGAACGAGGCTCGCCGCCAGCTCTTTTCCCAACACCTGCGTCAGGCGCTCCTCGCCCGGGGGGTCGCGGGTCGGTGCCGGCGCATCGAGCAGCACACGCTCGCCGCTTCGCAGCCGGAACGAGACATCCGGACGCGAGAGCGCGAGGCGCTCCAGCAGGCGCGCGATGTGTCCGGTCTCGGTCGGAGGGCTGCGCACGAATTTGCGGCGCGCCGGGATGTTGAAGAAAAGATCGCGCACTTCGACCGTGGTCCCGGGCGGATGCGCAGCAGGGCGCACCGAGGCCACCGCGCCGCCGTCGACAGCGATCTCGGCGGCGCGTTCCGCGTGTGCCGGATGCGAGATGACACGCAGGCGCGACACCGACCCGATGGAGGGCAGCGCCTCGCCGCGAAAGCCCAGGGTGGCGATGGCGGCGAGGTCATCGAGAGCGGCGATCTTGCTCGTGGCGTGGCGGCAGATCGCGACCGGCAGCTCCTCGGCCGAGATGCCGCAGCCGTCGTCACGCACGCGCATGAGACCGACACCGCCGCGCTCGACATCGACCTCGATGCGGTGCGCGCCGGCGTCCAGGCTGTTCTCGACGAGCTCTTTGATGACGGAGGCGGGGCGCTCGATCACCTCGCCGGCGGCGATTTGATCTATTAGCTCGTTCGGGAGCACGCGGATGGGCATGATCGCGCCAGTCTAGCGATCCGGAGCGCGCCGTAAAATCTTCCTGGCCGGAACGCCGTGAATCCGTCCATGGAGGCTCGCGGATCGCCTTCTTTCGCTCCCGCCATCCCTGCTTCGCGAAAAAAGGCCGGGGTGCGGAGCGGCCTAGTTTCCGGCGACGAGGCGGTCGGTCGGCTTCCGCTCTTCGGCGAAGAGGGTGCCGGCGGGCGGATGCTGGCGGAAATAGCCGCGGATGCCGCGGAAGACGGCGTCGGCGATCTTCAGCTGGTGAGCGGGGTTGCGGAGCCTGCGCTCCTCGGCGGGGTCGGAAATGTAGTCCGTCTCGACGAGCATCGAAGGGATATCGGGTGACTTCAGCACGACGAAGGCGGCCTGCTGCACCTCGGACTTGCGCACCGGCACGGCGCGGTCGAGCGAGGCGAGCACCTGGCGGGCGGCCGTCATGCTGTCGCTGATCGTCGCGGATTGCGAGAGGTTGAGCAGAACGGAGGCCAGGGT
>JAGWPE010000133.1 GCA_028870635.1 Gammaproteobacteria bacterium | reverse complement strand
CTGCGCGCGGCGGCCCACAAGGTCGAGAGGGCCTCGTAGTGAGAGAGTGGAGCTGTAGCGGCTGTGGTGCTCGGCATGACCGGGACATCAACTCTGCGATCAATATCCTCGTCTCGGGCCGGAACGTCGGCCTCCGGTGGACGGAAATCCCCTCACTTCAGTGAGGGGAAGACGTTAACTTGCGGGGATCCACTCCGTCACAGGCGGGTGGCACGGTATCGGGCCGGGCGGCAAAGATCAATTCTCGTAGGTCACCCGGCACTCGGCCCCGAGCTCGAGGAACTCGCCGACGCCGCGGGTGATGACCGCATTCTCGCCGAAGGTGACACCGAGGAGATCTCGATCGAAACGGAACGTTCGCAGCACCGGCAGCGGGTCGAGGCCGCGGATGCCCGTGCGCTGATCCGTCGAGGGAATGATGCAGCGGGTGCAGGGCTTGACCAGGGTGAGGATGACCGGCCCGATCTCGATGGATGCGATCCGGTCCTCCGCGAAGGGCGGCAGGCCCTCGAGCACGAGGTTGGGTCGAAAGCGCTCCATGGGCAGCGCCTCGGGTAGCCGTCCGTTCAGATCATCGAGCGAGGCGCGGTTGCAGACGAGGATCGGGTAGCCGTCAGGAAAGGCCAGCGGAGAGAGGTGCGGGCCGGCGAACTCAGGATTTGCGCTGCGGCCCGGTGTTGCGGGGGTGCGCACGGCCCGCACCGGCTCGCCGAGCACCCCTGTTACCCACGCAGCGGCCTCATCGCCCTGATCCAGCCCCTCGCAGGAGTCCTTCCAGATGCGGACCGGCCGCGCCGCTCCCCGCGGCGCGAGGGGCAGGAGCAGCGGCTCGAAACCTGCCGCTGTCAGGACGAGCCCCTCGCCGGTGAGCTGCGTCGAGATGCGCGTCAATGACGGGTGAGTGCGTTGTGTGAGGAAGGTTCCGTCCTCGCGAACCACCATCCAGTGGCGGTCCCACGCGAACCCCGTCGTGGCCAGGAGCACCCGCGTGGTCGGTATCCCGCGCGCCGATTTGAGCGGATAGATGTTGAGCGCCAGAATCGTGATCGCCATCGGCTCGCCCAAGGGGGTCTGACTCAGAGATCCGTGTGTGCGGCCAGGACCGTGCCGGCTGCGTAGCCGGCGCCAGGGTCGTGGACCATGAGGCGTGTTGGGACGCGCCGCAGCGGAAAAGCGCTGCCGATCGCGTCGAAGTCGCGATCTCTGGCCAACAGCTCATGACCGTCGCGCAGGCACAGCTGCGCAATCAGGCAGTCGATCGCGGAGCGGATCGTGTAGCCTCGCTCACGACAAGCCCGGTAGATGGCCGCCGCCCGCTCGTAATCGGAAGGTGAGGGCTCCGGCACGAGAGGATACGCGGATAGCGATTGCGACAACCGCGCCGCCTCCGCCTCGGTGCGGGCGCCAAGGAGCACCTCCGTGCGCACGAGGCCCGGGATGGTGAGAGGCCGATCCTCCGCGATGCATACCGCGAGGAATGCAGCCTCAGCCGAATTGACTCCGTTGAGGAAGCTGATCCACACGGAACTATCGACCAGGATCATCATCTGTCCCGGCGGTCCGCGCGCAGCGCGTCGAGATCGCCGACCCACGGGACGTTGCCACGCATGGCAAGAAGATCCAGCCGCTTCAGCTTGCGCAGATATTCGGCAAGAGCCGCGTTGATGGCGGTCTTCTTGCTGGCGAAGTTGCCCATTCGCATGACCTCCTCGAGAACCCGCCCATCGACGTCCACGTGAGTTTTCATTGCGATCGCGCCCAAGGGGTTTGTACCAAAAAGAGCCTTGCAAGTGTACATGATAATCCAATGAATATGTACATGATGGCGAGGATGCAGTTCACTCCGCATTCAGGGCCTCGAGTGCATAAGGACCTCATGGCGACCTCGAATCCCGGGAAGCTCCACCGCTCGCGATGCAGTGGCTGTTCCTTGAGCCAGGGTTCCTTGGGCCGGACAGGTATGCGACCCTCCCCGGGGTCGGCACAGAGGGGTATGGGCATGCTGGGCATGAGAATGCAATCTCGATCGGTCTTCGGCGCAATCGCCGCAGGGACGCTGATCTGCCTCGGCGCCGTGGGCGCGGCGCTCGCGCAGGATGAGCCGCAGGGGGATCAGACCCAGATGATCGAACAGCTCGGGGAGGATCCGGACCAAGCGTCCAATCCTCCAGGCCGGGTCGCTCAGCTGAGCTACGCCGAGGGCAGCGTCTCGCTGGAGCCCGCCGGCTCGGGCAGTTGGACGGGCGCCGTCCTCAACCGCCCCGTGACTCTGGGCGACAGGCTATGGACCGACCAGAGCTCCCGCGCGGAGCTCGACATCGGTGATGCCGTCATTCGCCTCGGCAGCGCGACGGGATTCTCCTTCCTCAACCTCGATGACCAGACCGCGCAGATGCAGGTCACCGCGGGAACGGTCATCGTCCACGTGCGCTCGCTCGCGAGCGGCGAGCAGGATGAGATCGACACTCCCAATCTCGCCCTCACCCTGCAGCAGCCGGGCACTTACCGGGTGGAAGTGAGCGAGAGCGGCGATACGACCATCGTGAAAGTCGACGACGGCGAGGCGCTTGCGACCGGCGGCGGGCAGTCCTATCCCGTCACGACGCAGCAGAGCGTAACTTTCACCGGCACGAGCACGCTCGCCGCCGACTTCGCGAGCCTCGGAGCACCGGATCCGCTGGACGACTGGTCGATGCAGCGCGACCAGCAGCAGCAGCAACAGCCAGCGGTCGCGCAGGACTACGTTCCGCCGGCGACCGTCGGCGCGGATAATCTGGGCTCCTACGGCAGCTGGGAGAGCACGCCGGATTGGGGCTATGCTTGGTTCCCCTCCGTGGCAGTCGGTTGGGCGCCCTACAGCCTCGGCTCGTGGGTATGGGTCTCACCCTGGGGATGGACCTGGGTCGATCAGGAGCCCTGGGGCTTCGCTCCCTTTCACTACGGGCGCTGGGGCTACTGGCATCGCCGCTGGTGTTGGATTCCGGGGCCGCGCCGCAAGCGCGCGATCTATGCGCCGGCTCTGGTAGGTTGGGTCGGCGGCCGGCAAGACGGAGCCCCGAGAGCCCATGTCGGCTGGTTCCCCCTCGGTCCGCGCGACGTCTACGTTCCCGGCTATCACGTCAGCGCGGCGTATGTCCGTAACATCAACATGGCGAACACGCGGCTCGATCCGCGGGATATCAGCAACGTGTATGAAAGGCGCGTGCCCGACATCCGCTATGCCAACAGCGAGGTGCCGGGCGCCGTGACTGCAGTCCCGCGCAATGTCTTCACATCGGCACAGCCCGTAGGGCCGCACCGCGTGATCCTGCCGCATCAGACCATGGTTGGCATGCGGCCCACGACCGCCGCCCCGGCCATCATCCCCGAGCGGCAGAGCGTTCTTGGAGTGCGTACGGGGCGGATCGTGAGGGCGCCGCCGCGCATTCTGGTCGATCGCCCCGTGGTGGCGCGGCTGGCTCCGCCGCGCGCACCCGTCTCCTTCACGAGGGAGCAGGCGGCCATCCGCGCGAATGCCGGCCGGCCGCTGCCGATGTCGCAGATCGCGCGCCTGCGGCCGAACGTACCGGCCGCGCCGGTGCGTCTCGTCCGCCCTCCCCCGCAGGGGCGTCAGGGGCTGGAGTTGCGCACTGCGCCGGATAGTCGCGGCGCCGCGTTCGGCACGAATATGTCGGACCGCGAGCGCGCGTTGCAGCAGCCCACTCTGCCGCCGGCGCGCGCATCGAGAAACGATCGTCCGGCCTGGGCGCAGCGACAGCCGGTGCAATCCCGGGCGCCGGCGAGCCAGCCGCAACCGGAAGCGCTCGCGCCGCAGCAGCGGCAGGCTCCGCTGGAGTGGCGCGTGCCGCCGCAGCGCCAGGCGGCACCGCAGCCGCACGAGCCGGTGCAGCGATTCGCACCGCCAGGACAAATGCCCGAGCAGCGATTCGCTCCGCCCCCACGGCAAACACCAGAGCAGCGATTCGCGCCGCCGCCTCGGCAAGTGCCGGAGCAGCGATTCGCGCCGCCACCGCGGCAGGCGCCGGAGTTCCACGCGCCGGAGCAACACTTCGCGCCGCCTGAGCGCCAGGTCCCGGAACAACGCTTCGCGCCGCCCGTGCGGCAAATTCCGCAGGAGCGGCCGGCACCGCCGAGCTTCAACCGGCCGATGCCCGAGCGCGCGCCGCCGCCGCGGGCGGCTCCCGACAGGGCACCCGAGCGCTCGCCGCAGGGGCATCCGCCTTCGGCGCCTCGCAGGGCTGAAGCGACACGGGTCTCGTTCGACGAAGGCTACGCCCGGCCGCCGCCGCCGCCGATGTACCGGCCGCAGGAGAGCACGATCCGCAATGCGGCTACGCCGCAGGCGGCTGAGCCGGCCGGCATTCCCTACCGGCCCCCCATGAGTCCGCCGCCCATGTATCGGCCGATACCGGCGGGCAGCGCGGCCGCGAGCCCCACGCCGCGCGGCTCAGTGCGCCTCGCGATCGAGCGCTTTCGAGCCATCGGCTCATAACTCCGGTCCGACAGCCGCCGCTTCGGCCTCCGGCGCGGCCGTAGGATCCAGGATCGGATATGCCGCAGTGGGCCGTTTGTCCGCCGGGGTCATGTCGCGCATTCGCGCGAACACCGAGAGCGCTCCGGCATAACAGGCGATTGCCACGAGAATCGTGAAGTTGAATCCCTCTTCCAGAGAGAGCAGCACGCTGAGGAGCCCTCCCACCACGGTGAACATGCCGTTCATCCCCCAAGCCCACGCAATAGCCCCCCGCGGCTGTTTTTCGATGGCGAGGACGCCGAGCGGAAAGGGCATGCCGAGGAAGAACCCGATCGGGAAGAGGAGCGCGCCGGAGAGGAGGACGCGCCCGTCGAGCGGCTGGGCGAGAACCATGCTCGCGATGCGGGGATACCAGACGACGAGTGCCAGGCCGAGGCCGATCACCGCGATGAACGGCCGCGGCCAGTGCCGCCGGGGCCCGACACCCAACCGCTCCGAGGCGCCGCTGCCGAGGCCTGCGCTGCAGAGCATGGTGAAGATGACTGTGGAGTAGGTGTAGAGCGGGCTGCCGATGAGGTTCATGAATTTCTGGATGAAGACCAGCTCCAGGATGATGAAGCCGGCGCCCAGGCAGGAGAAGTAAGTCAGGAGCGGGACGGCGGCGGTCCCTTCCTGCCGGCCCACTGCCGAGAAGCGCAGCGGCACGAGGACGAGCAGGATCACGAAGAGCAGCGAGCCGGCCCCCGTGAGGAAGAGGTGGATCTGGTCCATCGGCACGCCGCGCACGAGCTCGGAGTTGAGCACGTATTCCGTGCCCGGATCGAGGAAATTTCCCGGCTCGGCCTTGACTCGTCCGAGGTGCTCGCGCAGGGCGCCGTAATAGGGGCGGTCGTCGGTGGCCGGCGCGAAATCTGCCGGCACGCGGCGCGCGAGCCATTCGGGATAGGAGCCTGAGTAGAACACGGCGGGCAGGAAGCTCCTCGCCGGATCGATCGGATCCTCCATCAGGTACAGCCGGTTCGGCGGCGTGAGCTTCGGCGAGCCGAGGAAGGCGTTGAGGGTCGCAATCTCCGCCTGGGTCCACGGCTGCATCTTGATGAGGAGCGTCGGCAGCGTGAGTTGGGTCGGGGAGAAATAGAGGATGACGTGCCGCTGGAAATCGGTGAGCCCCATTCGCCGCCAGGCGAGCGCGGCGGTGGTGATCAGCCGGGGATAGGCCAGCATGTTGACCTGCAGCACGCCGTCGGGTGTCAGATGGGAGAAATACTGCTCGTAGGCCTGGGCGGTCTGCAGGTACATGGGCGCCGCGGCGCCAGTGCCCTGCGCGATGCTCGAGCTGGTGTAGTCGCTGTAGATCTGGATGATGTCGTACTTTCGAACGGAGTGTTGCAGGAAGCTGCGCCCATCGCCGACGTGCGGGTGGACGGCGGGATTGTGGAGGATGTTGCCGATGTAGGCGGAGTAGCGGCCGAGCGCCAGTCTCATGACCGTGGGAACGAGCTCGACGGCATCGACCCGCTTTGCCCCGTACATCAGGGCCGCTTTGGTCTCCTCGCCGCCGGCGCTGCCGATGACGAGCACGCTCTGGCCGGTGTCGCGCTTGAGATAGTGCGCGGCGAGCACGCCGATCTGCCAGAAGTCGACGTTCGCGAGCTGCGGGTCCTGGCGGATCCGCGCCCGCAGCGCGGGGAGGTTGCCGTCGAATTGGTAAAAGTAGCTCGTCTGATTGCCGCCGTCGTACTGGATGGCCATGCGGTTGCCGGCCTGGTGCCAGGGCTCGATCGTCTCGGGTCCCAGGGTCTCATCGATGATGTCGATCTTGGATATCGGGTCCCAGCGGACGAGCTTATCCCGCCCCTGCCGCGCCGCGGTCAGCACGCCGCGCTTGTCCATGTGATATCGATAAGGGATGTAGTTCTGTCCGCGGATCGCGGGCACCGCGGCAATCGCGATCGCTGCGACCGTGCAGCCCAGGCTCATGGCGCGTGATCTGGTGAACAGCGCGGCGGCGAGGAGGCCCAGCGCCGCGGCGCACATGATGAGGCCGCCGGGGCCGATCCTCAGGATGAAGGGGACGACTATTACGGTGCCGATGCCGGCGCCTATCAGGTCCCAGAAATAGAGCCGCTGGATGCGGGCGGCGTAGGTCGCGAATACGGTGATGAGCACGTAGCCGGCAAGGCCGAAGGGCACGAGCAGGGCGAGATAGAGCGCGCAAAAGGCGCCCACCGTGGTGAGCGGCGCCTTCACTATCCGGGAATAGTCGAGCGGCAGCGCATTGATGATGGGGTTCAGCAGCAGCGCCGAGAGCGCGAAGCCGGCGCAGCAGGCCACGAGCACCGGGCGAATGTCCTTCTGCGGGGAAAGCGGCTTCAAGGTGGCGAGAAGACCGGCCAAGCCGAAGGAGAAGATCGCGAGCGAGACCACGAAGTAGGAGAGATTCGGGGTCAGCGTCACATCGAAGATCCGGGTGAGCATCAGCTCGAGGATCAGCGTGGAGAGCGCGATCAG
>JAGWPE010000132.1 GCA_028870635.1 Gammaproteobacteria bacterium | reverse complement strand
CTCCGCACCTACCTGCGGAATGGAGCCGGCCGCGACCGCTTCTTCCGCAACCACGGGCACGGCGGGCGCAAGCCGCGCGAGATGCTCGAGGATGATCCGCTCCGCGGCGTGATCGGCCGCGGTGACCGGCGACTGGTCTGCCTTCTGCGTGACCGTGAAGCCGGCACGGTCATGGTAGACATCGAGAGCGGCCCGGCCCGCCGCCACGGCGGCGGCGAGCAGGGCCTCGATCAAGTCATCGTCTGCTGTGGAGCGGGGCATGGGGGTCGATGCTCATGGGACCCCCAGAGTCTACACAATGCTCCGCCGGGCAGCCGCCGCCAGGCTGGCCGCCCTCAGATTTCTTCGGAATGTGGACATGCCGCGCGCGAGCCAGTGCCTTCCAGCGGCCGGCCAATGGCACGACCCACGCGCTGCCTCAGCCTTGCCGCACCGCCTCCACCTGGATCTTGAGGCGCACCCACATCTGGAAGCCGAACGCCTTGCCGAAATCCATGCCGTACCGATCGCGCTGGAAGTGACCCTCGGCATCCGCGCCGCAGCGGTACTGGTGCATCATGGGAACGTCCTTGCACTCGAACGTGCGGATGGTCAGCGTCAGCGGACGAGTGACCCCGTGCAGGGTGAAGTTGCCCACCACCTTGGTCGGCTTCCCGTTGACGAAATCGGCCAGCCGGCCTTTGTAAGTGGCGGTCGGGTACTTGGCCACATCGAAGAGGTCTTTCGTCTGCGCGTGCTCGTCGAGCTTCGGCACGCCGAAGTCGACCGAGGAGGTATCGACCGTCACGTCGACCGTGCCCGCATGCGCCTCCTCGTCGAGCACGATGTTGCAGGAGGATCTGGTGAATATGCCGCGCCAGACCGACAGACCGCCGAAATGATCGGCGGCGAAGCTCGGATGAGTATGAGCCGGATCGCAGGCGAAAGTGACGGGCTTGGCGAGCGCGGCGCCGGCGTAGGCCGCCAGCAGCACCGCCGGCAGGGCGAGCTTGCTCAGAGACATTCGGGACCTCCAGGGATGGGGTCTCGAGCGTACCGGCAGAGGCTCACCCGCGCCAGCGGCGCCAGGCGATTACCGAACGGGGTTTCCCGATGCTCTGCGTTACGCGGCAGCTGAGCTCAGAGGCACGGGGTGCGCCTGCAACTTCAGAGCCTGCGCCACCGCCTCGTGCGTGATCTGTCCCGCATGCACGTTGAGTCCCGAGGCGAATCCGGGATCTCTCTTCAGAGCCGCCTGCCAGCCGAGGTCCGCCAGCATCCTGACATAGGGCAGAGTCGCGTTGGTCAGCGCGAAAGTCGAGGTGCGCGCAACGGCGCCCGGCATGTTGGCCACGCAGTAATGCACCACGCCGTCCACCACGAAGGTCGGCTGGGCGTGAGTCGTGGGATGACTCGTCTCGAAGCATCCGCCCTGGTCGATCGCGATGTCGACCAGCACCGAGCCGGGCTGCATGCTCGCGACCATGGCGCGGCTCACGAGCTTCGGTGCCGCGGCACCTGCGATCAGCACCGCGCCGATGACCAGATCGGCCTCGCGCACCAGGCGCTCGATGGTCTCGGTAGTGGAGTAGGCCGTGCGCAAGGCGGCGCCGAAGACACTCGAGAGCTCCCGCAAGCGATCGACCGAACGATCGACGACGGTGACGTCCGCCCGCATACCGACCGCCATCTCCGCGGCGTGGGTTCCGGAGACGCCGCCGCCCAGGATCACCACCTTGGCTGGGGGGACACCCGGCACACCGCCAAGGAGCACCCCGCGGCCGCCGTTGGCCTTCTGCAGGCATGCGGCGCCAACCTGAATCGACATACGGCCGGCCACCTCGCTCATGGGCGTTAGGAGCGGCAGGGCGCCGTTGCGTGTGACGGTCTCGTAAGCGATTGCCGTCGCGCCGGAGGCCATCAATCCACGCGCCTGCTCGGGATCCGCCGCGAGATGCAGGTATGTGAAGAGTACCTGGCCCGGCCGCAGCATCCGGCACTCGGGGAGCTGTGGCTCCTTCACTTTCACGATGAGCTGCGCTTTGGCGAAGACGTCGGCCGCGCTCTGCGCGATGGCCGCGCCCGCGGCACGGTACTCCGCGTCCGAGAGGCCGATGCCCTCTCCCGCACCCGTCTCCACGATGACCTCGTGACCGGCCGCCGTGAGCTCGCGGACCCCGGCGGGAACCAGACCGACACGGTACTCGTGGACTTTGATCTCGCGCGGAACGCCGATACGCATGACTCGAACCCCCAGATGAAACGCCTGCCGGGAGATTAGGTCCCGTGGGGCGGCGGGAGCTTGCGAACTGGCCGCCGGATGGGCCGCGGCCGGCAGAATCTGCGACAAAATTCTATATTTGTGGCAGAATCCTGCGTCTATGGACCTGGACCGCTACGATCGCGCCATTCTGCGCCTGCTGCAGCAGGACGCACGCGTGACCAATGCCCGCCTTGCGAGCGAGGTGAGCCTTTCGGAGTCCGCCTGCCTGCGCCGCGTCCGGGCGCTGGAGGAGTCGGGCCTCATCGAGGGCTATACCGCTCTGATCAATCAGCAGAAGGCGGGCTATCCCGTCAATGTGTTCGTGAGCATCACGCTCGACCGGCAGAGCCAGTCGGGCCTCACGGCCTTCGAGACCGCGGTGCGCAGGATTCCGGAAGTGATGGAGTGCTACCTGATGACCGGCGAGCACGATTATCTGCTGCGGGTGGTCGTCGCGGATCTCGCGGATTTCGAGCGTATCCACAGCCAACATCTGACACGCCTGCCGAGCGTCGTCAGCGTGCAGTCGAGCTTTGCCATGCGCACCGTCACCCGCTCCCCTGCGCTGCCCCTGCGCTGAGGAAGCAGTCCGTGCCGTGCGCGCCGCAGGCGCGCGTGACGGCGCTGCAAGGCCGCGCCTATACTGCTGCGGCCAACCGAGCAAGCCGTGCAAGCCGTATCCCCTCCCGCGAGGCTCCTGCAGCGACTTCAGTCGTGGGGACTCCTGCGTCCGGATGCGCGTCGGGTCATCAATCTCTCGCTCGTCGTGCTCTCGGTGCTCGTGGTTGTCCTTGCGGCGCGCACGGGCTGGCGGTCGTTGCGCGAGTACGAGCAGGCGCGGCAAGTCGCGCAGGTGGATGCGGCGACCAACGATTTCATCACGGCGGCAGGCTTCCTCGAGCTCGAGCGGACTTACGGCAGCGCCCTGCTCGGCGGCGAGCGCCCGGACGTGGGCCGGCTCGGGCAACTGCAGAGTGCGCACCGGGAGGGCGATCGGGTCTGGCGGCAGGCCATGGATCGCGCCCGCGCGATTGCGGCGCGCTCGCCGATGCGTGCGGACCTTCTCGCGCGGCTCGCCAGCGCCGAGGCTTCGTTTCAGGCGCTGAGCGCGCGCCGCCGGCAACTGGAAGGGTGTCTGCAAACGCGCCCCTGCGCCCTCGGGGACGATGCCTGGCAGGAAGCGGTCTCCCGCGTGATCGGTGACTCTGCCGCTGCGCGCGAGGCGGTCTATTTCAGCATGGACACACCGCAGCGGCCGGCGCGGCTCTATGCCGCCGTGCAGCGCTCCGTGTGGAGGCTCAACGAGCACGTACGGCGCGAGCGTGGACTCATGGCGTTCTACTTGAGCGCGAATGAGGCGCTGCCCGTCTCAGCCCGCACCGAGCTCGAGAGGGACAGCGGCGTAGCGCGCGAGGCGCAGGAAAGTCTTCGCATCTTTGCGCAGCTGCATCGGCTCGACGCCCGGGTGCGCGTCGCGATCGGGGAGGCGGACCGCTCGCTGAGCGAGGTCTTCGCCCCGCTCGTCTCCGGGACCCTGAGCGGCCAGCTGCATCCGGACGGGCAGACCTGGCTCACGGGCACCGCCCCGTCAATCGCCGCGCTGGATCGTCTCTCCGCCACCGTCGATGACGCAATCGCGGCCATCGCGGCTGATGCGATGCGCGAGAGCCGCAACGACATGCTCTTCAACGGACTCTTCGCCGTGCTCGCCTGCGCGGTGGCAATGCTGAGCGCGACGAAGGTCCGGCAGACCGCGAACGCTCTCTTTCACCAGAAGGAGCTGGCGGAGGTCACGATCCGATCGATCGGCGATGCGGTCATCACGACCGACAGCCTGGGCCGCGTGGAATACATCAATCCGGCCGCCGAGCAGATGACGGGCTGGCGAAACGCGGAAGCGAAGGGCCTGCCGCTCGAGCAGGTCTTCGAGGTCGTCAACGGTGTCACCCTCGAGCCGCAGAGCAATCCGATCGCGACCTGCCTGCGCGAGAATCGGGTGGTGAGCCTCGACAATAACACCCTGCTGGTGCGCCGCGACGGCCTGCGCCGCTACATCGAGGACTCCGCCGCGCCCATCCGCGATCCGGCCGGAGAGCTGGTCGGCGGAGTGCTCGTATTCTATGACGCGACCGAAGTTCACCAGGCCGCGCACCTGATCTCGTACCGTGCGACCCACGATACGCTCACGGGGCTCATCAACCGGCGCGAGTTCGAGCACCGCCTTGCCGCGCTGCTCGCGCCGGGAAGGGACGATGCGAGCCGGCACGCGCTCTTGTTCCTCGATCTCGACCAGTTCATGGTCATCAACGAGAGCTGCGGGCATCTGGCGGGCGATCATCTTCTGCGCGAAGTGAGCCGGATCCTGACCGAGCATGCGCGCGGCGGCGACGTGTTAGCCCGGCTCGGCGGCGACGAGTTCGGTCTGATCGTCCGCGACTGCACCCTGGATGAAGCGCGCGAGTTGGCTGAGTCACTGCGCACGGCGGTCTCCAGTTACCGTTTCGAGTGGCACGGCATGCACCTGCAGCCGCACCTCAGCGTGGGTCTCGTGCCGTTCGGCCTCGATGCGGGTGCGCCCGCCGCCCTGCTGAGCCAGGCCGAAGCGGCCTGCCACCTCGCCAAGGAGAAGGGGCGCGACCGGCTGCAGGTCTACGATCCGACGGACCGCGACATCGGGCAGCGCTCGGGCGGCATGCATTGGGTCTCGCGCCTCAATGAAGCGCTGTCGCAGGACCGGTTCACCCTCTACTGCCAGCCGGTCGTCTCGGTCGGCGGCCGCCGCCGGCGCCAGGGCGAAGTGCTGACGCGCATGCTGGATTCCGAGGGAAGGCTCATCCTGGCGTCCCACTTCATCCCGCACGCGGAGCGCTACGGATTGATGCCTCGGCTGGACCGCTGGGTGGTGCACAAGGCGCTCGGGACGCTTGGTGCGCTTTACGCGCAGGGGCGGGGCGAGGAAGCCGGTGTCCTCGCCATCAATCTCTCCGGGGCAACGCTGAGCGACCGCTCGCTGGCGCAGTTCGTTCGGGACGAGCTGCGCGCCTGCGGCGTGCCCCCGGGCGCGCTCTGCTTCGAGATCACCGAGACCGCGGCGATCTCGAGCCTCGCCGAGACATCGGCGCTCATCAACTCGCTGCGACGGCTCGGTTGCGCTTTCGCGCTGGATGATTTCGGCCGCGGCATGTCCTCGTTCATGTACCTGAAGCAGCTTCCGGTCGACTATCTCAAGATCGACGGCGAGTTCGTCCGCAGCATGGTGGACGATCCGGTCTCCCGGGCCATGGTCACGGCGATCCACGCGCTCGGGCAGGCAATGGGCATCGCCACGGTCGCCGAATGCGTCGAAACCCCGGACGTGCGGCGACAGCTCGAGGCGCTCGGTATCGACTACGTTCAGGGCCTGGAGGTCGGTCCACCGCAGCCGCTCGATCGCTATCTGCAGATGTCATCCGAGGCGGTCGGCGCATCCTGAGGCGCCGAGCTGCGGAATGCGCTGGGGGAGGGCGGCATGCGGGTTGCTCGCGAGACGGCGAGCCATCGGAGGTCTGCTCGATGAGTGCCAACATCAACTCGGCGGCGGCCGGCCAGATCGCTCTCGGCGCCGATC
Organism: Gammaproteobacteria bacterium; assembly: GCA_028870635.1. GTDB lineage: Bacteria > Pseudomonadota > Gammaproteobacteria > Steroidobacterales > Steroidobacteraceae > 13-2-20CM-66-19. Next base: position 112 of record JAGWPE010000132.1, on the reverse strand, counting down.
TCGAGGTCAATCGCCTCGGCTTCGGCGCGATGCGCATCACCGGGCGCGGCGTCTGGGGCGACCCGCCGGACGTGGCGACTGCCGTGCGGGTGTTGCAGCGCGCCGTGCGCCT
>JAGWPE010000131.1 GCA_028870635.1 Gammaproteobacteria bacterium | reverse complement strand
TTCTTCACCGCAACCTCCGGACATACAGCAACAGATGAAACACGTAACTTACCGCAAACCGTGAAATTTTTGCAAGCTTTCGTCAGTCAGCGCGTCGCCGTGGAAGCGGTCGCGCGGCCGATGATGCTGCCCGCCGCCAGCGAGCCGAGCAGGGCGCCCCGATGACCGTCGACGCCTGAGGCCACGGCACGTAATTTCGCGATGAGCCCCGGGGTGAGTGGAATTCCGGCGAGTCACGGCAGGGCTGCGGCAAAGACAAGGCTCGGGCTTGCGCCGGAGCGGGAGCCGGCCGGCGAGCCGCAATCGTCGAAGAAGCTCGGGTCCACCGGCTTGTGAGTCAGGATCTCCTCGCGGGTCAATCCCTGGATCTCATGTGGAAACACGAGCCACTTCTCGGTCTGCCGCACGAAGTAGTCGGGCGCCAGCGCCGTGCGGTTGCGCGAGGGCTTGTAGTGGGCAGTCGCGATGCGGATGAGCCCGGGGAGATTGCGCCGGCAGCGCCGCTCGAGCTCGACCAAAACCGCCTCGAGGCTGCGGCCGGAGTCGAATACGTCGTCGATGAGCAGCAGCCGATCCTCGAAAGTCAGCCGCGAGACGAGGTAATCGATCGCGTGCACCCGCACGGTGTCGCTGCGCTCGTCGATTCCCGTGTGCGTCGACGTGCGGATCGCGACGTGATCGGTAGGGATCCCGTGATACTCCAGCACTTCCTGCACGGTGATGCCGATGGGGGCCCCGCCGCGCCACAAGGCGACGAGAAAGGTGGCCGAAAGCCGCTGCGCACGATGCGCATCGCGAGCTCCATCGAGTCCCGCAGCAGCGATTGCGCGGAGACGAACAGTTTCTCCGTCATGCCGCGCTCTCCGCGCTGTAGCGGGCGAGCAGTCCCGTGCGCACCGCGTAACGGAACACCCGCGCGAAGAAACAGCCCGCGAGCAGGATGTCGAGCGCCGCGATCGCGGCGCCGAGCAGCAGCCTCCCTGCGGAGAACGGCTGTCCCGCCAGCACCGTCCGCATTCCCTCGAACACGTATGACGGCGGCAGGAGATGACCGACATCCTGCATCCAGCGGGGCAGCGTCGACAGAGGATAGAAGACGCCGACGAACGGCGACAGCAGCGCCGGCAGTGGCCACACCAGCCATTCCGATGCCGGTCCGAGGCGCAAAACGAGGGCGCTGGCGAGCACGCCCAAGGCGATGCCGAAGCCGAAGAGCACCAGGAGGAAGGGGACGAGCAAGGCGCCCAGCGAGAAGAACGACAGGCCGAAGACCGCCGTCGCCAGAACGAGCATGACCGCGAGTCCCACCGTGCTCGTCGCCACGCTGGTGATCACGAGGCCGAGGATGTATTCGGAGATCGTGAGCGGCGTCGCGAAGAGGTTGAGGAAATTGCGCGACCAGACATCCTCGAGGAATGCGGTGCTCACTCCCTGCATGATCCGCGTGAAGAAGTCCCACATCAGCACCGCTCCGAGGAGGCTCGGCACATAGTTGAACCGGCCCGCGGCCATCGAGTTGAGATAACGCGTGATGAAGCCCCACACCACGATGTCGATTGCGACCCACGCGAACATGGGCAGCGAGCGCACGGGGCTGCCGCGGATCAGGTAGAACTGGCGCAGGAGGATGCCCGCCACCGGCTTCGCCCTCATCCGGCGCGCTCCAGCGGCTCGGCGAGCGGCTCGCGCGCCAGGCGGATGAAGAGCTCCTCGAGAGTCGCGGCGCCGTGCTCGCGCGGCAACTGCCGGGGATCGCCCTCGAGGAGAATGCGGCCGTGAGACAGGAAGAGGACCCGGTCGCAGACCTCCTCGACCTCGTACATGTTGTGGGACGTCCACAATATGCCGCAGCCGGTCTCCATCGTGAGGCCGCGAATGCGTGCGCGGGTGGTTTGCGCGGCGGCCGGGTCGAGCGAGGCAGTCGGCTCATCGAGCAGCAGCAGCCGCGGCCGGTTGAGGACTGCCTTGGCCAGGGCGACCCGAGTCTGCTCCCCGGAGGAGAGCAGGCCGCACTTCGTGTCGCGTAGACGCTCGAGGTCGAATTGCTGCAGCAGCTCCCCGACCCTGCGGCCGAGCTCCGGTATGCCGTAGACGAGCCCGAAGAATCGCAGGTTCTGGGTGACCGTCAGGTTGCCGGGGAGCGATGCGTACACGGCCGAGAAGTTGGCGTGCGCCAGCGCGCGCGCCCGCTCGCGCGCCAGGTCGATACCTCCGATGCGAATGCTGCCCGCGGTCGGGCTCAGCACCCCGAGGATCATGTTGATGGTGGTCGTCTTGCCGGCGCCGTTGGGGCCGAGAAGGCCGACTACCTCCCGGCGATGCACCTGGAAGGAAACGTCCTCGGCCGCAACGAGCGCCGAATAGCTCTTGCACAATCCGCAGACGCTCAGGACCACCTCACCGCTATGTCCGATAGCGACATGTCCGGTACTGTTGTCCGGAGAGCGGCGAATGGCATCCGCGGGCTGGGCGCGCATCCGCCCACGATACCGGATCGCCGTACCTCCGGGGCGGCGCGCACCCGGCCGGACGGCCGGGGGGAGGGGAGAAACCGCCGTGCTTTCTGTTAAAATGCGGGCCTTCTGGCAGCTTCCCGGTTGGCCCACGCGCAGTCGCGGCCCGCCCCCATAGGGCGAGGCGGCGGCGCTGCATCCTTTGGGCCCTGCCGGAGGGAAGAGGACCGGAGAGTCAGGAGTGGCTGTGAAGAACGCGATGAGACGTCGGCTGGCCATCGTGCTGGTCTTGGTGATCCTCCTCGTCGGTGCGGCAGTGGGCTTCAACATGATCAAAGCCCACTTCATCCGGCAGGCCATGGCCCAGAATGCCTCGGTTCCCCAGACGGTGAGCACGGCCACGGCCGAGTATTCCGAATGGCAGCCGCAGGTCCAGGCCGTCGGGAGCCTTCGGGCCATCCACGGGGTCGAGGTCACCACCGAAGTGGCGGGCCTGGTGCGCAAAGTGGCCTTCAGGTCCGGCTCGGACGCGCGCGCCGGCCAGCTGCTGCTGCAGCTCAACGCCGACCCCGACGTCGCGCAGCTGCAGGCGCTGACGGCCGAGGCGAATCTCGCCGCGCTGACCTATCACCGCGATCTCATCCAGTATCAGGCGCAGGCCATCGGCAGGGCGCAGCTCGACACCGACGCCGCCAACCTGAAGAGCACCCGCGAGCAGGAGTCCGCGCAGGCCGCCCTCGTGGCCAAGAAGACCGTGCGCGCGCCGTTCAGCGGGCGCCTGGGCATCACCACCGTCAATCTCGGCCAGTACCTGAACCCGGGCGATCCCATCGTCACCCTGGAATCGGTCGATCCCATCTATGTCGATTTCCGCCTGCCGCAGGACGACCTGGCGCGCGTTGCCGTGGGCCAGACCGTTCACGTGACGGCCGATGCCTTTCCGGGCAACGCCTTCGAGGGCAAGATCACCTCCATCGATCCGCTGGTCGATCCGTCCACCCGCAATTTTCAGGCGGAGGCAACCATCGACAACCCCGAGCACAAGCTGCTGCCGGGAATGTTCGTCCGCACCTCGGTCGATGCCGGAGCGAAGCAGCGCTATCTCACGCTGCCGCAGACCGCGATCACCTACAACCCGTATGGCGAGACGGTCTATCTGGTGCGCAAACCGGCAAAGGCCGGCGCGCATCCGACGGCGCAGCTCATCTTCGTGACGCTCGGCCCCACCCGCGGCGACCAGGTGGCCGTCGTCAAGGGCCTGAATGCCGGCGAGACGGTCGTGAGCAGCGGCCAGATGAAGATCAAGAACGGAACGCAGCTCGTCGTCAACAACAGCGTGCTGCCGCTCGATGAGCCCAACCCGACTCCCCAGGAGCAGTGAGAGGCCGCGTGACGCTCACTGATATATTTGTCCGGCGCCCCGTCCTTTCGGCGGTCATCAGCCTGCTCATACTGGTGCTCGGCCTGCGCGCCATCTTCCAGCTGCCGGTCACACAGTTCCCGCAGACAGAGAACGGCGTCATCACCGTCTCGACCACGTATTACGGCGCCGATGCGCAGACCGTGGCCGGCTTCATCACCCAGCCGCTCGAAGTGGCCATTGCGCAGGCGCAGGGAATCGATTACCTGTCTTCGGTCTCGAGCGCCGGCAGCTCCGTCATTACGGCGACGCTGCAGATGAACTATCCCTCGAGCAAGGCGCTCACGGAGATCAGCGCCCAGGTCAATGCGGTGCGCAACCAGCTGCCGGCGCAATCGCAACTGCCGGTCATCACGCTGCAGGCCAATCAGACCACGGACATCCTGTATCTCAATTACTCGAGCAAGGTCCTGCCGACCAACGACGTGACCGATTACCTGCTGCGCGTCGTGCAGCCAAAGCTCAACTCCATCCCGGGCGTGCAGACCGCAGAGGTCCTGGGAGGCAGGACGTTCGCGCTGCGCGCGTGGCTCGATCCGGAGCGGATGGCGGCGCACGGGGTGACCGCCAGCGACGTGTACGCGGCCCTGGCGGCCAATAACTACCTGTCGGCCGCCGGCGAGACCAAGGGCAACATGGTCACGGTCAACCTGACCGCCTCGACGGACCCCCACTCGCTGGCGTCGTTCAAGCGTCTGGTGATCCGGCAGGCGAACGGCGCCATCGTGCGGCTGGAGGACGTGGCGACCGTCGTACTCGGCGCGGAGAGCTACAACTTCAGCGTCTCCTACAGCGGCCTTTCCGGAGTGTTCATCGGCATCAAGCCCTCTCCGACCGCGAACGTGCTCGATGTGGTGCGGCAGGTCAGAGCGGCGCTGCCCGGGATCGCCCGGCAGCTTCCCAATGGCATCAATCAGGCGATAGCGTTCGATGCCACGACGTTCATCGACGCCTCGATCAAGGACGTGATCAAGACCTTGGTCGAGGCCCTTCTGATCGTCACGGCCGTCATTTTCCTCTTCCTCGGCAGTCCGCGCGCCGCCGCCGTGCCCGCCATCGCGATGCCGTTGTCGCTCGTCGGCGCCTTCATCGTGATGCTGGCGCTCGGATATTCGATCAACCTGCTGACGCTCCTCGCGCTCGTGCTGGCGATCGGGTTGGTGGTGGACGATGCCATCATCGTCGTCGAGAATATCGATCGGCATCTCAAGGAGGGCGTCACGCCGTTCTCGGCGGCGATTCAGGGCGCCCGCGAGCTCGGTGGTCCCATCCTCGCGATGACCGTGGTGCTCGTGGCCGCCTATGCGCCGATCGCGTTCCAGACCGGACTGACCGGCGCGCTGTTCACGCAGTTCGCCTTCACGCTCGTGGGCGCGATCACCGTCTCGGCCGTAGTCGCTCTTACCCTGTCGCCCATGATGTGCTCGCGAATCTTCAGCGAGAAGATGGAGGAGGGACGATTCGCGCGGCTGGTCGACCGCTGGTTCTCCCGGCTGCGCTCGGGCTACCGGCGCGTGCTGGCGAGTTGGCTCGACACCTGGCAGGTGCTGATCGTGCTCCTCGTGCTGCTGCTCGCAGCGCTGCCCTATCTCTTCATGACCTCGACCTCGGAGCTGGCGCCGCAGGAGGACCAGGGATTCGTGGCCTACCAGCTGATCGGCCCGCCCAACGCGACGATCACGCAGATGGAGACCTATTCCCACCAGGCGCTCGCGGTCGGGAAATCTCTGCCTGAATATCGCGGCGCCTTCCAGATCGTGGGCGCACCGGCGGTGACGCAGGGGCTCGGGGGCATCCTGTTCAAGCCGTGGAGCGAGCGCAGCCGCTCCGCCAACGAGCTGCAGCAGATTCTGCAGAAAAAATGGAGCGGCATCGCCGGCGCGGAGGTCGCGGCCTTCCAGTTCCCGCCGCTGCCCGGCTCCCAAGGGATGCCCCTGCAGTTCGTGATCACGACCAGCGACCCGATCCAGAGCCTCTATCAGGTGGAGCAGCAGGTCTTGAGCCGCGCGAAGGCGAGCGGACTCTTCTGGTTCATCGACGGTGACCTGAAGGTGGACGAGCCGCAGCAGACGATAGTGGTCAATCATGACATGGTGGCGCAGCTCGGCCTCACCAATCAGGAAGTGGCTTCGGCGCTCGGCGCGGCCATGGGCGGCGGCTATGTGAATTACTTCACGATCGACGGCCGCTCCTACAAGGTCATCCCGCAGGTGCTGCAGAAATACCGGCTCAATCCGCACCAGGTGCTCAACCAATACGTGCGCGCCGCCAACGGCTCGCTGGTGCAGCTCGGCACCATCGCGCATCTGGAGCGACAGACGGTTCCGGAGTCGATCAACCACTTCCAGCAGCTCAATTCCGCGACCATCGCCGGCTCTCCGGCCGTGTCGCAGGGAGCCGCGCTCGCCTTCCTGCAGAAGACGCTGCAGGAGGTGGCGCCGAGCGGCTACACGGCCGACTACTCGGGCGCTTCCCGTCAGTTCATGGAGGGCTCGAACAGCTTCCTCTTCACCTTCGGGTTCGCGCTCGTCATCGTCTATCTCTCCCTCGCGGCTCTCTTCGAGAGCTTCCGCGATCCGGTGGTGATCCTGGTCTCGGTGCCGGCGGCGCTGTTCGGCGCGCTGCTGTTCATCAACCTCGGCGTCACTTCCCTCAACATCTACTCGCAGGTGGGCCTCGTGACCCTCCTCGGCCTGATCAGCAAGCACGGCATCCTGATGGTGCAGTTCGCCAACGACGAGCAGCGCGCCGGCAAGCCCAAGCGCATCGCCATCGTCGAGGCGGCGACGGTGCGCTTACGGCCTATCCTGATGACCACCGCGGCGATGGTGCTCGGTGTGCTGCCGCTCGTCATCGCCACCGGCGCAGGCGCGGCCGGACGCAAAGCGATGGGCTGGGTGATCTTCACCGGCCTCTCGATCGGCACGATATTCACCCTCTTCATCGTGCCGGCCGTCTATCTCCTGCTGGCGGCCGATCACGAGAAGGAGCGGCAGGAGCTCGCCGAGCCGGCGATGTCCGCCGCCGCCGACTAGTTGATGCACCTGCGGCGGCGGGACACATCCGTGTGCCTCGTAGCCAGCTTCAAAACCTCCCGCTCTGGTAGTCCTCGAAGGCCTGGATCAGCTCCTCGCGCGTGCTCATCACGAACGGGCCATGCTTCGCCACCGGCTCCCGCAACGGACGCCCGGCGACCAGGATCGCGCGGCTGACTCTGCCGTCATGCGGCGGATCGCGGCCTTCGAGCTGCACTGAGTCACCGTCGGCCAGTACCGCGAGCTCATGGGCGCTCACCGTGGCTGCCGACTCTCCCGCGCCTACCCGCACCGACCCCTCATAGACATAGAGGAAGGCCGCGTGGCCGCGGGCGAGCGGCTGCGAGAGCCTGGCGCCTGGCTCGAGCTCGACGTCGAGATAGATGGGGTCGGTCGCAGGCTGAGCAATCGGGCCGGTGACTCCCGCCACCCGGCCTGCGATCACCTTCACCCGCGCTCCGTCCCCGAGGTCGGCGGACGGAATCCTCTCCGGTCCGAATTCCTGGTACTTGGGCGCGGTCATCTTGTCCCGCGCGGGCAGGTTGATCCACAGCTGGAAGCCGCGCATGCGGCCTTCCTGCTGCTCCGGCATCTCGGAATGGACGATCCCGCGCCCCGCGGTCATCCATTGAACGCTGCCCGGCACGAGAACGCCCTCGTGGCCGTGATTGTCGCGGTGACGCATCCGGCCGTCGAGCATGTAGGTGACGGTCTCGAAGCCTCGATGGGGGTGGTCCGGGAAGCCCGCGATGTAATCGCCGGGGTTGTCGGTCCCGAACTCATCGAGCATGAGGAACGGATCGAGGTCCGGCAGCCGAGGCTGGCCGATGACGCGCGTCAGCTTGACGCCGGCGCCGTCGGAAGTCGGCATGCCGCGCACGACCCGCGAGACGCCGCGAACTGACTGCGTGTTCATGAGATCCTCCTGTCCGCCCCGCGGCGGAACTTCACGAAGTTCAATGTGGGGGCCGCATCAAGGCTCGCGTCTCACGCGGCGAGCCCGGCGGCCTCGGCCCTGGCGGCGACGATCGCCGCCTTGCGCTGCTCCGCGCTGACGTTCACGCCCTCGGCGCGGACGAAGACAATGTCCGTAATGCCGAAAAAGCCGAAAATGCCGCGCAGATAAGTCTCCTGATGGTCGAGGGGAGCCGCGGGCGTGTCCGGGCCGTAGAAGCCGCCGCGCGATGAGGCGACGATGACCTTCTTGCCGCCGGCCAGCCCCTGAGCACCCTTGTCCGTGTAACGGAAAGTCTTGCCGGCGACGGCCAGGCGGTCGATCCAGGCCTTGAGCTGGGACGACACCGAGAAGTTGTACATGGGCGCTCCGATGACGACGATGTGGGCGCCGAGGAAGTCCTCCAGCGCCTGCCGTCCCCTCGCCACATCCTGCTGCAGGGACGGATTCTCGGCGAACAGACCCTGAGCGGCGGCGAGGTGTGCTCCCGTCAAGTGGCCGATCGGCTCGGTCCCGAGATCATAGTAGGTCACCGCGATGTCCGGGTGCGCCTCGCGCAGGCGCGCGACGATCGCGGCGCTCAGCTGGCGGCTGACGGAGCTCTCTCCGAGGATGCTGGCATCGACGTGCAGAAGTCTCATGGCTGGCCTCAGGCAGGTGGTATAAAATTGTTACTGAGGCTAATTATGTGAGTGCGGCCGACGCCGAAACAAGAAGGCACACGCATGCGACCGAGTAAAGTTGGTGTAACCGTGGCCAGGCACCTGCCCAGCGAGGAATGCCCGAAGATCAGTCAGGTGTTGGCCCGAGTCGGTGAGAAGTGGAGCGTTCTCATCATCATCATGCTGGCGCAGAAGCCGCACCGGTTCTCCGAGCTCAAGCGCGCGATCGGCGGCATCTCGCAGCGCATGCTGACGCTGTCGCTGCGCGGACTCGAGCGCGACGGGTTGGTGAAGCGCACCGTCTTCCCCGTCGTGCCGCCGCGCGTGGAGTATGAGCTCACGCCGCTCGGCCGGTCATTGCATGCGCCGGTGAGCGCCCTCGGCGAGTGGGCGCGCAGTCATCTGGCCGAGATCGATGCCGCGCGCGAGGCCTTCGACCGCAAGGAGGCGTTCGAAGCCGAAAAGGCACCCAATCTGCACGAACGCAGAGGCTTTTCGCATTGAGCCGCGCTGCGGCCGATGTCAGGCTGCTCTCATGGGCTGCAATGCTGATGGTCGGGTGCCGGGACGCTTCGCGCGTGATGACATAAGTCATTGATTTGTCGGGAAAACTCCCCCGGCGGGGAGCTCCCGGCCCCTCTCTTTCGGGGGAGAGCCCGACGGTTGAGTTCACGCCGCCAGGCCCGACTATAGGAACTGCGGCACGAGGCCGAGCGTCAATTCAGATAGGAGAGCCAGGTCATGCAGCAGACGAGCAAAGTCGAGCGGCCGCAGCCGCACGTTGTGGACTACAGCGCCGCGAGGGCCAAGGCCATCGAGTGGCTGGGCGATCGCTATCTGCTCGCCAAGCCCATCAACCGCAAAACATCTCCCCCACCCACCGTGCCACAATCAACCCCCGGCACGCTGGGACTCCTGCCGGCGGGACAATCCTCCCGCCGGCCTTTTCACCACCTTCGGGTTGTAGGAGGCTCGTATGAATCGTCAAATGATTCTGTTGCGAGTGGAGCAGGGCGTCTGGGAAGGCTGGCAGTGGATGGAGCTGGATGACTTCCTGCAGCGCGTGCGCCTCGACGCCTGGAAGCAGGGCGAGGAATCCATGGTCGGAATGATCCTGCCGGCCGGCCGGGAGGGGAAGCTCAACTAGTCTATTGGCGCAAAGTCGGCATCCTGCCGCTTTGCGCGAGCGCGGCCGTATGACAGGTTCAGTCTCGCGGCCCAGGGAGCGGCCCTGGGCCGCTTACTTGCTTGCTTTCGAGCGCAGAAAAGCGGAACGGTCATGAACATCGGCTTTATCGGGCTCGGCAATATGGGCAGCGCCATCGCGGGCCGGCTGCTCGAGGCCGGGCACACCCTGCGGGTCTGGAACCGCTCGCCGGAGCCCGCGCGCCGGCTCGCGCAACGGGGCGCGCAGGTCGCCGCCACCGCCGAAGAGGCGTTCCGCGGCGATGTCGTATTCTCCATGCTCAGCGACGATCAGGTGACCCGGGCCGTGTTGCTCGACAGCGGCGTGCTCGCGCGCGCCGCAGCGGGCGCAACCCGCATTCACGTCAACATGGCCACGATCTCGGCGGCCCTCGGCGATGAGCTGGCGGAGCGCCATCACGAGCGCGGAGTTGGTTATGTCGCCGCTCCCGTGCTCGGCCGCCCCGACGCAGCCGCAGCCGGCAGGCTGACTGTCCTCGTGGCCGGCGCGCGGCAGGCCGTCGAGTCCGTGCAGCCTCTGCTCGAGGGGACCGTCGGGCAGAAGGTCTGGCGTTTCGGCGAGCGGCCCTCACAGGCCAACGTCGTCAAGCTCGCGGTCAATTTCATGCTGGCCGCGGCGATCGAGTCGATGGGAGAGGCCGCCGCGCTCACCGCGGGCTACGGCATCGAGGCGCGCGACCTGTTCGAGCTCGTCGGTCAGAGTCTCTTTCCCGGACCGGTGTATCAGGGCTATGGACGCCTCATCGCCGATGCCCGATTCGAGCCGGCAGGCTTCAAAGCGCGCTTGGGGCTCAAGGACGTGCGTCTCGCGCTGGCTGCGGCCGAGGCCGTCACGACACCGATGCCCGTGGGCAGCGTGATCCGCGACTCCATGCTCGAGGCGCTGGCGCGCGGCGAGGGTGAGAAGGAGTTCGGCGTGGTGCTCGGCCGGGCGGCCATGCGGCGCGGCGGTAAATAGGGCAAAGACCGGGCAGGCAACGATCCCGTGCCCGAAAACGAGGCACGGGATTCAACTCCCGCCGGGCTCGAGTGGCGCTCGAATATAATCGGCCGATGCAGAATCGCCTTTCGGCCACATGAGCTTCCGTCCGACCGTTCTCCTCACGGACTACGCCTGGCCTGACGTTACCATCGAGGCCGGCGTCATCGAGAGCGCCGGTTTTCGGCTCGTTACCGGCCCGGCCAAGGCCGCCTCGGCGGATGTGATTGCCGGGCTGGCGATGGAGCACCAGCCGGCCGCCATCATGACCAACTGGGCGCCGGTGAGCGCCGCTGCGGTTGCGGCCAGTGACCCGTTGCGCGTCATCGCACGTCTCGGAGTCGGGCTCGACAACATTGCAGTGGATGAAGCCACCAGGCGCGGTATCTGGGTCACGAACGTACCGGACTACTGCATCGAGGAGGTGTCCGACCACGCGGTCGGCATGCTGCTGGCCTGGGCCCGGGGACTCGTTCACTTCGATCGGGAGGTCAAAGCCGCGCGCTGGGAGCCCGCGAGCGCGCGGCTGCGGCGCGTGCGCGATCTGACCTGCGGCATCATCGGCCTGGGGCGCACGGGACGGCGGACAGCCGAGAAGCTGCGCGGCTTTGGAGTGCGCGCGCTGGCGCACGCGCGCAATGCTCACACGAGTATCGACGGAATCGAGAAGACGACTTTGGAGGACCTCCTGCGCCGCTCCGATGCCGTGATCGTTCACGTGCCGCTCACCGCTGCAACCCACCATCTGCTCGGCCGCGAGCGGATTGCGCTCATGAAGCCCGGCGCCTTCCTCATCAACGTGAGCCGCGGTGCCGTGGTCGACACGAATGCACTCGTCGATGCGCTCGAGAGCGGAAGGCTCGCGGGCGCGGCGCTGGATGTGCTGGAGGATGAGCCGCATGTTCCGCCCGGGTTGCTGCGGCCCAATGTCATCCTCACTCCGCACATCGCCTTCTCGTCCGATGCCTCGTTGCGGGACCTGCGGCGCAAAGCAAGTGAGGAGGTGGTCCGGGTCCTGCGCGGGGAACGACCTCTGCAGGCGCGGAACG